>DUVX01000150.1 GCA_012840855.1 Bacillota bacterium | reverse complement strand
CCTGCTGACAAAATTTCTTTTACCAAAAGATGGTATTTGATTTGGTGGAGGCGGCGGGAATCGAACCCGCGTCCGAAGGCTAGTTTACAGAGGCTTCTACAGGCTTAGCTCCGGATTTGTTCTCGCAGCACCGGCTCCCCGGAGCGGGATCCTGTGCTGCCGTCTCCGTTGTATTTCCCCCTGCAGCGGTGGAGCGACCGCTTGCAGCGGTAGGCCGGTTTGTCGACGCCCCTACTCCCACCCCCGGTCAGGAAGGGAAGGGACGCGCTGCTTATTTAAGCAGCGTAGGCTAGATTATCGTTGGCGTTTATAGCCGTTCCATGTTTTTACCGGGCCATGGTCCCGAACCTGCCGCTCCTGTCTCCATAACCCCCGTCGAATCCTTACGCCCCCACGAATTTAATGGGCTCACATTATATTATAACCGAAAGGTGCTCAAAGATAAACCCCTATTTCCATATAATTGCAACTTTGCGCGCCACAGACGCACTAACCGGCTGCTTTCACCGGTTGGCAGACCGACGGCTGATGGTTTAACTATTTTGCAGCCTTTCCTTATGGGCGCGTTCCATTTCGCGCCGCTGATCGCGCTCGGCAATTGAGCGCCGTTTATCATAAAGTCGCTTCCCCCGGGCCAGGCCCAGTTCCACCTTGACCAGGCCCCGCTTGAGATATATTTTAAGCGGAATAAGGGTATAACCCTTTTCCTGGACCTTGCCGGCAAGGCGGCCGATCTCCGCTTTGTGCATCAGTAGCTTCCGGGTACGTCGCGGATCGTGGTTGTAGCGATTCCCGGGATCATAAGGGCTGATGTGCATATTAAAGAGGTAAAGCTCGCCCCCTTCAACCCGGGCATAGCTGTCCCTGAGGTTCACCCTTGCTCCACGCACAGATTTCACCTCGGTTCCCTGAAGCACAATTCCTGCTTCATAGGTCTCCTCAATATGGTAATCATGAAAAGCCTTGCGATTGCGGCTGACCAATTTCTCCATGAACCCGGTTCCTTCCTTATAAATAACGCTCTCGGAAAGCAAAACAGGCTTTATAAGCAGTACATTCCACTACTTAGCATCTGAATCATAGCACCGGGCCGGGTGCACCGTCAAGACTAAAAGGTTAAAAAAGGCAATGGCTCTGCTCGCCATAAAGTTGGCTTATTTCCCCTTTGTATGTTATATATATAATTGCTTTGAATTATAGATTATTCAGCACAAAAGGAGGTCACTACTATCCCCGTCATATTATCGGTTTTGGCTTTAGGACAACTCTTGTTACTGGGGTGGGGCCTTAATCAGGGCCGCCAGATAGTCTCTGATGATCCTAAAAAAATCCGCCTTCCTCTTATAATCAGAATTATTCTCAGCTTATCTCTGGTTTTAACTGCATTGCTCATCTCTCTGTCGCTGCGCAACATAACCGGCAACCTGCTGCTCCTCGGAATGATCTTTTCTTTTATAGGTGATCTGTTTAATGCGGGAGTGATTCCGCTTAAAAATCCCCGTATCGGCGGGATGCTCGCTTTCGCACCGGCCCAAATCCTTTACATCGCCGCCTTTTATACCTTGCTAGAGACAGGTCTATCGCTATATGCAGGCTTGATTCTCGCCGCCTTTTGGCTGGCCATAATTATAAGTTGGTGGTTTTTTATACGCAACCCGGAAAAGAAATCGGCTTTGAATTTGGGGGCTCTGATCTATTCTTTACTGCTGGGAACGATGCTCTGTTTTGCTTTCATCACCGCCCTGCAGCTGGCCGGCTGGTGGTGGATGATCCTAGTAGGGGCGTTCCTTTTCTTCATCTCCGACACGATCATCGGGATCACCGATTTCGGAGGGCTGGCGATGATCAGGCCTCACCTCTGGATCTGGCTGACCTATATCCCCGCCCAAATGGGAATTCTCTACGGTGCCTGGCTGGGCTCGCACCTTTAGGGCAGATGGCGGGCGAACTCTGTTCGCCCTTACCATTCCAGTGCAACAGGTTATCAACTGCTTGACTGCAACGCGGCAGGAAGCTATAATGGGGGCCAAAGGGGAGTAACTGGCAGGTTTACCTGTCCGGTGGATCAACATCACGGTAGCAATACCTGGTCCACCACTTGCTATCCGCAAGCAGCGAGACCTTTAACATGGGTTCATGTTAAAGGTTTTTTATTTATCATGGGGGTTATAATTTGACTGGAAGGGGACAACCTTTGGAAAATACATGGCACACCCTGAGCGCTGAACGCACAGCGGAAGCGCTGAACTCTGATCGCAACAGCGGCCTGAACCTGGTCCAGGTGAAGCAGTTGCAAAAACAGTACGGCCCCAATGAACTGGAGGAAAAGAAAGGGATCACCCTCTGGGGGCTGCTTCTGACGCAGTTCAAGGAATTTCTAATTGTTTTGCTCATCGCCGCAGCTGCGGTATCGCTGGCCATCGGTGAGACAACCGATGCCGTCGTTATACTGGCCGTGGTTCTGCTCAATGCTATCCTGGGGGTAGTCCAGGAATACAAGGCTGAAAAATCACTTCTTGCCCTGAAATCCCTGAGCGCACCCACAGCGAAGGTGATCCGTGAGGGCGCCTTTTTCGAGATGCCGGCCCGCGAACTGGTACCGGGCGATCTGATCCTGCTCGAGCCGGGTGATTTCAGCCCGGCAGACGCCCGCTTGATCGAAGCGGCCTGCCTTACCGTCGATCAATCGGCCCTGACCGGCGAATCGGTTCCTGTCGAAAAGAATCCTGACCCCGCCCCGGCTGCATTGGCGCCCGCCGAGCGTAACAATATGGTTCACCGGGGGACAATTATAACCGGCGGAAGAGGACGGGCCATGGTCACCGCTATAGGGATGGATACGGAGATCGGTCGTATTGCCGGGATGATCCAGGCAGCCCCGCTGGAAAAAACACCGCTGCAGAAAAATCTCGACCGCTTCGGCCGCCAGCTGGGGCTGCTCGCTGTCTTCCTCTGCGCCCTTATCTTTGCCCTAGGCGTGCTACGAGGGCATGATCTTTTGCAGATGTTTCTTACCTCGGTTAGCCTGGCTGTAGCCGCCATCCCCGAAGGGCTGCCGGCCATTATCACCATTGTTTTGGCCCTGGGGGTACAGCGTATGGCCCGGCAGCGGGCCATTATCCGCAAATTGCCGGCGGTGGAGACGCTGGGTGCTGCCACGGTGATCTGCTCGGATAAGACGGGAACATTAACGCAAAACGAGATGACTGTACGGCAGATTGATTACGGCGGCGGTACAATCAGCGTCACCGGTGAGGGCTACAAGGGCCAGGGAGAATTCTTGCAGGAAGAGCGGAATATCAAACCGCATCAGGATCGGCGCCTGCGCCTTCTTCTCACGATCGGCCTCTTGAATAATGACAGCCGCCTGGCGGAAGAGGAAGGACGGCTGAGGGTGATCGGCGATCCCACCGAAGGAGCGCTCATCGCCGTCGCTGCAAAAGCAGGGCTCCACGGCGAGCAACTCAGGACGCTACTGCCGCGGGTAGACGAACATCCCTTTGATTCAACACGCAAGATAATGAGCACGGTCCATCGCGGCGATCTCGATCTGCCCTGGCCAGAGCTGGAAGGAGACCGCCGCTGGCTCCTGGTAAAGGGAGCTCCCGATCTGATCATGGAGCGCTGCCGCTATCTGCTTACGTCCACAGGGCCGCAAGAGCTGACCGCTTCCAAAAAAGAAGAGCTGCTCTCGCGCCATCAGAAGATGGCGAGCAGCGCTCTGCGAGTTCTCGGCTTTGCTTTCCGTCCCCTTCCGGAAGACAGCAACCATGCTGCAGAGGAGGACGAACAGGGGCTCATCTTTGCCGGTTTCATGGGGATGATCGATCCGCCGCGTCCAGAAGCCAAGTCAGCGATCAAAACCTGCCTCGATGCGGGCATCGCCGTGAAGATGATCACCGGCGACCATGCGGCGACGGCGTTGGCTATCGCTAGGGAACTGGGGTTGGCTTCTGATAGTGCAGAGCTCATCAGCGGACGGGAGATCGAGCAGCTCAATGACAAGGAACTGTCGGGGAGGATCAAAGATCTCAAAGTTTTTGCCCGTGTGGCACCGGAGCAGAAAGTGCGCATCGTTCAGGCACTGAAAGAAAAAGGTGAGTGCGCAGCGATGACAGGCGACGGGGTCAATGATGCTCCCGCCCTGAAGCGGGCCGATATCGGCATCGCCATGGGCCGGGCCGGTACTGCCGTAGCCAAAGAAGCTTCCGAGATGGTCCTGGCTGATGATAATTTTGCCACCATCGTACGGGCTGTCGAAGAGGGGCGGGTTATCTATGAAAATATCAAGAAAGCGGTAGTTTTCTTGCTCTCCTGCAACGCTGGCGAGATCTTTACCGTCCTCGCTGCGATCCTTTTGGGTTGGCCGCTGCCGCTGCTGCCGCTGCAGATTCTCTGGATCAACCTGATCACCGACAGTCTGCCGGCGCTCGCCCTGGGGGTCGATCCACAGGAAAGCAATACAATGCACCGGCCACCGCGCAGCCCCGGAAGCGGCCTTTTCAGCCGCCGCTCTCTAGGCACCATCGTCCTTTTCGGCCTCATTATCGGCCTGATCACCCTAACCGCCTTCTCTATTGGCGCCGGCGAATCCGTCGAAAAAGGGCGGACCATGGCCTTCGCCACCCTCGCTTTATGCCAGCTGGTCCATGTTTTCAACTTTCGCTCGCTGCATCGCTCTGTGATCGGCCCCCAGCTTTTCGGCAACCGGCCGCTGCTGGGAGCCGTCTTTATCTCCGGCGCGCTGCAGCTGGCCATCCTTTTGGTTCCACCCGCCGCTGCCATCTTCCACGCAGTCCCGCTCGGTAGAGAGGGTTGGCTTTACGTCGCTGCCCTTTCGATGACCCCACTCTTGCTTGGTGAGATATGTAAAGCGATCACAAACCGGCTCTATGAGCGGCGCGTGAACAGGGGAGAAGAATCATCCTAGCACCAACGCTGCTCCACTGCGATGGCTGGGATGCAACAAACAAGTACGTCCCCAATGTTGCATTTAGGGGAGGGGACGGTCCCATTCCTCGGCAAAGACGATCTCGCTCAGCGCTTTGCGCGGGCGGGGGGAGGGCCTGCGGGCGGGTACGCCCAGCGGGGTGAGGGCAACAACGCGGTAAGGGGCGGGCACATTGCAGGCCTCCCTGGCGACGGCCTCTTTGAACCAGGCTACCCAGCAGGTGCCGAGGCCCTCGGCATGAGCGGCCAGCATCAACTGCTGCATCGCCAGGCCGGCGTCAAGCAGGTAGTATTCCTTCCCATCGGGCTGTCCTGAGGCCGCAGGATCGGCGCAGAGAACGATAACGATGGGGGCGGCGGTGATGGCCCTTCGGCAGGGGTTTCTCTCCGGCAGGGAGGCGGCCAGCTTCTCCTTGACGGAGCGCTCACGCACGATGATAAAGCGCCAGCACTGCCTGTTCTCCCAGGAAGGGGCGATGCGGGCAGCCTCCAACACCTTCAGGAGCGCTTCGTCGGAAACGGGATCTTCCGTATACCTGCGGATACTGCGCCTGCCGGTCAATGTTTCGTAAAGATCCATATTTCTGAACCCTCCTTCTATTCCCACTATAGCCAAAACCCGGCGAGAAGTAAACGATCAATCTTCCTTCAGACCGAAAGTGATCTTCCCGGCGGCGCTGTCTACGCGGATTACCCTGATCCGGATCGGATCGCCCAGCCGGTAAGTTTTACGGGTGCGCTCGCCCACTACCGCCGCTGAGCGTTCCCGGTAGATATAGTAGTCGTCGGTGAGCTCGCTCAGGGGAATCATCCCCTCAACTGTATTCTCCAGCTCCACAAAGAGGCCGAAATCGGTGACGCCGTTGATTACCCCGGGGAAGACCTCTCCTACCTTACTTTCCATATACTCCGCCTTTTTAAGATCTTCACTGGCCCGCTCCGCTTCCATCGCCGCCCGCTCTCTTTCCGAAACATGATCTGCTGTCGCCGGCAACTGCGCCTGTAGCTGGGCCAACCTTTTTTTCCCAAGCCCTCCAGGCTGTAGCGACTCTTTCAGGATCCGGTGCACCACCAGGTCGGGATAGCGCCGGATGGGAGCGGTGAAATGGCAGTAACAGGGCGAAGCCAGCCCGAAGTGGCCCTCGTTGACGATGCTGTAGCGGGCCTGTGGCAAGGAGCGCAGCACCAGCTGACGGACCAGGGATTCTGTGACCTCGCCGCGGGATCTTTCCAGGAGGGTCTTGAGATGATGCGGTTTGAAGCGGCGCACTGCGGCGGCGGTTTCATCTCCTAGAAGGAGCAGCGTCTCCCGCAGAGCCGCCAGCTTCTCTTCAGCGGGCTGGGCATGGATCCGGTAGATCAACGGCAGATCCTTGCCGGTCAGATAAGCGGCGACAACCTCGTTGGTCAGGATCATGAACTCCTCGATGAGCGATTCGGAGCGCCCCTGACGGCGTCGCTCTATGGCGATGACATTGCCCTGTTCATCGAGGATAAACTGCGGCTCGGGGATATCGAGATCAAGGGTGCCGCGCTGCATACGCTTTTGCCGCAGCAGCGTGGCCAGCCTGTCCATCAGATCAAGCATTCCACCGGGAAATGAACGATCGCTTCCTGGTGTGCTCCTCTTCGTGAGGTAAGCCTCCACCTGCGGATAGGTCAGGCGCCGGGCTACCCTTACCAGGGAGGAACAGAAGCGGTAGCGCTGCACCTCCCCAGCGGCGGAGAGATCGATGAGCGCGCTCAAGGCGAGGCGATCTTCGCCAGCTCTGAGGCTGCAAAGATCCTCCGAAAGCAGGGGCGGCAGCATATGCACAGCCCGCTCCACCAGATAGGTGCTGGTTCCTCTTTTCAGCGCTTCCCGGTCGATCGCTCTCCCTTCGGAAACATAATGTGAAACATCGGCGATATGCACCCCCAGCCGGTAGCCGCCCTTCGGTAAAGTTTCCAATGAAACAGCATCATCAAAATCTTTTGCCCCGGCCCCGTCGATAGTGACTGCTGGCAAGCTACGCAGATCGGCCCGTTTTTCAGCAGCGGCGATCTTGCCGATCGCCTCCGCAGGTGGGAGCGTGCCCAGTTCACGAAGCGCGGCCGGTGGAAATTTGTCGGGCAGTTCATGCTGCCGGTCAAAAAGGAGCCGCTCTGTCTGCGCCGTGCCCGCCTTCCCGATCCGCTCGATAAGGTGGCCGCAGGTAGGGCGCTTCCCCTTCTGCCAGGAATCTATCCGCACAACCACCTTCTCTCCCGGACGGGCCTTCTTCAAGCCGCGCGAGAGCTCCACCGTCCGGCCGAGACGGCTGTCGTCGGGTACGACAAAATATCTTTTACCCCGCTGCTCTAGGGTCCCGATGAGCTGCCGGCAGCCCCGCCCCAGGACACTTATTACTTCACCCTCGCGGTTGGGACGGCCGCCCGGTGAGAGCAGGCGCACCAGAACACGGTCGCCATGAACCGCGCCATTGAGGCTGCGCGGGCCGATAAATACATCCCCGTTTTGTTCAAGATCGGGCCTGAGAAAAGCGTACCCCTTGCGGTTTCCCTCAAGAACTCCGGTGACGCACTTCAGCCGGCGGGGCAGGCCATAGCGCCCCTGCCCTGTTTTGACCAGCAGCCCTGCGGACTGCATTAGTTGCAGCTGCTCTGAAAGCACATTTCTTTCCTCTTTCCGCAAGCCCAGGGATCTCAGCAGCTGCGGCAGAGCCAGGGAACGCCGGCGATGGGCCGACAGTACCTGCACGATTCTGTCCTGCAGCCCGGGTATCGAATTGGGTTTCTTTTTTCTAGATCTCATCGTTGTTTTTACAGCCCCAGATCTGCCGCAATGGACTGCATCGCCTCCAGGCTCAGAGCTAAAAACTGCTCGAGGGAGAGATTCAACTCGCGGCAAGTCTCGATCTGCCCCCGGTCAGCGCCGCGGGCAAAACTTTTTTCTTTAAATCGCTTCATCACAAATTCCAGATCGATGGCAGCCAATTTCTTCTGCGGATGCACCAGAGCCGCCGCTACCAAAAGCCCGGTAACGGGATCGGCGGCGTAAAGGGCCTTATCCATCGGTGTCCGCCTCTCCACACCGAGAGCGGGATTGTGGGCCTTCACCGCCTGGATCAGCGCTTCCGGCAAACCCCTTTCTTCCAGGATCTGCGCTCCCAGAAGGCCATGCTGCTCGGGATTATCGACCGTCTTATCGTAATCGAGATCATGCAGGAGCCCGGCAAGAGCCCAGAGCTCCTCGTCCTCGCCCAGTTCCCCGGCGAGGCGGCGCATCACCGCTTCAACGGCCAGCATATGCTTGAGCAGGTTTTTATTTTTTACCTCTTCCTTGACCAAACTTAACGCTTCTTCGCGCTTCATAAGTCTCTCCTCCAAAATATTACTTAATTAAGAACATGTTTACATTATACCCCCGGCGGCGGCAAAGTAAAAGAAAGCGGTCTATTAACAACAAAGGAGCAGGTTGGTACCCCGCTCCCTTATCTCCACCGCAAAGAATAAAGGTTTTACCGTATAATTGTCAGCACAATTGTAAACAGCATAAACACTATCGCCAGATAGGTGGTCACCTGGCCCAGCTTTTCATCAAGCCCTTTTTTCTTGCCAAAAAGGCTCTGGGCACCGCCCTCGATCACTCCCAGGCTGGCGCTGCGCCCCGATTGCAGCAGCACCGTAACGATCAACCCCAGGCAGACGAGAACATAGAGCGCCGTCAGCACCTTGATCAGCATTGTTGCCACCCCCGCAAATAAACAAAATCCACGTTCATTTTAACACAGAATGAGAGGCCGGGCAAATTGTCCCCACCGCTAGAGAATCGAGCTTCCAGCAAAGCGGCTGCTTTTGCCCAACCCCTCCTCGATGCGGAGCAGCTGATTATACTTGGCCACGCGATCGACCCGGGAGGGCGCCCCCGTCTTGATCATCCCCGCTTCCGAGGCCACCGCCAGATCGGCGATGAAGCTGTCGGCGGTCTCACCGGAACGATGCGAGATAATCGTCTCGTAGCCGCAACGGTGCGCCAGCGCGATCGTCTCCAGGGTCTCGCTGAGGGTGCCCACCTGGTTCAGCTTGATCAGGATGGCATTGCCCACCCCTTTCTCGATCCCGGCGGCAAAACGCTGCGGATTGGTAACAAAAAGATCATCTCCTACGAGCTTTATTCTCCCACCCAGCGAGCGGGTTAAAAGATCCCAGCTGTCCCAGTCTTCCTCGCCCAGACCGTCTTCGATGCTGATAATGGGATAGCGTTCAACAAGGCTGCCGTAGTATTCGATCAGCCCACCGGCACTGAAAGCCTTCCCTTCAAGATTATAGCGATCCCCCTCCATCAATTCGGTGGCAGCCACATCGAGCGCCAGGAAGATATCCTCCCCAGGCCGATATCCAGCAGCGGTGATCGCTTCGACGATCAGATCAAGGGCGGCGGCGTTTGAATCGAGGTCGGGCGCAAAGCCGCCCTCATCACCCACCGCTGTGCTCAGGCCCCGCGAGGAGAGTATCTCTTTGAGGTGATGGAACACCTCCGTCCCCATCTGCAGGGAGCGGCTGAAGCTTGCCGCCCCGGCGGGGACGATCATGAATTCCTGGATATCGACATTATTATCGGCATGCTCGCCTCCATTGAGGATATTCATGAAGGGTACCGGTAGCAGGCCTCCCCGCAGACCGCCTAGGTAGCGATAGAGGGGCAGCTCGAGCATCGCTGCGGCGGCACGGGCGGCAGCCATAGAGACGGCAAGGATGGCGTTGGCGCCAAGCTTACCCTTGTTCGGTGTCCCATCAAGCTCGATCATCACTGCGTCGAGGTGCTGCTGCTCTAAAACGCTGAGACCGCGAAGAACCGGCGCGATCTGATCATGGATATGCTCCACCGCCCGGAGCACGCCCTTGCCGAGGTAGCGCTCCTTATCACCATCGCGCAGCTCCACCGCCTCAAAAGCGCCGGTGGAGGCGCCGGAAGGGACCGACGCCCGGCCGGACCAGCCGCCCTGCAAAAACAGCTCCGCTTCCAGGGTAGGGTTCCCCCGCGAATCGAGAATTTCCCTTGCTCTAATCTCTTTGATCCGATCTGCCATCATTATGCTCTCCTTTTTACTCGAAGTGAAATTATATTAGCAGGCTCCGCCCGGTCATCTCTTCGGGTTGAGGGAGGCCCGCCAGCTCCAGTATCGTCGGGGCGATATCCGCCAGTCGCCCATCCTGCCGCAATTTTACCGGGCCGCAGCCCGGCAGGATACAGGGGACCGGGTTCACGGTGTGAGCAGTATGCCTGCCGCCCCCAGAGTCGATCATCTCCTCGGCGTTGCCGTGATCGGCGCAAATAATCATCCGCCATCCCTTCCCTAGAGCTGCCTCTGTTACCCGGCTGAGCTGCCTGTCGACGGTCTCGATAGCCTTTATCGCCGCCTCCAGGATGCCGGTATGGCCGACCATGTCGGGGTTGGCGAAATTAACGACCAGCAGCCGGTGCCTGCCCTCAACTATTGCTCGCCTGGCGATATCCGCCACGCCGGCGGCACTCATCTCCGGCTGAAGATCGTAAGTGGCCACTCCCGGTGAAGGAACCAGGATCCGCTCTTCACCGGGGAATATTTTTTCACGCCCTCCATTGAAGAAAAATGTAACATGGGCATATTTTTCGGTTTCGGCAACGCGTAACTGGGGTAAACCGGCATCGCTGAAGATCTGGCCCAGGGTATTTTCGGGATAATCCGGGGGGAAGATCATGGGCAGGTAAAGGTCCCGCTCGTATTCTGTCAGCGTTGTCATAGAGGGTAGCGGCGGTGCCGGGCCGCGTTGAAAGCAGGTAAAGTGCTCATCATGTAGCGCATGGCTGATCTGACGCACCCGATCGGGGCGGAAATTAAAAAAGATGACGCTGTCGCCATCCCGGATCGGCGCCAGGGCTGCGCCGTCATCATCGGTGATCACCACCGGCTGAACAAATTCATCGGTCTCACCGCGGCGGTAAGCCTCCTCCAGGGCCCGGCAGGGATCGGAAAAGCGGTTCCCTTCACCGTAGACGTAAGCGCGATAAGCCTTCGCCGTGCGCTCCCAGCGCCTGTCCCGATCCATGGCATAGTAACGCCCGCAGATCGTGGCGATATAACCGTTCCGCCGCTCCAGGCTGCGCCGGTAGAAGCGCTCAATATGAGGCCTGGCGCTGGCGGGCGGCGTATCGCGGCCGTCGAGGATAGCATGGACAAAGGCAGGCCCCACCTGCTGCTTATCGGCCAGATCGAGGATCGCTTCCAGATGATCAACATGGCTGTGCACCCCCCCGTCGGAGAGCAGCCCGATGAGGTGGATATTGCCTCCGGAGCGATCCGCTTTCTGTAGCGCCTCCTTCAGGACGGGATTTTCAAAGAAGCTGCCCTCTTCGATAGCGCAGGAGATGCGGGTAAAATCTTGCAGGACGATCCGCCCCGCTCCCAGATTGAGGTGCCCCACCTCGGAGTTGCCCATCTGCCCCGGCGGCAGCCCCACCGCTTCTCCCGAGGCTCCGAGCAGACAGTGACTAAAATTCCCGGTGAGGTGATCCATATGGGGCGTATCTGCCAGCAAAATGGCATTACCATGGGATTCTTGGCGATAACCCCAGCCGTCGAGGATCACCAGAACTACGGGATTCAGCATTCGGCCGCCTCCCCCGCCGCTTTGATCAGATCGGCGAAGGTATCTACCGCCAGGCTGGCTCCGCCCACGAGAGCACCGTTTACCGGGGGAAGGGTGACAAATCCATCAATATTGCCGGCGTTGACGCTGCCGCCATATTGCACCCTTAGGGCACCCTCCATGGCACCGCCCAACAACTTTTCGGCCGCTGAGCGCACCAGGGAAGCGGCATCGGCGGCATCGGTGGGTGAAGCCGCCTGCCCCGTACCGATAGCCCAAACCGGTTCGTAAGCGATGATCAGCTCTGCGATGCTTTCCCGATCAAGGCCCTCCAGAGCCGCCCGCAGCTGGCTCTCCAGGACGGCAGCGGTATCGCCGCCGCTGCGCTGCTCTCCGGTTTCGCCCACACAGAGAATGGGGATCAGCCCGAAACGAAGCGCCTGTTCGAGTTTCTTCCGGATCACGTTGTCCGCTTCGCCGAAGATATGGCGGCGCTCAGAGTGGCCGAGGATCACATGGGTCACCCCAAATTCCTTGAGCATGGGTGCAGCGATCTCTCCAGTGTAGGCGCCCTCTGTCTCCCAGGACATATTTTGCGCTCCCAGCTTGATGGCACTTCCCTTCAGGGCAGCCGCCGCTGCCGAAAGGGCAGTATAGGGTGGACAGAGCAGTACCTCCACCCCGCTAAATTCTTTTTCCCTCAATTTTAAGCTGTTGCAGAAAGAGACAGTCTCGGCCGCTGTTTTATGCATCTTCCAGTTGGCGGCGATGATCAGCTTCATGGTCCAATCCTCTCCTTCTCATATTTTTTGTTACTCTTTATCCTGAAGAACCTCTATGCCGGGAAGGGCGGCCCCTTCCCAAAGTTTCAATGTGGCGCCGCCTCCGGTGGAGATAAAACCGATCTCATCGGCGAGACCGAAACCCTCGAGGGCGGCGACAATATCTCCACCGCCGACGATGGAGAAAGCCCTGCTGCCGGCTACGGCGCGGGCAACCTTTTCAGTGCCCCGGTGAAATGGAGCGGTCTCAAAGACGCCCAACGGACCGTTCCAAAGGATCGTGCCGGCCTCCGCAACGATATCGCTATAAAGGGAGGCGGTCTCGGGGCCGATATCAACGGCTTTCCACCCTTCGGCAACCTCCCCCACAGCTACGTTTTTAAAGGGGCTGTGCGGTTTTAGCTCCCGGGTAACGGTCAAGTCTACCGGGAGCTGCAGGCAGCAGTTGCTGTCCTCGCTGGCCTCGAGAATATCCCTGGCGTCTTCCAGGGAATCTTCCTCATAAAATGAGTCTCCCAGAGGACATTCGAGGGCGGCGAGAAAGGTGTTGGCCATGCCGCCACCGATAAGCAAGGTGTCGGTGAGCTCGAGGAAGCGGTGAAGCACCTGCAGTTTATCGGATACTTTGGCCCCCCCAAGGATCGCCGCCAGGGGCCGTGCCGGCTGCTCCAGGCAGCGGGAAAGGACCTCTATCTCCCGGATCATTAACAACCCCGCCACAGCGGGGATATATTCAGCCACTCCGGCGGTGGAAGCATGGGCGCGATGAGCGGTTCCGAAGGCATCGTTGACAAATAGATCGGCCAATTGCGCCAACAGACGGGCAAAATCGGGGTCGTTAGCCTCTTCGCCCTGTTCGAAACGGATATTTTCCAGCATCAACACTTCCCCCTCCGCCAGGCCCCTTACCGCTTCCTCCACCTCCCGGCCTACAACCTCATCCACCTTGCAGACCGGACGCCCCAGCAGCTCAGAAAGACGGGCCGCCACGGGATCGAGGCGTAGCTCCGGCCTGATCTCGCCACCGGGCCGCCCCAGATGGGTCGCTAAGATCAGGCGGGCCCCTCTTTTAAGCAGATCGGTTATGGTCGGTAAAGCTGCCCGGATGCGAGTGTCGTCGACAACACGCTCCCCGGAGAGGGGAACGTTAAAATCAACCCGCAGAAGCACTCTTTTCCCCTTTACCGCAACGTCGGCCACGCTCAATTTCATCCACCGCTCACCATCCCTTGGGCTATATTTCTTTGATATTCATTATTCTACCACAAAATTAATCTTTAAACGCCCTGCAGGGTTTGCACCTGCTCGGCGCAGTGCCACGGGCAGAAATGTAAATGGCCTTGCCCCGCCAGAGATAACTGCAAAAACGTTATGGCGCAACAATGGGAAAGGGGAGCTTCTTTACAGCGATAGGAGGAGCGGACGTCTCTGCGGAGTTATCGGCAGCGCCCGGGTCCAGGACAGACTCCGGGGGGCTAGTGACGGCGGCGACGGTGCGATGCGGGGATGGAGAGCTCTTCACGATATTTGGCCACAGTGCGCCGGGAGATGGTGACCCCTTTTTCTACCAAAAAATCCGTCAGCTGCCGATCACTGAAGGGATCTTGCGGATCTTCATCCTCGATCAGCTCCTGCAGGTAACTTTTAATGCTATGGGAGGAGTAATTTTCACCATCTTCACCTGAAAGGCTGCTGGAGAAAAAATATTTTAATGGAAAGAGCCCGCGCGGCGTTTGCATATATTTGTTTGCTGAAGCCCGGCTCACCGTGGATTCGTGAACCCCGATGGCCCCGGCAACATCCTTCAGGGTGAGCGGTTTAAGCTCTCTGATCCCGTAATCTAGAAAAGGCTGCTGGATCTCTACAATCTGCTGGGCGACCCGATATATGGTAAGACGGCGCTGTTCGATGCTGCGCAGGAGCCAGGAGGCCTTGTCGAGGTTGTTTTTTATATAAAGGGAAAGTTCTTCGTCGGTGGCTCTACTTTTAAACAGCTGCTGGTAGTAGGAGCTGATCCTCAGCCGGGGACTGAGGCTGTCATTCAACAGCACCACATACCTGTTTTCGACTTTTTCCACATGAATATCGGGGACTACATATCTAGTCTGCAAGGCGCCGCCGAATGCGGAGCCGGGCTTGGGATTGAGGGTGCGGATATAGTCGGCCGTCTCCTGCACCTCCCTGATGGTGCAATCGAGAGCGGCGGCGATATGGCGATAACGTCCATCAGCTATGGCCGGGAGATATCCTTTGACGATCTCAAAAGCGAGCGGCGGCGGGGCTGGCCGGCTGGAGAGCTGTAGCAGGAGGCATTCCTGGAGATTACGCGAGCCGATACCCGTAGGCTCCAGGCCCTGCACTGTCAACAGAGCCTCTTCTATCTCTTCCATGGGGGCCCCCACCGCAGCGGCCAGCTCCTCCAGATCGCTGCCGAGGTACCCTCTGTGATCAAGATTTTCGATCAGATAAGCGGCGAGGCGATAGCGGCGGGGCGAAAGCGGCAACAGGCGCAGCTGGCCGAGCAGATCTTCGGTCAGCGACTCCGGGGAGCCGGCGTAGCTGTCCATCGTTGGAAAATCGCTCCAATCCCTGTTGCCGGAGAGGGGAGCAGCCCCGGTTCCCCCTAAATCCAGATCCTGAAAATATTCTTCCCAGGGGAAATCGTCTTCGCTTTCTTCCTCAGCAGGCTCTTCCTCTCCCGCCGGTTCGCTTTCCCCCAGCTCCAGCACCGGATTTCTCAGCAGTTCCTCCTGGATATAGTCCTGCAGTTCCAGGTTGGAGTACTGCAGCAGGGTAATGGCCAGCTTTAGCTCCGGGGTTATAATCAGCTTCTGGGTCTGCTCTATTTTAAGCCGTTGATCAAGCTGCATGGTGCTCACTTCCCGGTGGTTAATTTCGACAAGTGTTTGACAATTCCCTGCTTTACAAAATTACCCTCGCCATAAAAAGCCTTCTTTCGACAAGATCCACCCCTTAACTCCGCCGGCCTTTGAGTTAGTCTATGCGTCGTTCTATAAATTTTGACCTGTAGCCCGGCGCTCTTCTCGCTCCAGCGCCGCCAACCTCCTGAAGCGGTGGTTCACCGCCGATTTGCTCAGCGGCGGCTCACAGAGCCGTCCCAGCTCCCTCAGCGAAGCTTCGGGATAGCGGCGCCGCATCATCGCAATCTCCCGCAGCGGGGGCGGCAGGTTTTTCAGACCATAACAGCGCTCCAGCCGCTCGAGCAAGAGAAGTTGCTGCTGGGCAGATGCCACTACCTTTTCCAGATTGGCCGTGTCGCAGTTTACCAGGCGGTTGACCTGGTTGCGCATGCTCCTGATGACACGAACGCTTTCCAGCTGCAAAAGGGCGCTGTCAGCGCCGATTACCCTCAAAAAATCAGCGATTGTTTCTGCTTTTTTCAGGTAGAGATAGTAGCTTCCCCGCCGGCACCGGTAAGAAGCGCTGATCGAAAGCTCCTTCAGGCAGCTCTGGAGGAGCGCGGCATCATCGCGCGAGCCGCAATTGATCTCCAGGTGGTAGCCGGAGCCGGTGGGTGTATTCAGTGAACCCCCGGCTAGAAAAGCGCCCCTGATAAAGGCGCGCCGGCAACAGCGCTGTGGCGGTACCAGGGAGGGGCCCCTGGATAGCCGCCGTGGCAGGGTGCTGCTTTTCAGACCCAGAGTATGCAGAAGAGCGTCGATTTTCCCCCAGCCCGCCACCTGCACCTGGTAACGCCTCAGCCCCAACCGCTGTATCTGTTTTTTCGATACCTCCGGCGAGCCGGTACCGACGGCCTTGAGCAGGCGGAACAGGTAACGGGCCAGAGCTGTATGCTCCACCCCGACGCTGAGGATATATTCGCGGCTTCTGATGGTGAGGTAACCGCGCAACAGCATGAAGGCGGTCAGCTCCGCCCGGCTGCAGCAGCGGTTCTTTTGCGGCTGGCGAACGAGCTCCAGCTTAACCTGCTGGGAAAATGACATTGAACGCGATCTCCCCCTTCGGTAAAAAGCCTGCCGCCATGAGTTGGTTGCTGCCGTTAATCCTTATCAATATCCCGGTGTTCGATATAAACCCGGTTTCGGCGGGACAGAACCCGTCCCAGCTCCCTGGCGAGGGCCACGGAGCGGTGTTTTCCCCCGGTACAGCCGATCGCCACAACCAGCTGTACTTTACCCTCACGGGCATAGTGGGGTATGGTGAACTTGAGCAGATCGAGCAGCTTCTGAAAATACCTCTGGGTGACTTTTTTCTGCCATAGATATTTTTTGACGGGAGCATCTTCCCCTGTCAGGGGGCGAAGATGCTCTACGTAATGCGGGTTGGGCAGAAAACGGACATCGAAAACCAGGTCTGCATCGAGGGGCACTCCGTATTTGAATCCAAAGCTGACCAGTAAAACAGGCATGCCTCTCTCCCGCCGTCCGGGCTCGTAGATCTCAAAAATCTTTTTTTTCAGCTCCCGCGGGGTCAGCCCAGAGGTATCGATCACTTTGTCCGCTTTACCTTTTAACTCGCCCAGGGCGCTTCTTTCTTCCTGGATCGCTTCGAGCAGCCCTGTCTCGGAAAGGGGATGGCGCCTACGGGTCTCCTTAAAGCGACGCAGCAAGATCTCATCGCTCGCCTCGAGAAAAAGGATCTCGTGGTTGATCTCTTTTCCCTCGAGCTCGAGAAGCGCCTCGAAAAGGTCATTGAAAAAAGCGCCCCCGCGCATGTCGCAAACAAGGGCGACCTTGCTGATCTTTCCCCCCGACTGGAGACAGAGTTCGGCGAATTTAGGGATAAAAACAGGCGGCAAATTGTCCACGCAGAAGAAGCCGAGATCTTCGAAGCAGTTGATCGCCACGCTTTTGCCCGCTCCGGAAAGCCCGGTAATTAAAACGACCTGGATAGTCTCTTTTTGGACCATAGCTCTTCTTTATCCGCCTCTCCATGATCAATGATGGGGAGCCCGGCACCGCGCCGGCCGGGAAATCAGAGAAGGCCCGAGGAGATATACTCTTCGATCAAACGGGCCACCCCATCTTCAATGTTGGCTGCGGTGACCAGATCCGCCGCCTCCAGCACCTCCGGCACGGCGTTGGCCACAGCTACACCCAGCCCGGCGTACTGGATCATATCCAGATCATTGGGGCTGTCCCCGAAGGAGATGATCTCTTCGCGGCGGATATCGAGCTTATCAGCCAGCCAGCGCAGAGCCTGCCCCTTTGTCGCTTTTTGGTGGGTAAATTCAAGGAAAAAAGGGTACGGCCTGAGCATGGTGAATTCGTTCGGATGGCTCTCCCGGAGAAAATTTTTTAGCGCGGCGAAATCTCCGTCCCAGTTGAATATGGTCAATTTCGTGGGGCGGCGGCCATCACGCTCCAGAAAGCGATCCAGTCTCCCCACTATTTCAACAGGGGTGTTGTACCTTTCCCGGTAAAATTGGGAGTAGCGGTTCTCCCGGTTAATATAACAGCGCTCATCAATATAAGCGCAGATCTCTTCATTTTTTTCCTCGGCAGCCGCCGCAACAGCCACCGCCGTCGGCAGGGTCATGGGGCAATGGAGAAGGACCTCACCCGTATTCACAGTTTTGATCAAAGCGCCCTGATAGCTGATCACCGGCCACGCCGGGTGCAGGTCGAGCTCTTTCGCATAGGGGAGACTGCCCTGGTACATCCGCCCCGTAGAGATAATGACGAAGACACCGCGTTCTACCGCCGCCCCGATCGCCTCCCTGCTGCGCGTTGAAATACTGGAATTAGCATCGAGAAGGGTTTCGTCCAGGTCTATGGCCAACAGGCGGTAACGCATGAAAAACTCCTTTGCAAATGTTTATCTTTATTATAGCATAACTCACCCATCGGGATCCGGTGCGGCACAGATGCGCCCCTCACAGGTGCAGTTCCCGGTAGATCCTTTCGGCAAGAATGCGGCTGATCCCGGGTACGGCGGCGAGCTCTTCTGTGGTGGCACGATAAAGCCGCTCCAGGTTGCCAAAGTGCTTCAGCAGCGCGGCCCGGCGCTGCGGCCCCACTCCGGGAATCTCTTCGAGCCGGGAACGGGTGGCGCCCTGCCGGCGCAGACGGCGGTGGTAGTCGACGGCAAAGCGGTGTGCTTCATCGCGAATCCTCTGCAGAAGCTGCAACAGGGTGCTGTTCGCCGGCAGAAGTACCGGCGTCTTCTCCCCCTCCAAAAAAATCCGGTCCGGATTTTCCGCCAGAGCCAGCAGCGCTATCCCTGCTGCATCTTCCTGCTGCAGGGACTCCCGGGCTGCGTTCAGCTGGGCCCTGCCGCCGTCGATCAGCAACAGCTCAGGTGTAGGCCATTCACTATGGGAGAGCCGCCTCTGCAGAACTTCCTGCAGGGCGGCGCAGTCATCGCCCGGCGGTGTCCGGCCCAGGTGAAAGCGGCGATATCCGTCTTTAAAAGGGCGGCCCTGCTCGAAAACCACCATCACCCCCACAGCGGCGCCGCCGCGCAGGTGGGAGATATCATAGCCTTCGATGCGCCGGGGCGCTTTCCCCAGCCCCGCCAGCCGGCCCACCTCCTCCAGGGGCAACAGCACCCGCTGCGCCCTTCGCTCCTGCTCATCCTGAAGCCTGAGCAGCCCGTTGCGCAGGGCCATCTCCACGAGTTTGCGACGGGAACCGCGCCGCGGCACCGAAAGCCTCACCCTTGCCCCGGACAGTTTCTTGAGCCAATTTTCCAGCGTATCCCCATCGTCAGGCTCAGCGGAGAGGGCGATCTCTTTCGGGGGGGACGCCCCCCGGCTGTAATAAGATTTGATAAAGGCGCCGAGCGCTTCGCCGTCACCGGCTTCAGCGGCGGCGGGGCCGAGAGGAAAATGCTCGCGGCGGATCAGCTTTCCTTCTCTGATCACAAAAAGATGAACCGCGACGGCTCCTTCATGGCGCACCAGCGCCAGAACATCCCGATCAGCACCCCCCTTCAGATCGAGCACTTTTTGCTCCTGAGCGGTGATCCGGCGCACAGCCTGCAGCTGGTCCCGCAGACGCGCCGCCTCTTCAAAACGTTTCTCTTCCGCTGCGCGGTGCATCCCCTCTTCCAGCTGCCTCTCCAGGGTATCGCGCTTTCCCTCGAGAAATGAGACCACCTGCTCCACCAGACGGCCGTATTCTTCGGGAGATACTGCGGCAGCGCCCCGGCAGGGGCCAAGGCAGCGTTTCATCTGATAATTAAGGCAGGGCCGCTCTGCCAGCGCTTCGCCGTCGAGGGGGCGGCGGCAGCGGCGTAGAGGAAATATTTTCCCCAGCAGGCGCATGGTCTCGCGCACCGCCCCCACTTCGGTATAGGGTCCAAAATAGAGCGCTTCGCGCTCTTCGACGGCCTGCTGTTCGCTTAAGAGGCGTTTTTTTTGCCGCCCTTCTTTCTGCGAAAGGCGCAGGTACTCCAGCCTCGGGTAAGGCCCCCCGGTGAGACGCAGACAGGGATAGTCCTTGTCATCCTTCAGATCAACATTGTAGCGCGGCCGGTACTCCTTGATCAGGTTGCACTCGAGGATCAGCGCTTCCACTTCGGTATCGGTGACCATATATTCGAGATCGCGCATCTGGGAGCGGATCGCCTGCAACCGCGGCGGAACAGCGCTGCTGTCGGCGACGTAGTTCTGGATGCGTTGCCGCAGCGACCGGGCTTTACCGACATAGATCACCCGCCCCACGGCATCCTTGATCAGATAAACACCGGGTGAGCGAGGAAAATGGCGCACTTTTTCGGCAAGTTCCGACAGTATGCTCATGAAAAGACTCCTCTGGCTTTGCTAATGGGCGATCCGTTCAGATTCCGGCTGAACAGTATCGCTGCCCGGTGCTCCGAGGACCTGGCGGAGCCATCGTCCGGTATGGGAATACTCCCGGGAGGCCACCTCTTCGGGGGTGCCCGCAGTGACGATGCGACCGCCGCCGGCGCCGCCCTCCGGTCCGAGATCGATGAGGTGATCGGCTCTCTTGAGCACATCCATATTGTGCTCAATCACCACCACGGTGTTGCCGCTGTCAACGAGCCGATCGAGGATCAGCAGCAGCTTACTGATATCGGCAAGATGCAGACCGGTGGTGGGCTCATCGAGAATATAGAGGGTCCGCCCATTGCTGCGCTTCGACAGCTCCGTGGCCAGTTTCACTCGCTGGGCCTCACCGCCGGAAAGGGTCGTGGCCGGCTGGCCCAGCCGGATATAGCCCAGCCCCACATCGTCGATAAGCTGTAGCCGCCGCTGCAGCCTGGGGATGGCGCTGAAAAAGTCGAAAGCCTCGGAGACGGTCATAGCCAGGACATCGGCAATATTTTTACCTTTGTAGCGCACCTCCAGCGTTTCGCGATTGTAGCGTTTGCCGCGGCATACTTCACAGGGGACGTAGACATCGGGGAGGAAATGCATCTCAATGCGCAGGATCCCGTCGCCGCGGCAGGCTTCACAGCGGCCGCCTTTGACATTGAAACTGAAACGTCCGGGACGGTAACCGCGCCGGCGCGCCTCCGCAGTCTGGGCGAAGAGCTCGCGGATACCCCCGAACAGCCCTGTATAGGTGGCCGGATTAGAGCGGGGGGTCCTGCCGATAGGCGATTGGTCGACGACGATCACCTTATCCAGGTGCTCCACTCCCTCGAGGGCGCGGTGCGCGCCGGCGGGCTGACGGGAGCGGTGCAGCCGCCGCTGCAGCGCCCGGGCGAGGATCTCGTTGACCAGGGTGCTCTTGCCCGATCCCGAAACGCCTGAGACACAGACAAGGAGCCCCAGGGGGATCTCCACATCGATATCCTGAAGATTATGCTCGCGGGCGCCTCTGATCCAGAGGCTGCGCTCGCCCGGCTGACGCCTCTGAGACGGTACGGGGATGGATCTGCGTCCGGCCAGGTAATCGCCGGTGATCGAGCCCGTTGCAGCGGTGATCTCCTTCAGCGTGCCCTGGGCAACGATCTCGCCGCCGTGAACCCCTGCACCGGGGCCGATATCGACGATGTGATCAGCGGCACGGATGGTCCCCTCGTCATGCTCCACCACGATCACGGTATTCCTCAGATCGCGCAATCTTTTCAGCGTCTCGATGAGCCGGGCATTATCGCGCAGATGCAGGCCGATACTGGGCTCATCGAGGATATAGATTACCCCCGTCAGGCCCGAGCCGATCTGGGTGGCCAGGCGGATCCGCTGCGCTTCGCCGCCGGAAAGGGTGGCCGAGGGGCGGTCTAGGCTGAGGTACTGCAGCCCCACGTTATTCAAAAAATTAAGTCTTTCCAGGATCTCTTTGAGCACCTGCCCGGCGATCCGCCTCTCACGCTCCGTCAGTTCAATACCGGTAAAGTAATCCCGCGCCTCGGCTACCGTGAAAGCGGCAACCTCAGCGATATTGAGCCCGTTGATAAGAACCGAGAGGCTCGATTCCTTCAAGCGCCGCCCGCGGCAGGCGGGGCAGGGTTTTATCTCCATATAGCCGGCCAGATCCCGCCGCGTCTCTTCCGACTCCGTAGTATCGTAACGCCTCTGCAGAAGCTTCAGGACGCCGGGAAAGGGGCGGCGGTAATTTCGCACCCGCCCAAATCGGTTCACATAATGGAAGGGAACCCGCTCGCTGGAGCCGTGAAACAGAAGCTCTTTTTCCTGTTGATCCAGATCGGCGAAGGGTCGCTCCAGATCGATCTGCCAGTGCTCCGCCGCCGACTCCAGAAACTGTCGATAATAGCCGCGGTATCCCGAAAGGGGATCGATGGCTCCTTCGTTGATCGAGAGCTCCGGATGAGGGACGATCAACTCTGCCGAAAATTCCGCCTTTACCCCCAGGCCGCTGCACTCGGGGCAGGCTCCGTAGGGGCTGTTAAAAGAGAAGGCGCGAGGGGTGATCTCCTCAAAGCTGAAACCGCACTGGGGACAGGCAAAACGCTCGCTGAAAAGATGCTCGCCTCCTTCAACCTCCCGGACCAGCACCAGGCCCTCACTGAGTTTGAGCGCCGTCTCCAGGGAGTCGGCGAGGCGGGCTTCGATGCCGCCGCGCACAATGAGGCGGTCGATGACCACCTCGATAGTATGCTTTTTCTGCTTGTCAAGAACGATCTCCTCTTCCAGCTCGCGCACCTCGCCATCCACGCAGACACGGACATAACCGCGGCGGCGCATCTCCTCGAAAAGGCGTGTATACTCGCCTTTGCGCCCCCGGACCAGCGGGGCGAGCACCTGCAGGCGAACCCCCCCGGGCAGCTCCATGATCTGATCGACAATCTGCTGCACCGTCTGCCGATCGATGGGGCGGCGACAGCGGGGGCAGTAAGGACGCCCGACCCGGGCGAAGAGCAGCCGCAGATAATCGTAGATCTCGGTGACTGTCCCGACGGTGGAGCGGGGGTTGCGCGAAGCGGTCTTCTGATCGATGGAGATGGCGGGCGAGAGCCCCTCGATCTGATCGAGATCGGGTTTCTCCATCTGCCCCAAAAACTGGCGCGCATAGGCGGAAAGCGATTCAACGTAGCGCCGCTGTCCCTCCGCATAGATCGTATCGAAGGCCAGCGACGATTTCCCCGATCCGCTCAGGCCGGTGAAGACGATAAAACGATTACGGGGCAGGACCAGGTCGATATTTTTTAGATTATGCTCCCTGGCGCCATGAATAATGATTGATCCCTCGGCCATATTTTACCTCATTTCCAGGCGGGCTACCCGGTTTCAATTGTGGAAACAGGCGCCCGTTCCAACTCAAAAATCAGATCGCGCAGCTCCGCGGCCTCCTCAAAAGCCAGCTCCCGCGAGGCCTCTTTCATCTTCTTGCGCAGCTCGCGGATCATCTTCCGGCGTCTCTCGGGGTCGAGCATCACCAGGTTTTCAACAGCATATTCATCGGCATCTTCGGCAACCGTTGTCGCCGCGATCACCCCGTGCACGGGTTTGACAATAGTGCGGGGAATGATCCCGTGCTTGCGATTGTAAGCCATCTGCTTCCGGCGGCGGCGCGCCGTCTCATCGATGGCCCGCCGCATCGACGGAGTCACCGTCTCGGCATACATGATCACCCGCCCGGCACTATTGCGGGCGGTCCGGCCGATGGTCTGGATGAGCGAGCGATCGGAGCGCAGAAAGCCCTCCTTGTCGGCATCGAAAATCGCCACCAGGGAGACTTCGGGCAGATCCAGCCCCTCGCGCAGCAGGTTTATACCGATCAAGACATCAAATTCCCCCAGGCGCAGACCCCTGATGATCGCCATCCTCTCCAGGGCATCGATATCCGAGTGCATATAGCGCACGCGCAGCCCCATCTCGCGATAGTAATCGGTCAAATCCTCGGCCATCCGCTTTGTCATCGTGGTCACAAGGACCCGCTCCCCCACCTCCGCGCGGGCTCGGATCTCACCGTAGAGGTCATCCACCTGCCCCGTTGCCGGCCGCACCTCTATCTCGGGATCGAGGAGCCCGGTGGGGCGGATAATCTGCTCCACCACGGCGGCGCTCTGCTCCAGCTCCCAGGGGCCGGGGGTGGCGGAGACAAAGATCGCCCGGCTGATGAGCTTCTCAAATTCGTCAAATCGCAGCGGCCGGTTGTCCAAAGCCGAAGGGAGGCGGAAGCCATGGTCGGCGAGGGTGCTCTTGCGGGAGAGATCGCCGCGGTACATCCCGTTTATCTGGGGGATGGTGATATGCGATTCATCGATTACCAGCATAAATTCCTCAGGATAGTAATCGAGCAGGGTCCAGGGCCGGCTGCCGGGTGGTCGCCCGTCGAGGTGGCGGGAATAGTTTTCGATGCCGCTGCAGAAACCGATCTCGCGGATCATCTCCAGATCATAGCGGGTGCGCTGCTCCAACCGCTGTGCCTCCAGGTATTTCCCCACCTCCCGGAATTCCTCCAGTCGCTGCTCCAGCTCCGCTTCGATGGAGTACGCCGCCCTCTCTAGCTGCTCCGGTGCGGTGACATAGTGCGTGGCCGGAAAAATCGCCGCATGGCTGCGCTCCCCCAGCGCTCTTCCCGTCAGCAGATCGACTTCGCGGATGCGCTCGATCTCATCGCCGAAAAGCTCTACGCGCAGGCTCGCTTCGGCAAAGGAAGCGGGGACGATCTCGACAACATCGCCGCGGACCCGGAAGGTGCCGCGGTGCAGATCGATCTCGTTCCTTTCGTAATGGATCCCCACCAGGGCGGCGATGAGCTCCTCCCGTCCCAGGCGCATCCCCGGCCGCAACGACAATACCTGCCGGCGGTACTCCTGAGGCGAACCGAGGCCGTAGATACAGGAGACGCTCGCTACGACGATAACGTCGCGCCGCTCTAGAAGTGCGCTGGTGGCGGAATGGCGCAGCTTGTCGATCTCATCGTTGATCGAGGAGTCTTTTTCGATATAAGTGTCGCTCTGCGGCAGGTAGGCTTCGGGCTGGTAGTAATCGTAATAGCTGATGAAGTACTCCACCGCGTTCTCGGGAAAGAATTCTTTGAACTCGCTGCAGAGCTGCGCTGCCAGGATCTTGTTCGGTGCGATCACCAGCGTGGGCAGCTGGACTTGCTCGATCACCTGGGCTACGGTAAAGGTTTTGCCCGAACCGGTTGCCCCCAGGAGGGTCTGGTAAGCGAGCCCCCCGCGCAGCCCCTTTACCAGGGCCGCAATCGCTTCCGGCTGATCGCCCGAAGGGGTAAAATCGGCCTTTATTTTAAATTTATTTACCGGGAGCATCTTTCTTTCCTCCGCTCTAATAACAACATCCATTATAGCACAGCCCGATCTCGCTATTGAGGCCCACTTTTTCCCAACGCCGATCCAATATTCTGAATAGGACAACCGCCGCCCTTGACATAAATTGTAGCCTCTTCGGTGCTGCTCTATACTCGCCCCAGAGCCAGAAGGAGCAGCATGACCAGCCCGATGACAATGAAGAGAGCTGCTGTGATATTTTTTAAAAGGGATGGAGAGAGCCTGGAAAGATAACGGCCCCCCAGAAATACCGCCAGCGCGTGGTTCAAAAACATTCCCGCCATCGCTCCGGTGAACACGGCAAGGGGGCAGCCGCTGTGGGCGCAGAGCAGCAGCGCCGCCATCTGGGTTTTATCCCCCAGCTCCGCCACAAAAATAAGTGTGGCGGTGCGGTAAAAACCGCCTTTGCCGGCTTGGGGGCCCTGCTCTTCCTCTTTTTGGTACAAAGTGAAAAGACCCATGATCACAAAAAAGAGCCCCGAGGCGACAGCGATGACCGGCGGGGGGACATAGGCGGCGACCACCCCGCCGGCCCCGACAGCGAGCCCCATCACCAGGGCCAGCCCCGTCATGGCCCCCCCAAGGACCTGCAGGGGCGGGTAGCGGCTAGCCATGGAAAGGGAGACCAGCTGCGTCTTATCACCAAATTCCGCTACAAAAACACAGACAAAGGCGGAGAGAGCGGCCGATAACAGGATGGTTCACCTGCCTTTTTGCATAATGCCGGTGAAAAACGTTCACGAGCCCCTGCTGCGCCCTCGCAGCCGGCGCAGCAGGCTGTGCCCCGCCGCCCTTCTTTCCCGGGCATAGATGGGGGTCTGCGATGATGGCGCCGGGATCAGTCCCAGGGCGGCGCCCCGGTGCCAGAGCGGAGCCGCCGTAGCGGCCGGGAGCCCGGCCTGGGCAAAGGGGTCCGCCGCATCCTGCCCCCCCGGGCGGCGCTTGTTAAGGACCACAGAGAGGCCGCCGCCTCCGCGTAGACCCTCGATCAATACCATGAAGTAACTTTCATCGATCTTCCGTAGCAGATCGAGGTCGCTGCTCACCGGGGCACCGTTAACCCGTTGAACCAGATCCCCGGAGCGCAACCCCGCACTTTCAGCCGCGCTCCCCGGCAGCACCATCATCAGGGGGACCCCGGCGGCGCCGGCGCGATAGAGGCTCTCGCGGGAGCTCTCCAGCCGGTTCCCGCGGTTGATCACTGCTTCATGACCCAGGGGGGCAAAGAGCACCCCCGCCAGGGTCAGCGAAGGACAAAATTCTGCCAGCAGGGCCAACAGGATCAGGGCCACACTATAGATGCTGAGAAAACGGGCGGTGCCGGCTGATTTTTGCCGCGGGCTGGAGGAGAAAGCCATATCGGAATAACCGAGAGCCGCCAGGACAGGAAGAGCCATATACTGCAGGGTCTCCCCCGGGCCCAGCTCCAGGGTGCTTTTGAGCAGCGGCCACCATTCCGGCATGCTCACGCCCTGCACCTCTGCTTCCGGAATCGCCATAGCCAGCAGCGCCACCAGCGGGATGGGCCAGAATTTTTGCAGGCTGAAGGCGCCCACCACCTCGCCGCCGGCACGTTTGAAATAGAGCGGGCTGCTGCCCCGGTGGCCGCTGAGATAGATCAACAGCGCTTCGATAAGGTGCAGCAATCCGATCAGCGCCAACAGGGCGGGGATATGGATCTCCAGCAGGGGAGCCACCAGCTTCATCTCAGCGAAAGCGGGGAAAAGAGGACCCACTAGATGGCGTAGCGCCAGCACAGCGAGGGCGACAATACCTCCGGCATAGGAAAAACAGAGAAAGCGGGGGTGAATCAGAAGGAGCAGCAACGCCACCGGCCAGATATAGAGCAGCCCGATCTGCGAAAGAGAAAGGCCCAGCAGCAGCATGAATGCACTGGCCAGGATCCCCGCCAGGATCCCCAGGCCCGTGGAGATCGCCACCTGCCTCCCCACGGGGTTGATTATCCTCCCGAAAAATTTCTGCTCCATACCGGCTACACGGCGGTACTGCAGGTAGACAAGCAAAATCACCAACCAGAACAGGGGGATCTGCAGCACCCGGAGCAGAGTCGTCAACAATATTTTGCCAAGTTCGAGAAGCAAAGCGCTCAACCGGCTTTTTCCCTCCCCTGCCACCATCTACCCGGCTGCTTGAGCAGCTCCACTGCCCGGCGCAGCTGCGGATCGCGCTCCCGGGCAGCCTTTTCGAAATCTTCGCGAAGCGCTACCCAGGTCAGATCGTCAAATTCACCGGTGGCCTCCAGCCCCGCTTTTTTCTGGAATTTGCTCAGCGCCGCCGCCGTCGCCCTGTCAAAATACCCCTCGCTGCCCGGACGATAGCCCAGTTCGGCGAGCATCTCCTGGAGAAGCTTCACCTCGGCGCCGTAATCACCGCCGCCCAGGGGCCCGGGGAAAAAGTAGCGATAATATTTTAGCGGCAGAGGCATCTCCACGGTAACATCAGGTTCCAGCCCCTTACCGTCAATATCCCTGCCCGAAGGGGTCAGGTAACGGGCTATGGTAAGGAGAAGGGCGTTGCCACCCGAAAGGTTTTCCAGATGCTGCACGGTGGCCTTGCCGTAGGTCTTCACCCCCACCAATATGGCGGGGCTGCGATCCTGCAGAGCCCCGGCGAGAATCTCCGCTGCGCTGGCGCTCTCTTCATTGACCAGAACAACGATGGGATACTCTTTTTCCGGGGCGCGGGAATAGCAGATGTCACGCACCGCGCCTTTTCTTCCCACCAGACGGGTAATCTCCCCTTCAGGTACGATCAATTTGGCCACTTTCACCGCCTCTTCTACGAGTCCGCCGGGGTTATCCCGCAGGTCCAGGATCAACCCTTCCCGCAGCCCTTTTTTCTCCAGGCGGGAAAGCTGTGCCGCAAATGACTCCCCGGTATGGCTGTCGAAATTCGTAATCCTGATATAAGCCAGCCCCGGCTCTTCCCAGCGCGAGAAGACCGTCTCCATCCTGATCTCTTCCCGCTCCAGGGTGAGGCTGAGCTCATCCTCCCGCCCGGGACGTTTGATCGAAAGGGTGATCTTGCTGCCTTTTTTGCCCCGCAAGATCTCTGCAGCGCTCTCCACCCCCCGCCCCGCCAGCTTCTGCCCGCCCGCCCGGCTGATGCGATCGCCGGGATAGATACCGGCGGAATCCGCCGGGCTGCCGGGAAGGGTCTCAAAGACGACGATCTCGTCATCAACCTCGATGATGCGGACACCGACCCCGCCGAAGGATCCGGTAGCCTCGATCAAGAAGTTCTCCAGCTCCTTCTCATCATAAAAGGCTGTGCGCGGATCGTCGACAGCCTCCAGCGCCCCTTTTACGGCGCCGCGGATAACCTGTGCCATATCCAGCGGGTAAAGGTAGTTTTGCTGAAGCCGCTCCAGCACCTCTACAAATATATTCCATTCCCGGCCCAGGGATTCCGGAGTCGCCAGATCGTACTCTTCTTCATCATGCGGGGGAGGCAAAGCACTCCTCTGCATGGTAAGGTAATAGACGCCCAGGTTTGACCCCACCAGTAGCAGTACAAAAAGCACGGCGATGAGGTGCGAACGTTTTTCTTTCCACCAGCTGCCGCGATCGGCCATGGCCGCTTACTGTCTCCTCTCTTCTGTAGACTATCTGGGTTCAATTATAACGCCGCCCCGCGCAAAAGACCAGCGGGACGGCGTACTCTTAAAAATAACCCTACAATGAGCAAATATAATCTGACAGTGCGTCGCTTTTTTGTAGGAGCAGGGAGCCCCCGTGGCGGGGTGAGGCTCAACGATTCAATGAAACAGTGAGTGAGTAAAAGGAACCATCCCCGTTACTCACTATTTTAGATAGAGCAGGGGATCGCGATAGTAGACCAGGGTGCCCCTGTCTGGATGGATGTACGGCGGCTTGTTGTAATCGAGCACTTCAAAGTGGAGGTGGACGCCGGTGCTGTCGCCGGTACTGCCGGCGATGCCGATACGCTGGCCCCGGGTCACCTGCTGGCCCTCACTCACCATCATGCTGCCGCTGCGCATATGTTTGTAGATCGTGCTGAGGCCGTTTTGATGGTCGATGGCGATATAATTGCCAAAAGCGCTATTATAGCTTACTGTAATCACCCGGCCGTTATCGGCTGCAAGGATATAGCCGGTGGTAGCGATATCGATCCCATCATGATGGCGCCATGCGTAATAGATGGGGTGATAGCGCATGCCGAAGGCCGATGAGATATATCCCCGCGGCGAAGAAGGCCAGTAAAGGGCGCTGCCGCCGCTGCCGGTACTCTGTTCCCGCATCTTCCGCTCCAGCTCTGCGCTGGCTTTCTCGAGCTCCCTGATCTTTTTACTGGCCCGATCGATCTCCGCCTGAAGCTCTCCCCTCACCGCCTGACGGGAGGAAACTGTGCGCTTTACCTCCTCCTCGCTGGCCAGGATCTGACGGCGCAGCCCATCGAGGCGGTTTTTTTCCTGCTGCAGCTCCTCCTTCATCGCCTCGATACGGTCCTTTTCAGCCCGCACCTCGTCGATGAGGACCTGATCATTCGAGGCGATAAGCTTAAGATTATTGAAGCGGGTCAAAAAATCATTAAATGAAGAAGCGCCGAAAAGGATGTCGATATAGGAGAGGGAACCCTGTTCATAGATCGCCCTGAGGCGGCGCTTGAAAAGAGCCTCTTTTTCGGCGAGCTCAGCCTCAGTCTCGGCGATCTTTTCTTCTACCCGGGCGATCTCGGTTTCGGTAGCAGTAATCTCACCGTTGATCTGCGCCAGCTCAGATTGCAGCTCCCGCAGGCGGCGATCGAGCTGCGCCAACTCATCCTCAAGATCCGCCTTGCGGCTGCGCTGCTCTTTAAGATTGCTCCGCTCCTGATCGAGTTTTCGATGGATATCTTCTCTCTTCTGCTCAAGCTCCTGCATGGAGGCAAAGACGGGCGCCACCGACGACGCCAGCATAAGCAGGGTTAGCACAAGAGCAAGCAACCCCCAGATTTTAGTCCGACCCATGATCGATCCCCCCCGGTAGCGGTTTGTCAGTCAGCCCAGCCATCATACCCGTAAAAATCGGCCCATGGAGAAAGCGCTCCCCAGAATCCCCAGCCCTGTTCCCAGGGGAAGGAGGCACTTCACCAGCTCGCCCATAATCAAAGAAGCAGGCACGAGCGTCAAAAACATGAGGTTGTTCGCCATGACCCATTCCAGAGATGCCTGGTAGATATAGTAGATCGCTCCCAGCGGCAGCGCCGCCCCTAAGGCGCCGATAAACATCCCTTCGAGCACAAAAGGCCAGCGGATAAACCAGTTTGTTGCCCCTACATATTTCATGATCATGATCTCGCGGCGGCGGATAAAAACAGTTAGCCTGATCGTGTGGGCGATTAAAAAAACCGCAGTAACGGCCAGCCCCGTCATCAGGCCGAGGCCCACCAGCTGCACGGCGCGGGTGGCCGCGAAGAGCTTCTCCACCGTCGCCTCCCCATAATAGACTTCGGCCACGGCGGGGTATCCCTCCAGCTCTCGGGCCACATCTCCCACCATCTCAGGGCGAAGGGTGTGCAGCTCGTAAGAGTCGCGCAGGGGATTGTCTGCGGCGCCCTCGTATCCCTCCACTACATCCCCCAGCTGTTCTTTCAGGCGTTTCATCGCTTCATCTCGGTGAACAAAGCGGACTTCGTTAAGGGAACGGTGGGCCAGCAGCTTGCTGTGCAGCTGCTCCTGCTCCTCCGCCGTCGATTCTTCATCGATATAGAGAACGATCTCTACCTGCTCCCTGACATCGGAGGTGATCTGATTCAGGTTCAAATTAACCACCATGAAGCCGCCCAGCATCAGCAGAGTCACCACGACTACTCCCACAGAGGCCATCGTCATCCACTTATTCCGGTAAAGATTGCTCCAGGCTTCACCGCAGGCATAAAGAAAGCTGTTAAAGGACACTGGCATAAGCCCCCTTCTCTTCGTCGACGGTGAGCCGGCCCTGGTTAAGATGAATGACCCGCTTCTTCAGGCGGTCCACAATTTCACTGTTGTGCGTCGCCACCAGGACGGTGGTGCCGCGAATATTGATTGTCCTTAAAATATTCATGATCTCATAAGAATTGTCCGGATCAAGATTTCCGGTGGGCTCATCGGCGATGATCATGGCAGGGCGGTTGATAATGGCCCGGGCCAGTCCCACCCGCTGCTGCTCGCCGCCGGAAAGATCACAAACCCGGGCCGCAGCTTTCTCCCGCAGGCCCACCAGCTCGAGAACATAGGGCACCCGCCGCCTGATTTCGCGCTGGGAGGCGCCGGTAACGCGCATGGCAAAAGCGATATTTTCAGCGGTGGTCCGCTCATCGAGGAGCCGGAAATCCTGGAAGACCATGCCGATATTGCGCCGCAGGTAGGGCACCCGACTCTGCCGCATCCCCGACAGATCATGGCCGAAGACCTTCAGATAACCCTCCCGGGGGATAATCTCCCGGATGATCATCTTAAAAAGAGTCGATTTTCCCGCCCCGCTGGGGCCAACAAAGAAGACAAATTCGCCGCGGTTGATCATAAAATTGATATCAATTAATACATCTTTGCCTTTTTTATCGTAGCGATGATAGATCCCTTTAGCTTCAACCATAGTCCAACCTTCCCCCAAAAATAACTTAACATAAACTTAACAGTCGAAAACAATATTCGACACCGATAAACTATTTCCTGCTTTATTATTAATTTAATTTAATAACTTTTACCAGGGATATTTTAACATGAGGGTGTTTTTAGCAAGATGGGGCCCTCTGGATAAAGGAGCGGCTTTTAACAGGAAATGCTTCGCTGCGCTCAGAATGACGGACCGGCGACCGACCAGATCTGCAAATTTGTCAATCAGGGTGAGAGAGCGTCTTGAAGCCCTCGCCATGAACGGCACCGGCGCTGCCGATAATGACGAAGGCCGTCGGATCGAGCTCGTGGACCAGCGCTTTCAACCGGGCTACCTGGGGGCGGGAAATAACGCAGAGCAAAAGCTCACGCTCCTCCCCGGTATAGCCGCCCCGCCCGGTGATCCTGGTTACCCCGCGCTCCAGCTCGGCGAGGAGACCGCGGTTGATCTCCTCGCCGCGCGTAGTGATGATCAAAGCGGTCTTCGCCGGGTTGATCCCCTCCTGAATGAGATCGATCACCTTGGTGCTGATAAAAAGGGAGAGCGCCGAGTACATCGCCGCCTCGGCCCCGAGCATAAAGACAGCCATCCCGATCACCACCAGATCAGACCCTAAAAGAGCCTGCCCCACTGTGAGGCCCGTGGTCCGGTTCAGGATGAGGGAAAGCAGGGCGGTTCCCCCCGAGGACCCCTGGTAGCGAAAGATCAGCCCCAAGCCCAGGCCCATGACGATCCCGCCGTAGACCGAGGCAAGCAGGGGATCCCAGGTCAGGACGGGCAGGTAGGGTGCAGTGAGCTCAATAGCCAGAGGGAACAGTAAAGAGCCCAGCAGATTACGCCCCACCTTGTCAGACCCCAGCAGCAGCCAGGCCGCCACAAAGAGGGGTATGTTCAGTACGATGATCGTTAAACCGGTGGGAATTTTGAAAAGGTGAAACAGGATCACCGCAAAGCCGCTAAACCCCCCTGCAGCCAGGCGATTGGGGATAAGGAATGAGTTCATCCCCGCAGCCATGAGCAGAGAGCCGACGATTACCGCCGCAAAGGCACCGCCGGATGCTCTAAATCTACCGTAAAGCGTCTTCATTTAAGCGCGGCCTTTCTCCGGTGTCTCCAGCTCCCCATGGCGCCGGCGGGCCTGCCAGCGCAGGTAGGCCTCCACAAAGGGATCGAGGGCACCGTCCATCACCGCCTCGATCCGTCCACTTTCGACACCGGTACGATGATCCTTGACCAGGGTAAAAGGATGAAAGGTATAAGTACGGATCTGACTGCCCCAGGCGATCTCTTTTTGGGAGCCGCGCAGGGCCGACAGCTCTGCAGCCTGCTCCCGCCGCTGGATCTCCGCCAGGCGTGCCTGGAGAATGCGCATCGCCTGAACCCGGTTGCTGTGCTGGGATCGGTTATTCTGACAGGTCACGACTATCCCCGTGGGGAGATGGGTGATCCGCACCGCGGAATCTGTTTTGTTGACATGCTGCCCGCCGGCGCCGCTGGAGCGGAAGGTGTCGATCCGCAGATCGTCGGCGTCGATGACGAACTCCTCTTCCTCCACCTCAGGGATCACATCGATGGAGGCAAAGGAGGTATGGCGCCGCCGGGCGGTATCGAAGGGCGAGATCCGGATGAGACGATGAACCCCCTTTTCCGCCTGAAACAGGCCGTACGCCGCATGCCCGCGCACGATGAGGGTAGCGCTCTTGATCCCGGCCTCATCATCTGCCAGCAGATCGACGAGCTCCACCTCCCAGCCCTTCTGCTCGGCCCAGCGGGTATACATCCGCAGCAGCATCTCCGCCCAATCCTGCGATTCCAGCCCGCCGGCCCCCGAGTGAATCGAAACGATGGCATCGTTGAAATCGTAATCGCCGCTAAAAAGAGTCGCCAGCTCCAGGCGGTCAAGCAGCCGCCCGCTCTCCTCCAGCGCCGCCGCCGCTTCCCCCAGCGCTTCCCTGCCGTCCCCAGGATCCTCCCGGGCCAGCTCCAGCAATACTTCGATCTCCTCCAGCTGTTCGGTTAGCTCGCGCAGGGGGCGCAGCTCTTCGCGAAGGGCCCCCAGTTTTTTCATGAGCTCCTGGGCGCGAGCCCCCTCTTCCCAGAGAGCAGGATCGGCGGCCTTCTGCTCCGCCCTTTTCAGCCGCTCCTCTTTGCGAGCAAACTCAAAGAGAAGCCCCCATTTCGCGAAAACGCTGCCGCTGCCGCTCCAGCGCCTCAGTATATTCCTTCAACACTATGCTCACTCTCGCTTTCCTGCCGCCCCGCAGTGAAGCGGCTGATTCATGTTGCACCGCTTCACCTCAGGCGCCGCAGCACCTTTTGTATTTTTTGCCGCTGCCGCAGGGGCAGGGATCATTACGGCCTATTTTTTTACCCACCTTGATCGGTTGCTGCTTCGCCGCCGGTGCTCTGTCCCTGCGCTCCTCGCTGCGCTCCGCCGGAGCGCTGTCGCCTCCGGCCCGGGGCAGCTGCGGCCTGATCGCCGCCGCCGGCCCGGCTACAGCGCGGCGCCGCGGCGGCGCCGCCACCCGGGCCTGGTAAACCCCGCGGACGACCTCCTCCTGAATCGTCTGGATCATCCCTTCAAACATATCATAGCTCTCCAGGCGGTACTCTACCAGGGGGTCTTTCTGCCCGTAAGCACGCAGATTGATCTCCTGGCGCAGCTCGTGCATCTCATCGATAAAATACATCCAGTGCCGATCTACAGTGCGCAGCAGGACCACCCGCTCCAGCTCCCGCACGATCTCGGCACCCAGCTCCCGCTCGCGCTCTTCGTAGAAGGCGCCCGATTCTTCTAAAAACAGCGCCTCCGCCTCCGCCCGATCCGCTTCCAGCAGCGCCGTCACGGCGATCCGCCCGCGGCGCAAGAAAGAGTTCTCCCCCGCCTGCAATAGGGCGCGGGCCTCGGACTCTTCCAGGTAATCGTGCTCGCGAAAGTGCTCCTGCAACAGGGCGGCGATCACCTCGCCGGCCATATAGGTGATCTGCTCGCGCATATCCTCGCCCTCGAGAACCTGGCGGCGCTGCTTGTAGATCAGCTCGCGCTGCTTGTTCAGAACATCGTCGTAGTCCAGCAGGTGCCGGCGGATCTCGAAATTTCGCGATTCCACCTTTTTCTGGGCCCGCTCGATGGCCCGGCTGACCAGGGGGTGATCGATGGGGATATCCTCTTCCAGGCCGAACCGATCCATCAGCGAAGCGATATTGTCAGCGCCAAAAAGGCGCATCAGGTCGTCCTCCAGGGAGACGACAAATTCTGAAGAACCGGGATCGCCCTGGCGGCCCGAGCGGCCGCGCAGCTGATTGTCGATGCGCCGGCTCTCATGGCGCTCCGTGCCGAGCACATGCAGGCCGCCTAAGGCGATCACTTCATTGCGCTCCCGCTCCACCTGGCGTTCCGCCTCTTCCATCAGCTCGCGGCGCCTTTTCTCCCACGCCAGATGCTGCTCCGGATCGAGTTCATGCTCCTTGGCGGCAAATTCTTTCTCCAACCTCGCCCTGACCCGGTATTCGGGGTTCCCCCCGAGGATGATATCGGTACCGCGTCCGGCCATATTTGTCGATAGCGTCACCGCTCCCCGGCTCCCGGCCTGAGCGATGATCTGCGCCTCGCGGCTGTGGTTCACCGCATTGAGCACCTCGTGGCGGATACCCTGCCGCTGAAGCATCCGGCTGAGCATCTCTGATTTTTCCACGGAGATCGTCCCCACCAGGACCGGCTGTCCCCGTTCATGGCGCTGCGCAATCTCCTCCACCGCCGCCTTGAACTTGGCCCGCTCGGTCTTGTATACCCTGTCCGGCAGCTCTTCCCGAATCAGCGGCCGGTTCGTGGGGATGGCCACCACATCCATGCCGTAAATTTTGCGGAATTCTTCTTCTTCAGTAAGCGCCGTCCCGGTCATCCCGGAGATTTTTTCATACATCCGAAAATAGTTCTGGAAGGTAATCGAGGCCACGGTGCGGGTATCGGCCTGTACCTCTACCCCCTCCTTCGCCTCGATCGCCTGATGCAGCCCCTCGGAGTAACGCCGGCCCCACATGAGGCGGCCGGTAAACTCATCGACGATCACCACTTTACCCTCCTGAACGACATAATCGACATCTCTTTCGTAAAGAGAGTACGCTTTCAGAAGCTGGTGAATGAAGTGCAGCTGCTCCCCAGCGCCGCTTTCCTCATCGGGGGTATCGGCAGAATCAGCCTCGCCATCGCCCTCCGGAGCGCTTTCGAAGCCGAGCAGCCGAGCCAGCATGGGGTTGCCCCGCACGAGCTCGCGGTAGCCCATCTGGGAGATGGAGACGGCCCGGGTAATCTCATCGATGGTGTAATAAAGCTTCTCGTCAAAATGGTTCAGTCTCTTCTCGGTCATCAAGATCTGTTTGATCCGTTCGACCGCCCTCTCCATACCCCGTTCCTTGAGCAGCTTGAGCAGCTTCTTATTTTTGGGGGCGCCACGGCGGGCCAGAAGAAGTTTTTCAGCGGCTTCCTCCCTGTGGCCCTGATCAATATCTTCAGCGCTGCCGCTGAGAAGATCGTTCACGAGGCGGTTCTGCTTGCGCAGAAGCTGCTCCACATCGCGGCGAAAGCGGCTGTACTCCTGCTTCGTCTCCAGCCGGCTGCTGATAATCAGCGGCGTCCGCGCTTCGTCGATAAGGATACTGTCAACCTCGTCGACGATGGCATAATTTAGCTCTCGCTGGACCAGCTCCTCCCGGTAGAGGACCATATTATCGCGCAGGTAATCGAAGCCCAGCTCATTGTTGGTGGCGTAGACGATATCGGCACTGTAGGCCTGCCGCCTCTCCGCCGGGGTCAGATCATGCACCACCAGCCCTACCGTTAGGCCGAGAAGCTTGTAAATCGGCCCCATCCACTCGCTGTCGCGGCGGGCCAGGTAGTCGTTAACGGTGACGATATGAGTCCCCCTGCCGCTTAAAGAATTAAGGTAGGCGGGCATCGTCGCCACCAGCGTCTTCCCCTCGCCCGTCTTCATCTCCGCAATACGCCCCTGATGGAGGACAATAGCGCCGAGAAGCTGGACATCGTAGGGCCGCATCCCCACGGTGCGGCGGGCCGCCTCCCGCACGAGGGCAAAAGCTTCCGGTAGAAGCTCCTCCAGGCTCTCACCCTTCGCCAGGCGCTCCTTCAACCGGGCGGTCGTCTCCGGAAACCCGGCGGGGGTCAGCGTTTTCATTCTCTCCTCGAAGCTGTTGATCTTTTCCACTATCCCGCCGAGACGGCGCACTTCTCTTTCATTGGCGCTACCGAAGATCTTGCTCAGAATACCGGCCATCTGCACCACACCACGCTTTCTCAGGTTACACTAATGAGAAAGGAACCCCCGGGTTCCTTGGCTGCATTCTTATTTTACCACACCGGCCGCTGCTGTAACAAGAGACCTGACCCTCTGTCCGGGCGACGCCGCCCCGTGCAGGACGCGATCAGGGGGCGGCCTGAAGCTCCGGGGCAAGCTCGCAGGTGAGCGCCCAAAGGCTGCCGGAAACAAGGGAGTGCCCCCCCAGGAGCACGGGGATAGCGCACCCGGCGGCCAGGCGAGTGAACTCTTTCAACCAGGGATGCTCGATCTGCTCCCAAAGACCGAGATCAGAAAGGAAACGCTCTCGATCTGTAAAGTCAAATTTGAAGTGAGCGAAGAGAACGCGGCTGTCGATAAAAGCACAGCGGGCGACCCCGGCGAGGTGCTCAAAGAAGTAGGTCAGCCCGGCCCGCTCGATGAGCAAGCCGAGAAGAGAGACAACGGCGCCGCTCTCCAGGCGTCCCAGCGCTTTCATCCCCCGCTCTTCAGAAAAAACCCGCAAGCGCAGTTTCAGCAGCGCGTTGAGGCGCTCGATGATCGGCGCCCCCACCCGGCCGATAAGGGCCACATCCTGGTAGCTGTCGCCGAGCACCGCCTTCGCTCTTTCCAGAGGCCCGTAGTCGAGCTCTAAGGTGTCCAGGTGAGCCCGCGCCCGCGGACCGGCAAAGGGGCCGGCCCCCAGCACCAGGATATCCGCCGGTGTATCGAGATCAAAAAGCAGCCCAAGCGTTTGCGGCATCAGCTCCAGCTCCAGGCCGCCCTGATCGCGCAGTGTCATCGCCAGGCTGTTATCCCTCTCCGGCAGCTCCAGGCTCGCAAAATTATCGGGCACCGTAAAGGCAACGATATCGGCCGATTGCACATTGTTGGCGTAGAGCAGGCTGGAACTTTTCGACAGCTTGCTGCAGATCCCGTCGAGCTCAGCGGGGGTGATCAGGGGGCATCCCGCTCCGCTGAGGTAAAATACTTTTTTCAAGCCCTGACCCAGAACCAGCTTTTTTAGCTCGCGCCCGAAATGAAAGGAGCGCGGGTGCTGCCGGTTTAACAGGAACTCCGCCCCGGCGGTGCGGGCCATCCCGGCCAGGGCGGGGTTGTTTGATACCAACAATATCCGGCCGATCCGGTCTGCACGGCTCAGTTTTTCCAGGTTGTCATGGAGCAGCGCCCGCCGCACCCCCACGATCATCTCTTCGACGGGGCTGGCGGAGGCGGTCCCTTCAAAAATTACGACACTGACAGCTTCATCCATAGCCCAAACCTCTTCCCCGGATAGCGGCCGCGGCTAGGAGCCGTACTCCGGTTCGATGAGGCCGTAATCGCCATCTTTGCGTCGATAAAGAACATTCACAATCTCGGTTTCGGCGTTGGCAAAAACAAAAAAGTCATGCCCCAGCAGATTCATCTGCATGATCGCCTCTTCCAGGTGCATCGGCTTGAGGGGGAAGCGCTTCGTTTTGACTACGCGGTCCTCTTCGGTCTCTTTTTCCCGCGCCTCCGGGGCGGCCAGTTTTTCACCCAGCGCGCGGAGTCCCTGCTGTCGCAGCGATCTGCTCAGCCGGGTCTTATACTTGACCAGCTGCTTCTCCAGCTTATCGACCACCATATCTATAGAAGCATACATGTCCCCCGTCGATTCCTCGCCGCGCAAGATAAGACCGTTTAAAATGACGGTAACCTCGACGATATGTTCATTGCGGATCACACTCATCACTACCTGGGCCTCTTTGGGCCGATCGAGGTACTTGGTTAATTTATTGACCTTTTTGTTGGCGTAATCAACCAGGGCATCCGTTACTTCAATATTTTTTCCACGAACAGTGATCTCCATCCTGATCCTCCCTTTCTGCCTTCTCTTATCCATTACTATTCCCCAAGGCGGGGAAAATCCCTTCAGCACAGCGGCGCGAAGTGCGCATTCAGGAGGGGCGCTGTGTAAAGGCGGCGACAGCGCCAAAGACAACAAGGCCCTGCTTCTGTAGCACCGCCGCCGCCTCCTGCATCGTCGCCCCCGTGGAGTAGATATCATCCACCAGCAGCGCTCTTTTCCCCGGCAGCGCCGCTCTCCGGCAGGCGAATACGCCGCGCACATTCTCCTGACGCTGGTGGTGGGAAAGAGAGCTCTGTGCCGCTGTGGGCCTGATCCGGGCAAGCAGGGGGCGCAGGGGAACACCCAGCGCCGTAGCGGCAAAACGGGCCAGCAGTTGAGCCTGGTCGTAGCCGCGCTCCCGCAGCCTTCTGCGGTGCAGCGGCACGGGGATAACGAAAGCGGGCTCCCAGCAGGTCTCCTCCCGGATCAACCGGCCCAGCCAGCTCCCCAGAGGCCGGGCCAGAGACCGCTTTCCCCTGAATTTAAATCGGTGCAGCATCTGCCGCCAGGCCCCCTCGTACCAGGAGAGAGCAAAAAGCCCCCGCAGGGGGGCGCTTTCCGGTATGCAGGAGCAGGGGGCGGCGGGGGGAAGCAGCTCCCCGCAACGCGGGCAGAGCGGGCCCGCCGGGATAAACGAGCTTAAGCAGGAGCGGCACAGGGGCGCTTCCGCCCCCGCTGGCAGCAGCACTGCGCAGGTGAGGCACCGGGGCGGGAAAATAAGCCTCCAGAGGTATTCCCCGCCGCGCCGTTCGCCCCCCCTAGCTTTCCCTGCTCTCCACCTCTCTGCCAATCTCTCCATCCTCCCGGTTTAAGCGGCGGTCAAGAAAACTGTAGCGCTCCTCGGCCCGGTTGTTGCGTATGGCGATGGCGAGCGCCTTCTTCGTCCCCACCAGAACCACAAGTTTGCGGGCCCGGGTGATTCCGGTGTAGAGAAGATTGCGCTGCAACAGCAGGTAGTGCTGAGTGATCACCGGCATTACGATAACGGGATATTCGCTGCCCTGGCTCTTATGCACCGAGGTGGCGTAAGAGAGGGTGAGCTCGTCAAGCTCGCTGAAATTGTAGACCACGGGACGGCTGATGCCGGCATCGCGATAAGCGACGATCAGCTCCCCTTCCTCCAGGTTGAGCTTGGTGATCCGACCGATATCGCCATTGTAGACCTCTTTCTGATAATTGTTCCGGATCTGCATCACCTTGTCACCACTGCGGAAAGTGATCCCGTGGATGGTCACTTCGTTTTTGCGCCTATCGGCAGGATTTAGCGCTTTTTGCAGCATCTTGTTCAACTTCTCCACCCCGGCTGCAGTCCGCCGCATCGGCGTGATCACCTGCACATCCATAACCGGATCAAAAGGGCCGAAATTGGGGATCCTTTCGCGGCACAGCTGCACCACTTTCTGGGCCACCAGGTCGGGGACCGCCTCGCTGACAAAGAAAAAGTCTTTATTTTTGACGTTCAGCTGGGGCATCTCACCATGATTGATCCGGTGCGCATTGACCGTGATCAGGCTTTCGCGGGCCTGCCTGAAGATATGGTTTAACCGGACGGCGGGGATCGCTCCGGAATCGAGAAGATCGCGCAGGACATTGCCCGCTCCCACGGCGGGCAACTGATCGGCATCGCCCACCATGATCAGGCGGCAGCCGGCAGGGATCGCTTTGACCAGATGGTACATCAGGATCAGGTCGACCATGGAGGCCTCATCGATGATCAGCACATCAGCCTCGAGAGGACGTTTTTCATGGCGCATGAACCGGAAGCCCTCTCCCTCGTTGTAGCTGTACTCGAGGAGGCGGTGGATCGTGGAGGCGTCTTCTCCGGTGGCCTCCTGCACCCTTTTCGCTGCACGCCCCGTGGGGGCGGCGAGCAAAACCCGCTGGTTCAGCGAATGAAAGAGTGAAAGTAGCGCCCTAATGGTGGTGGTTTTGCCTGTCCCCGGGCCGCCGGTGACGATCAGCAGCCCCTCTTCCAGAGCCTGCTCCATAACGCGGCGCTGCTCTTCCGTTAAACCGCTCCCTTTCCCCGCCGCAGCCTCCAGGGCAGCCCGGCTCTCCCGGCGGTCCCAGCTCAGCGGGGCGTCGGCCAGCGCCTTTAACCCCTGCGCCACCCCCACCTCGGCGTGATAGAAGGGCGCGGCATAGACAATGCTGTCCTCCGCCCTCTCTTCGCAGTAGATCTTTTTATCGACTGCCAGCTTCTGAAGATGATCTTTCAGCGGGGGGGCGGCGGCAATTTCTCCGGGAATCGCCAGCAGCTCCATCGCCCGCTCCAGAAGGATCTCCCGGGGCAGGCAGACATCGCCCCTGCCGGCGGCATCGCGGAGGGCAAAAAGAAGCGCTGCGCGGACCCGGGCCGGAGCATCGGCGGCAAGGCCCATCTGCCGGGCAATGCGGTCCGCAGTCTTGAACCCGATACCCGCCACCTCCTCAGCGAGCATATAGGGGTTATCTCTAACCCGATCGGCGGCCTGCAGTCCATAATGGCGGTAAAGGCGCAGCGCCTGGCCGATGCCGATGCCATGACCCTGTAAAAATACCAGGACCTCCTGCATCTCCCGATATTTACCGAAGTTCTCCTGGATCATGGCCCCTCTCTTCGGACCGATGCCGGGCACCTCCTGCAGACGCTCCGGCTCTTCCTCCATCACCTGCAGCGCCTCCAGCCCGAACTGATCCACGATTGCTCCGGCGGTAACCGGACCGATCCCCTTGATCAGCCCAGAAGCAAGATAGCGCTTCAGGCCCTTTACAGTTACCGGCAGGACCCGCTGCCAGCGCTCCACCGCCACCTGCCGCCCGTAACGGTGGTGCACCTGCCATCTGCCGATGATCCGCAGGCTTTCACCCTCCTGCATGGGCGGGAAGTTGCCGACGATGGTGATGGCATCACCGCCGACACAGCGCAGCCTTCCCACGAGATAGCCGTTCTCTTCGTTGTAAAATCTAATCCTTTCCAGAGTCCCTTCAAGACTTTCCAAGCCCTCCAGCAAAATCCCTCCATCATCCGCCGGCTCAAACCGGTAAAATCGAAACGGTTTACCCGGCTTTTTCTTTTAACTGGGGCACTTTGTCCAACCTTTCCCAGGGGAGATCGAGCTCCGGACGGCCGAAATGGCCGTAGGCGGCCAGCTGCTGGTAGATAGGGCGGCGCAGATCGAGCTCATCAATAATGGCCGCCGGGCGAAGGTCGAAACATTCCCCGATGAGTCGTTCAATCCGCTCCGGCGCCAGGGTAGAGGTGCCGAATGTCTCCACTGCAATGGATACGGGTCTGGCCACCCCGATAACGTAGGCTATCTGTAGCTGGCATCTGCGGGCCAACCCGGCGGCGACAATGTTTTTGGCCACGTGGCGGGCGGCGTAGGCTGCCGAGCGATCTACTTTGGTGGGATCCTTTCCCGAAAAGGCGCCGCCGCCGTGCAAGGCGCTGCCGCCGTACGTATCTACAATGATTTTCCGCCCCGTGAGCCCGGCATCGCCCAGGGGACCGCCCACGACGAAACGCCCGGTGGGGTTGACCAGTAAACGGGTCTCCGCGGTGAGCAACTCCGGGGGAACGGTGGCTTTGATCACCAGCTCACTGATATCCTTCTCGATCTGCTCCCTCGATACCTTCTCGCTGTGCTGGGCGGAGACCACCACCGTCTGCAGGTGGGCGGGCCTGCCGTTGCGGTAAGCCATAGTTACCTGAGATTTGCCGTCGGGGCGCAGGTAGGGGATGAGCCCCTCCTTGCGCACGGCGGCGAGGCGCCGGGCCAGCCTGTGGGCCAAAGAGATCGGCAGCGGCATCAGCTCCGGTGTCTCATCGCAGGCGTAGCCCACAACCATACCCTGATCGCCGGCTCCGATCAGATTATAGCGGTCACTGGAGCGCTCTTTTTTGGCCTCCAGGGCCCGATCCACCCCCAGAGCGATATCAGGGGATTGTTCATCGATAGAGGTGACCACGGCGCAAGTATCGCCATCAAAACCGTACTTGGCCCTGGTGTAACCGATCTCTTTGATTTTTTCCCGGACGATCCTGGGAATATCGATATAGCATTTTGTGGTAATCTCGCCGCAGACAAAGACGAGGCCGGTGGTCACCATGGTCTCTACGGCGACGCGGGCTGATGGATCCAGCGCGATGATCGCATCGAGTATCGTATCGGAGACCTGGTCGGCAAGTTTGTCCGGATGACCCTCTGTGACCGATTCTGAAGTAAATAGATAGTTCTGTGAGTTCAATTCAATCTTCCTCCTTAAGTATAATAAAGACCTCTTCGATGAAGAGGTCTGTGCCACCTCTCATCTTCCGGAAGAGCCTTCTTCCGCGGCAATTGGCACCGCAATTCAACAGGGAATCCGGTTGCCGGGATTCATCGGGGCCGTCCCTCCTCCACTCCAGATAAGAGCCCGGCTTTTTTTTATGCCGGTATAGATAAATTACACCGTTTTTAGATAAAGATCAACCGAACACCCCGATCTTTTGTAAATAGCGCTTCGGTGGCCTCTCAGGAGCAGTCCCAGGCCTCCCGCAGGGCGGCGATCACCGCGCTGTCGCGCACCTGCCTGAAATCGCGATAAAATTGTCCCACAGCGGCGAAATCCGGCGGCGCCTGTAGGTGACAGAGCTCGTCAACTTCCCTGCGCAGGTGGTCGAGGGCTCCAGGCGGTCCGACAGGAACCGCCAGGATCAGCCTCTGCGGCCGGCTCCGCCCAACTCCCTTCAGGGCGGCATGCAGGGTGAAACCGGTGGCCACCCCATCGTCGACAACAATTACGATCCGCCCACCTATCTCCGGTGCTCGCCGCTCGCCCCGGTAAAGTCGGAGCCGGCGGCCGATCTCGGCCTGCTCTTTCGCTGCGGCACTTTCCAGATATCCCTCCGGCAGCTGCAGCCGGGCTGCCAGGGCCTCATTGACCAGCAGGGAGCCGTCTCCGGTAACGGCCCCGATCGCCAGCTCCGGCTGATCAGGGGCACCGATCTTGCGAGCTGCGATCAGATCGAGCTCACCGCCCAGGCGCTGCCAGATCGGCAGGGCTACCGCTATGCCCCCCCGCGGCACCGCCAGTATGAGCGGGGAGCGCCCTGTGTATTGATCGAGCCTCTCGGCAAGAAGTTCGCCGGCCTCCCGGCGATCCCTGAAGAGCATGACAGAACCCCCCCACCGGCGTATTCTATAGCGCCAACGCCTGATACAGTTTTGCCACCGCCTGCACTGCCGGCGAGCTGTCGGGAAGTTCAAAGAGCGGCTTCCCCTCGAGATCGAAGTCCATGATCGTATCGTCGAAGGGGATCTCCCCCCACACCTCCAGCCCCGTCCGGGCGATCTCCTCCCCGAGCCGCTCCAGTTCATCGGGCCGGCTGCGCGAGATCACCAGGCCCATCCGTTCAAATTTCAGCTTGAGGTGATCGATGATCTCATGAACCCTTCCCGCAGAGCGGATCCCCCGCGCGGTAGCATCGCTGGTGACCAGCAGGATCTCGGCCTCGGGCAGGACCCTCCGGCTGAGATGCTCCAGACCGGCCTCATTGTCCATCAGCATATAGTCATAATTCGCGCTGAGCTGCTCCAGGAAACGGCGGAGCAGATCGTTGGGATAGCAGTAGCATCCCGGGCCCTGCGGGTTACCCATCACCAGCAGATCATAGTGATCCGTCTCGACAAGGGAGCGGTTAAGCTCGTACTGAACGAAGATATCCTTGGTCATCCCCGTAGGGACCCCTCCCGGTCTCTTGATCGCCTCCAGAACATCGGCCATGGTCTGCTCAACTTCGAGGCCGAGAGCCTCGTTGAGGTTGGCGTTGGGATCGGCATCCACTGCGAGGATAGCTTTCTGGGGATGGTTTTCCTGCAGCAGGCGGATCAAAAGGGCCGCCAGGGTCGTTTTACCCGTGCCCCCCTTACCGGCGATGGCGATACGTTTGGTCATCTTTTTCTACCTCCTGATCTAGATATGTAGTAGCGGCAAACAGTCTCCCTGCCACCGCTTCCTCCAGCTGGGCGATAGTATTGCAGGGCCACATCTCCGCTATCTCGCCGAACGCCTGTACCGAGCGGTAGAGAGGCCACTGCTCCGGCGGCAGCGGATTCAACCAGAGCACCCGCCGGACCCGTTCCCTTAGCTTCTGCAGCGCCGGCAGCGCCCGGTCAAGCTGAACCGTTCGCGTATCGCTGACCACGATCACGACGGTCCGGTGCGTCAGCATTTCGCTGTAGCCCTCCCGCAGCTCCGTCAGCGCCGCCCCGATATTGGTACCCCCGCCCCAGGATTGACCCTGTAGAACCACCCGCTCTAGAACCTGATCCAGCCCGCCTTGCTCCCTCAGGGCGGGAGTGAGGTATTCGAGAGTATCGGCAAAAGAGAACATCTCCAGATTTGTGACCACCGTCTGCAAGCCGTAAAAAAATTGTAGAACGAAGCTGCTGTAGCGCTTCATCGAGGCGGAAAGATCGCCCAGCAAGAGCAGCTGCAGTTGCGAACGACGGCGGCGGCGGTGTTTCAACAGGAAAGGGCGCCCGCCGAAACGCATATTGGCCCGCATGGTGCGGCGAAAATCAAGGGCGCCGCGGGTAGCGCTTCTCTGGCGCTGATAGACCAGCCGCCGCAGAAGCTGACGGGAAAGTCGGTCGAGCAGAGCCCTTGCCTTCGGCAGATCGGGCTCGCGGAGCATCCGGATATCGGATTCACGCAGGCGCCTGTTCCTATCGGCCGATCTCCGGGTAACCCCGCCCTCGCCCCCGCCCTCGCCCCTGCCGTTTCCCTCTTCCGCGGACAGCTGCTCCCTGCGGCTGTGCCAGTAACGCAGGTGCCCTTTAACCACCGTCTCCAGGAGGGGGCGCAGCGGCTGACTTTCCCTCTCGGCAGCCTCCGTCTCCTGAACAAAGCGCTGCAGATTCCGTCGCTGATCATCGTTTAAGGAGGTGTAAAGCAGCATCTCCTCCGTTGACAGCGGTAGCGGCTCGCCCTTGAAGGAGAGCTCCTCAGCAGCCTCAGCCAGCCTGCTCTCGCGCTCCTCCCTGAGCCGCGTCGTCTCGCGAAATTGCCGCTCCTGCGCTGCCTGGGGGACAAAAAAACGCTCAAAAGAGCGATCGAAGATCTCCAGATCCCGCTCATTTTTTACCAAGGTGGCCCGCAACGCCGTCTTGAAGGAAGCGCGATCGGCAATATCGATGTGGCGGAGCGATTGCAGGGCGTCGAGAAGCTCCGCCGTGCCGAGCAGAAGGCCTTCGCTCCGCAGCAGTGCAGCAAATAAGGCCATATTTTCTTCAAAGTAGCGGCCTGGTGTCAGCGGCATTCCCTGTCCTCTCCCAGCCCGGCGGGCTGCTGCAACAGCTGCTCTACGCCTTCCCTCCCGATCTGCCGGTGAAAAAGGAGCTGATCCTGGCGGTTTTTCAGCAGCAGGTTGAGAGTGTCGTCGACCAGCGCTCCGTCGACTCTTTTTTTATCCAGGGCCACGAGGGCCCGGGCCCAGTCCAGCGTCTCGGCGATGGAGGGTTTTTTACGCAGCTCCTCCAGGCTGCGGATATGCGCAATCACCCTGGCGATCTCCACAGCAAAGCGCTCGCCCACCTCAGGGACGCGGGTGCGGATGATCCGGGACTCGCGGAGCACATCGGGAAAGCTGAAGTAAAGATAGAGGCAGCGCCGTTTCAGGCCGTCGGAGAGTTCACGCTCGTTGTTGCTGGTCAGGACAACGGCGGGGATAGTCTCTGCATGCAGCGTCCCCAGTTCGGGGATGGAGATCTGGAAATCGGAGAGCACCTCCAGCAAAAAGGCCTCAAATTCGGGATCGCATTTATCAATTTCATCGATGAGCAGAACCCTCCTCTCCGGGGCGCGGATCGCTTTCAACAGGGGCCTTTCCAGCAGGTAGGAGAGAGAAAACAGATCATCCTCGGCAAGACGATCCCCCTCCAAAAGGCAGTCGATCTGGATGCGCAGCAGCTGGCGCTGATAGTTCCACTCATAGAGCGCCTTTGTTTCGTCGAGCCCCTCGTAACATTGCAGGCGGATCAATTCCGTCCTTAAAACCTGCGCCAGCGTTTTCCCCAGCTCGGTCTTACCCACCCCCGGGGCTCCCTCGATGAGCAGAGGTTTTTGCAGCCTCAGGGCCAGGTATACTGTTAGCAGCGCGCTCTCATCGCAGATATAACCGACATCATCAAAACCCCGCCGCAGCTGTGCCAGTTCCACTTCCATGGCAACCTCCCGCTAAGATCATTGATCTTTCCGATTAATCATACTATATTTTTTCTTTAGCGGCAAACATACAGTGCGGGAGAATAGCTCTGGAGCAGACAGAAAAATGGCGGGCGCGAGCCCGCCGCCAGAAAGTTATCTGTCAATTTCTTAAACCAGCGTCTCAGCCACCTGTCGCCTTTTCTTTTCATCCTCGATCTCCGCTTCCACTTCGAGAATCTTGGCCAGCACTGTCGCCTTTTCCGCACCCCTGGCGATTACATACTCTCTTAAAAGGTTTTCTCTTGTCTCCGTCAGGGTCACCAGCATGTCAGCCATCGGGATCAGCCTCCTTCACCTAGAGTTATCCCTTATTTTGAACAATTTCGACATAAATATTCCCGGTGGCAAAAAAGCGGCGGCCTTGATGGCCGCCGCCCCTGCTGTGGAGCCGGCAAGAGGACTCGAACCCCCAACATGCTGATTACGATTCAGCTGCTCTACCAATTGAGCTATGCCGGCAATTGCAAAATTATTATAACCGAAAAGAGCGATGCATTCAAGCGTATACCGGTGGGCCGGAAGGGAGCTTTCCCCTCATTTCGTTGCGAATCCATTAAAGGGGCTGAAGCTGAAGCCGACCCCATAGGGCCACCTGATCACCGCAGATAATCGCTGCGCCGGCGACACCGTCGATCTGCCGTGCAAAAGAGAGCGCTTCCTCCAGATCGGCGGGACACCGCACCCGGTTCCCCACGGCCGTTGCCGCTGCATCGGCCAGGGCGGCGGATGGAGAGAGGATCACAGCGGCGTCAGCCCGCCCCTCGCTAAAGGCATGACCGCTGGTTCCCGAAGAGGTACACAGCCCGCAAGGACCGGCGGGTTCGACAAGAAGGGCGATCTTTTTACTTAGAGGTGAACTGCCGGCAAGGATCGCCACTTTTAGCGGTTCGACAGCGCTCCAGAAAATATCGCCGCCGTTTTCGACAATAACCTGGTCCCGATGGCGGAGCAGACTCCTCCCGACAATTTCCGCCAGCGCTCCGGCCACCGCGGCCATAGGACCCACCCCGGCTGCATTACCGGCGCGGACCATATTGAGGACGATCTTCGGCGCATTTCCGGGCACCAGGTAGGGCTCCCGGGTGCGGGCAAATTCGGGATCAGCGCTGATATAGGACTCCAGCTCTCTGCGAGTGCGCCAGACCAGCTCTTCGATCCCGGCGGGCAGCGTTTCTGTGAAACCATCCCGAGGTACCGCTATCCACAGGTCCGTCTCCTTGACCGTCACCGTAAAGGCCTTGAAGTTTCTTCGGCCGGCGCTTTCCCGGTAAAGCCGCCTCGCGCTCATCCCCTATCTTCAATGAGGCTCTCCATCGCCCGGGCGGGGCAGGCTTTCAGGCACAGTTCGCAGACAATGCAGCGGTCTTCCTCAAAACTGACCCTCATCTCCGGGCGCCTCAAACCGAGTGCACCGGAAGGGCAGATGACGCTGCAGGCGCCGCATTGCGTGCAGCGGTCCTCGTTCCAGATAATCTGCTGTTTCAGATTCATGATCCTGAGGCCCTCGCTGCGGAGCCATTCGATGGCACGCCGGTAGTCCGACTCGCTGCCGCTGAGCTCGAGCATGAGCCGCCCTTCTTTATTCGGGTTGATATCGGCCCGCAATATATTTACCATTAGATCGAAGTCCTTGACCAGGCGATAGATGATCGGTTGCTCCACCACGGAGGAGGGGAACCGAAAGACCAGCTTCTGCTTAACAGCCATTTACATTCCTCCTGGATAGGGATTACGCTGGGGCAGCGGCTGCAGCTTGATCCCCGCCTCTGCCGAGGGCAGCGGCGCTGCAGGGGGGGTGAGTGTAAAATCACCCGCCTGGATCCATCCCTTCAATATCCCGGCGATCTCCCTGGCTCCGGCATAACTGGAGAGCGATGCTGCCGGCACATCGCGATCGCAGATCCGGACAGTGCCGCTTTTCAGCTCTGCATAGCTGACCAGACCCAGCTCGCTGCTCTCCCCATGAGGGTAGTCCCGGCCAAAATCGACCACCTGGGTGTAGATCTCTTCATCCCTTACCGCGCAGTATGACATAATCTCCTCATTGAGTATGGGGATGGGGATGCCCAGACCCACCTTTAAAGTTGCACCGTAGCCGAGAAAGCTCAGCCCTCTCAGCCAGCGCCAGTGCATCTTCTTCAAGTCTCCCACTACCGCAATTGTCGCCGCCGGGCCCAGCGGCACCTTGTTTTCACCTCTCGCCGCCGAAGGGTTATGCTGGGTGCCATGCCAGGCGATATAACCCTCGCCGCCACCGAGGAAAATCCGCGTGCCGATGCCGATTGTTTTCAAAAGGGGGTCATTGAGCAGGGGGCTCAGCTGGCCGGCGGAGCTGTAATAGGCGTTTCCCAGCCGCGGCTTTAAAATCCCCATATAGGTATAGATCGTTTTCTGCCCCAGGTTCACTGCCGCGCTGTAATTTTGGTAGCAATTGCGCGGATTGTACAGCGTGGCCTCGTTGATTTCGGAAAGCCGGAAAGATGTCTCGACCTTTTTTGAGGGGTAACAGTCTGTCCCGTAACCATGCGCTTCCAGGCGAATCTCCTTGCCCGCCACCAGATCTTCGATGACATGGCCGCCTCCGTAGATAAATTCACCGGGATGATCCCGGTTCCGCGGATCACCCGGCGGTAGGGCCGTCGCTCCCAGGTACGCATCCACCGCCGCTATTCCGGCGTAAGCGGGGACCCCATTTAAATATACCTCGCTCATCTTGATGCGCGGCCGGGGATGCCCAAAATTCAGAAAGAGGCCCGAAGAGCACATCGGGCCGAAAGTGCCCGTAGTTACCACATCGACTCTCTTGGCTGCTCCGGAGACCCCTTTTTCCGCTATCAGATCCAGCACCTCTTCGGCGGTTAAGACCACCGCCTTGCCGGTGCGAATCTTTTGATTAATCTCCTCGTAGGTTCTCTCTTTCCCCATGCAGGGCCGCCTCCTCGAGATCTTTATATCTGGATTATATCATTTTTTAAAAAGGGGATCGCCCCTGGTGAGAGCAATCCCCTCCGGGCCGGCACCGTCCAGGCCTTTCAGCCGGCCAGCATCTGCTGCAGATAGTTTTCAAAAATAGCAACATAATTTTCGGGGGAGACCAGGAAATCAAGCGCTTCACGATTTTCCTGAAAAAGGCGATAGAGCGGATAACCGGTGATCAGATTCAGCTGCGGCACCGGAGTCACCGGACAGCGCTGCAGGGGCGGCAGCTCCCGGTAGCACGGGTTGGCCAAAAATTCGGGGCCCTCGTCGGTATAAAGCTCAAAATAGGCGCCGCCGCCGCTCTCCCGCATGGGCTCGTAAACGGAGGAGAACTCCCGGGCCACCCAGTTGCTCATGACCAGGTAGTCGTCACCGGGATTGATCGTGATATGGCCGAAGTGGGGGGGGATCAGCACCTTATCGCCCGGTTTCGCCGCGATGAGGATCACAGAATCGAGCTGCCCGGTCTCCCCAGGGTGGGGACGCTGCAGCAGGTAATGAGCCCGCCCGTGTAACACCTCGTATACCTCCGGATAGGTCAGCCCCGTACCCGCCTTCTCTGGATGGTAGTGCCCCGCCGTTTTCACATATTCGTCCCCCAACCTGCCGGGCACGATGACAGTTATATCGTAGCGCAGGCCGCTACGCCTGACTAGCTCGCGATCTTCGTCCAGCGCTATATCGCGGTACATATAGTAAAGTTCTTCTATTTCCCCGGCCTGGCGATCATAAAGCACCGCTGAAATATCCTGCCGGTGGCGTATATGGGGGGGCGGCGCGCTTGCCGCCGCCTCATCTTTAAAGACGATCTGCCTGGTCAGCGGATCCCACAACAGCGGCAGCCCGCTTTGCCTCTGTAAATCAATCACATCAGCTCTGCTCCTTTTCATCCGGAGACGCCAGAACCGCGGCGCTCCAGATCGATCGAAGTAAGTCGGATCAGACCCCTTCTTTAATACTATATGACACGCCCCGGTTATTGCTGCCTGCCTATTCGCGCTCCGCTATCAGGGAGAGCAGATCCACCACCCGGCAAGAATAGGCCCACTCGTTGTCATACCAGGCCACCACACGCAGGAGGTTGCCGCCTACTACCATGGATGATAGGCCGTCAACAGTGGAGGAATAAGGGTTGCCCCGGTAATCGATCGATACCAGCGGCTCATCGCTGTAGGCGAAATATTTTGATCCCGCAGCGGCCTTCTTGAAGGCCTCGTTCACTTCCGCCGGGGTAACATCCTGCTCCAGTTCACTGACCAGATCGACGAGGGAGACGCTCGGCGAGGGCACCCGTACGGCAAAGCCGTCGATCCTACCCTTCAGTTCGGGGATAACCAGGCCTACCGCCTTAGCCGCTCCCGTCGTTGTGGGAATCATCGAAAGCGCCGCCCGGGCACGCCGCAGATCGGGATGGGGCAGATCCAGGAGCACCTGATCATTGGTATAGGCATGGGTCGTATTCATCAGGCCCTTGCGCAGCCCGAAGCTGTCGTGCAACACCTTCACCACCGGAGCCAGGGCATTGGTGGTACAGGAGGCATTGGAGATAATTAAATGCTCCCGGGGATCATACCGCTCCTCGTTCACCCCGAGCACGATCATCACATCGGATTCGGCTGGCGCCGTGATGATCACCCGGCGGGCCCCTGCTTCCAGGTGCGCGGAAGCCGTATCACGGGTCCGGAAACGGCCTGTTGACTCCACCACCAGGTCTACCCCGCTCTCCCGCCAGGGTATCTGCGCCGGCTCCCTCTCCGAAAATACGCGAATGCGATCTTCGCCCACAATGAGGCCCTCCGCATCCGCCTTAACCGGGGCATCGAGTTTACCATAGACCGAATCATACTGCAGCAGATGGGCCAGTGTGGCGCTGTCAACAAGATCGTTGATAGCGACAACTTTGAAGTTGTCCTGCGCCAGCGAGGCGCGCAGAGTCAGGCGGCCGATCCGCCCAAAACCGTTGATTCCTACTTTGATCATCGTGTAACCCTCCCAAATGTAGTGAATTCTTTAAGGCTACTGTTCAATAGCCTGTTGAAGGCTATCTATCTGCCGATCTGCTATCCGGCATATCCGCAGTTTATCGTATAACATTTTTTAACGATCTGCAAGCACCCCTTCGGCCCCGGGCTCCTGCCGGCACGATCATAATCTCCCCGAATTCATATGTTAGGATAACCAGATCTATGCTTTCTCAGCGATGAGATCGCGGCGAAAGAATATAATACTGCGAAAAAGCAAAAATATGGGGTGACAGGAGGGCCTGACAAATGGAGATCCCTTTTTTCGCCTTGATTGTCGCCGCCCTGGCCGGCATCGCCATGGCCCTCCAGGGTTCGCTCAACGCTGCCCTCGGCAAGATTATCGGCACACTCGAAGCTACCTTTATCGTCCATGCTGTCGGCATCGCCGTGATTCTCGCTGCTCTTTATCTTTTCAGGCTAGGCTCGGGTAACATCGCCCTGATCAAAGCGGCTCCCTGGTACACCTACTTAGGGGGGGCGCTGGGAGTACTGATCATCTTTGGCGTTGTCCTGAGCATCCCCCGCGCCGGTGTGGCCAACGCCACCACTGCGATTATTATCGGCCAGCTCGTTACCGCCCTGGTGATCGATCACTACGGCCTCTTCGGCCTGGAGAGAGCGCCCTTCACCCTCTGGAAAGCGTCAGGCCTGGCTCTTCTGGCCCTAGGGGGCTACCTGATGCTCTGCCGTTAAAGCCCTCCTGTGGCGAGATCAGCTGCGAATATAGATGGGATTGGCATAGATCCAGGGTCTGGGTTTTCCCAGCAGGGGACGGTAATAGACCTCAGCGCGGTAAACACCGGGTTCCGCTACCGGGCAGATCAGCTCCGTACCGCTGCGGCGTTGGAGGAGACGCCCGTTTTTGATGAGCCGGATCTCCGAGCGCTGCGTCGGGGAAGTGACCGTGAGGCGAAGATCTTCCCCCATGGTCAGCTCCTCGCCCATGATCGCCCTTATTGGACCATCGCCGGCGGCGGCGGTAAAGGAAAACCCCTCACCGGGATGAAGCTGATCAAAGGAGAGGTAACAGCGCCCCTCCTCCAAGGCGCTGTAGATCTGTTCCTTGGCCGTGCTGAAATCGCCGCTCATTTTTTCCTTAAAGCAGAGGTGCGTATTGATGGCCCGGAAGAGAAAGCGGTATGGAAAAACCTCCACCGCCAACGGACCCGGCCCAACCCTGGTGGCGTGGGCGTCGGAGCTGCCGATAGCGGTTACCCTGAGGCCGCTATCGGTATAGCGATCCCACAGCGCCAGCCCCTCCGGAGGAGGCCTGTCCATTGCCGCCCTGCGATTAAAGAAAAACCAGTAAAGCGTCCGCAGCACCGAGGTGGCCCGGCCCCGCCAATGCGAAGAGTAGTTCCAGATCTCCAGGCCGGTGAACCCGCTGTCCGGAAAGCGGGTCCAGGGGAAGCACTTGCCTCCGTCGATATAGGGCGAACCCTTCTCGAAGGGATGGGCTATAAAACCGAGGGCGCCGGCCCGGTGGACCCGGTCGACCATCTCCTGGGGATTGTCCACATTGCCGGGGATAATCTGCTCCAGCCCCAAGGCCAGGTAGTGGTGGCTCTCCATATTCAGCTCCGCCCCCACGAGGACCACTACGCCGTCATGGATCCCCTCCTCGGGCAGACCCGCCAGCGTCTCGTGGTCGGTAACAATGATATAGCTCAGGCCGGCGGCAGCAGCATGAGCGGCCACTTCAGCGATCGTACCGGTGCCGTCGGAATAAAGGGTGTGGATATGGATATTACCTCGATATGTAAACATTAGAATGCCACCCCCAGACTGCGGCTGGAGGGAAGAAGTTCCCTGAAGCGCGCCATATTGTCAAGCACGGAGGCGGTCCCCCTGACTACGCAGGCCAGCGGCTCCTCCGCAAGGTAGAAGGGGATCCCCGTCTCCTGGCTCAAGAACAGAGTAAGGCCTTCCAGAAGGGCGCCTCCGCCTGAGAGGATTACCCCTTTGCCGATGATATCCCCGGCCAGCTCAGGCGGCACCCTTTCCAGCACCTGCTTGATCCCCTGCAGAATAAGATCGAGAGGCTCTTCGAGAGCCTGCACCAGCTGGGCGGTGTTCAGCTTCACCGGGCGGGGCAGCCCGGTGAGAAGATCGCGGCCGCGCACCTCGGTTTCCAGATTGCGGCTCCGGGGATGCGCTGCTCCTACGGCGATCTTTAAAGATTCTGCCGTGCGCTCGCCGATGAGCAGATTGTGCTCTTTCTTTATATACCTGATAATCGCCTGATCGAATTTATCGCCCCCCGTGCGGACGCTGGCGCCTTCGACGATCTCACCCATGGAGAGAACAGCAATATCGCTTGTCCCACCACCGATATCGACAACCATATTACCCCCTACTTCGAAAACATCCAGATTTGCGCCCAGCGCCGCCGCCCGCGGCTCTTCGATAAGGTAAGTTTCCCGGGCACCGGTGCGGGCGATCGCCTCCAGAACTGCTTTCTGCTCTACGGGGGTGGTCGCAGCGGGGATACAGACCACTATTCGCGGCCGCAGCAGGTGTTTCCTTTTCAGGGCCATGGCCAGACAGCGCTTCAGCATCATCTCCGCAAAATCAAATTCGGCGATAACCCCTTCCCTGAGGGGGCGAAGAGCCACGATGTTTTCCGGGGTCCGCCCAAGCATCTTCTGTGCCGTTGATCCCACCGCCAGGAGCTTCTGCATCTTCTGCTCCACGGCCACTACAGCGGGTTCATTCAAAACCATCCCCCTGCCCCGGATATAGATGAGGATATTTGTTGTCCCCAGATCGATCCCGATATCCGTTGAAAAGGCCATCTTTCCTCCTTTTTCTTCTGTGACCGCAATCAGCGCGTCCTTCTTTTGGTTAATTACTTCAACAAGTTCTATCTATTTCCTTTTAAAAGAATAGAACTTATTGCCCCTCTTTTCTTTTCAGGGAAAGGTATTTGCGCCGGGTAGCTTCACCACCGCGCAGATGGCGTTCCGCCTTATTGATCTCCAGTATTTTTTTAATCTGCCGCCCCAGGTGGCTGTTGATCTGCGGCAATCGTTCAGTGATATCTTTGTGAACGGTGCTTTTGCTCACACCGAAGTTGCGGGCCGCCTCCCTTACAGTGGCCCTGGTCTCAAGCATGTAATGGCTGATCTCCAAAACCCGTTGATAAATATAATCATGCACCCTGTGGGCCCCCTTCTTCTTCTGCTCCGGTGATAAATTATATGTATGGACAGACAAAAAAATTACCTGCCGAAAGCAGCCCTAGGGGGCGGGCAATACTCTCCGAGGATCAATAGAGCGGCCCTTTTCCTTTATTTCAAGATGGAGATAAGCAGGGCCGGCTTTCTCCCCCGGCCTCACCGTAGCGATGGCCTGGCCGCAGCCAACCGTTTCCCCTGCAGCAACCTTGATCTTATCCAGGGCGGCGTAATAGACGACCCTGCCATTTTCATGCTTTATCTTTACAGCCTTCCCCGGATATCCGCTGCTGATAATTTTCTCCACCGTACCGCTCATGATGGCAACAATCTCCGCTCCCGGCTCCGTTTCAATCTCCAGCCAGCGGCACATACTGTAAGTGCGCCCTTTCTTATCCATATGGGCAGCCGCTACCGGATCGCCGAACTCACGAAGCACCCTCCCCTGCGCCGGCCAGACTACCCGCAGCGGGGCGGCGGGGTCCTTCTGGGGCTTCTCCCCGCCCGAGCCTGCCCCCGTCGTCGCTGTTTCATCTTCATCGTCCTGCTCCCGAACAGCATCCTTGGCGCCCTTTTCCGGCAGAAAGCCATCTTCAAGATCGGTCATTTTAAGATTCTCAATATACGGGTTGATTGTTTTCAGCTGGGCCGAGCGCCAGAGGAAGACAGCGCCCGTGAGCATCAGCACGAGCAGGTAGAGGGAACAGACCTGCAGCACCCGCGGCCAGCGCAGGTACTTTTTCTGAAGCGATCTGAAGGGAAGAGCCAGAATAGAAAAAAAACGTTTCCCCTTATAGAGCAGGAGCCGCGCCGTCCCCGCGCACTTCGCTCTCAGCACTTTGGACCATTTATTTGCTTTTCTTTGTGAAGCCATCAGCGCTCACCTCGGATGATATTATCTCCATCAGAGGTAAGATTATGCGATTAAGGACCGATCCCGGTTACCTTGCATCCGGGATAGTAAAAAGCGATGATCTGCCGATAGTTTTTTCCCTCCCGGGCTGCTCCATCGGCTCCATACTGGCAGAGGCCGACTCCATGCCCTCGGCCGCGAGTATGAAGGAGCAGCCCTTCATCTTTAATCTCCCAGGTCAGGGCTGTGGAGGGCAGATCCAGCAGGCGCCGCAGCTCTTTCCCCTCGACGGTGGCGCCGTTGATGCTCAGGGCCGCCACCCGTCCACCGGGGGTTTCCGCAGCCACTTTCAGGGGTGGCGCTTCGCCGGAAGCAACAGGCAGGGGAAGATCCTGCGAGAAAGCTTTTGCCAGATCTGCGTAAGGGATCATTATGTTTTTCCGGTAATGGGGTGAATGTTTGCAGTAGGGGCAGCTCACACTCTGTAGGTACGGCAGCTCGCCGCCGTCCCAGAGAGCATAGGAAGCCTCTGTCCTACCTCCACAGGTGGAGTGATAGACCGCTTCGATAGGCTCTCCCCTGTAGGACGCCACCTCGCCGGCGGTCTCTGCCACCGCCTCTTTGACGCGTTCGAGGAAGGCCTCGCCTTCGGCTCCCCAGCCGGCCGCTGCCGATTCGGGATCAAGCCAGGCCTGGCAATGGGTGCTGTCGGAGCAGATATCCGCCTTCCCGGGAGCCTGCTCGCAGCCCTTCCCACCGTAAAGCCGGTGCCGGCGCAAGGTATAGGTGCGGGAGATCACTGCCTGGGCCTTGAGCGCCTCCTTCTCAAAAGAAGAAGGCATCTCAGCAAGAAGCACCCCCAGGAGGTATTCTTCAAGATCTATCGGTACTATCTTTTTTTGATCGTTCCGGTAAAGGCGGATCTGCAAAGGTTGCTTATCTTCACCTTCCCTCACCGGGGGAACGGTGGTTACCGCCTGGGTGGGAAAAGTGAAGCGGCCGCCCAGCGAGACGGCGGCAGCGGGCAGAAGGAGCACAACCACAGCGATGGCCAGGATCAACAATACCGCTTTACGGGTCATCAGGACCTCCGGAGTAGTGATATCACCATATCTATATGAAACCTGTCCTGCGCTTATGAGCCCTGCTGTGCTCCCGGAGTAAAATAAAAAACCGCACTCTTAGCGGCGCGGCTGAAAGTGATCCTGTGATCAGGTAACCCTGCGTAGAGCTTCACTAACCTCCCGTCTGCATGGCCCATTCCGATTCTTCCGAAACCAGCTCAATCCTGGCGCCCAGCGACGCCAACCTCTCCTCAAGGCGGCCGTAGCCGCGCCAGAGGTGCTCCAGCCCGCAGAGCTCCGTCTCGCCCCCGGCAGCCAGCCCCGCCAGCAGCAGCGCCGCGGCGCCCCTGAGATCGGGGGCGATCACGGGAGCACCGCTCAGGGAGGGCTGCCCCCTAACAATGGCCCGGCGCCCCTCGACCTGGATCTGCGCCCCCATCCTGTTCAAACCCTCGATATGGCGGAACCTGTTCTCAAAAATCGTCTCGGTGATCGTTCCGATGCCGCCGGATAACGCCAGTAGAGCCATAAACTGCGGCTGGAGATCGGTGGAGAAACCGGGGTAAGGCGCTGTTTTCAGATCCACCGCAGCGGTGAGCCCGTTGGCAGCGGCCCTCATGGCTGCCGGGCCGACCTCTTCCACGATCGCCCCCGCTTCCATCAGTTTGGCTTTCAGGGCTTTAAGGTGATCGGGCAATACGTTCTCCACGATCAGATCCCCCCCGGTGATTATACCGGCCAGGAGAAGCGTCCCCGCCTCGATCCGATCAGGAATGATAGAATAGCGGGTTCCGCCCAATGCGGAGACCCCTTCGATGCGGATACGCGGCGTCCCGGCGCCCACTACACTGGCGCCCATGCTGTTCAAAAAGTTTGCCAGGTCCACTATTTCCGGCTCCGTGGCGGCGTTCTCGAGGATCGTTGTGCCGCAGGCCAGCGTTGCGGCCATCATGATATTTTCTGTAGCACCCACGCTGGGGAAATCCAGGTAGATCTGCGCCCCCCGCAGCCCTGCTGTGCGCCCCACCACTGCACCATTAACGATGGCAAACTCCGCCCCCATCGCTGCGAGTCCCTTCAGGTGCAGATCGACGGGCCGCGTGCCGATGGCGCATCCCCCGGGCAGGGGCAGGGAGACCTCCTTTTTCCGGGCCAGCAGAGGGCCGAGGATAAGAAAAGAGGCTCTCATCCGGCTGACCAGGCGGGCATGCGGCGCCGCCAGGGGCGGATCGCCGGAGACAACCCGCAGGCGCCCCCCCTCCGGGTGATAATCCACGGCAGTTCCCAGCCCTTCCAGGACTGCTATCATGGTGCGAACATCGAGGAGATCGGGCACCTCTTCTATGATCACCCGATCCCCCGTGAGCAGCGCTGCAGCGATAATGGGGAGCGCTGCATTCTTGGAACCGTTAACCTTCACTCGTCCCCGCAGAGGGGTTCCCCCTCTGATTAAGAGTCGATCCATGTGGCCGTTCCTTCCTCGTTGATCTTTGCAGGCGATAGGAGGACCGGGATACCCAGGCGTATCCTAATTTTTTCCCGGTAGCTGTCTTCGCTGAGCTCCAGGGCAAGATTGATCGGTTGGCGCTCCAGCATGAACCCCTCTCCCGCCCAGGGCAGATAGGCCAGCATCTGCACCATCCGGGGATAAGTGCTGACCTGCTGCAGATGACCGCCCAGCGTCCCGATCAGCTCTTTTCCCAGGACAACAGGGTCATCACTACCCCCTGAGTATCCTTCCACAGACCAGACGCGGCTTTCCGCTCCACTGCTGCCGGCAATCCCGGCTATCTGCCAGAGGCGGCTGCAGGCGCTCCGCTCGGTGCCATAAACCCGAAACAGATGCTCTCCCTTTTCATAACCGCCCCGCAGCGTCCAACCGCAGGGGAACCGCTCTTCCAGAGCTGCTACCGCCGGGGCGGCCAGGGCGGGACCGATCCGCTCCCGTTCCTGTTCGTTGATGTAACAACAGCTTTCGTAGATGCTAATTTCAACATCGCAAAGCCTTAATCCTTTTTCCAATTCCGCCCAGGGATCTTTTGGTGATACCGGCCGGTGCAGCGCCGGCCCGAGCAACAGCAATAACAAAACTGACAGAAACAGGGTTCGTTGAAGCAAGGGGGGGCCTCCTCTCAGGAAGGAAACTATGGGATATTATGGCCCCCCGTCGCCCCTTTTATCCTCGAAATAGATCGCAATACCCGCCTCATCGAGCAGCTCCCGGGAAAGTGTATCGGGATAGGGCTCGGCGACAAATATACGATCGATCTTGGCATTGATCAGCATCTTCGCACAGACTACACAGGGAAAATGGGTGCAATACAGAGAGGCCCCCTTAATGGCCACCCCATGCACAGCCGCCTGGATGATGGCATTTTGCTCGGCATGGAGACCGCGGCAGAGCTCATGCCTTTCGCCTGCAGGGACATGGCGCTCTTCACGGAGGCAACCGGTTTCAGCGCAATGCTTCAGCCCCGCCGGCGCTCCATTGTACCCCGTGGCCAGGATTCTCCGATCCAGCACCAGCAGCGCGCCCACGCGGCGGCGCAGGCAGGTGGAGCGGGAAGCCACCACCCGGGCGATCTCATAAAAATAGCGATTCCAGTCCGGTCTTTCTGACAACAGTTGCCCCCCTCCCCTATTCCACTGCTGCTCCGGCAACGGAAACCTCGATAGGAAAATCACGGCAGAGCTCATCGACCCGCTCTCTCAGCTGCGCCAGCACCCTCCTGTCGGAACGATGGGTAAATGCTTCGTTGATCAGCGCTGCGATCACCCTGATCTCTTCCGGACCCATCCCCCGCGTGGTGACGGCGGGCGTCCCCAGCCTCAGCCCGCTCGTTACCCGGGGGCCGCGTGGATCAAAGGGGATCGCATTTTTGTTGGCGGTGATGCCGATATCGCCCAGAAGCTTCTCCGCCTCCAAGCCGGTTATACTCTTGGAGCGCAGGTCCAGCAGGAGCAGATGTGTATCGCTGCCCCCGGTCACAAGATCAAAACCGTAGCCGCGGAGGGCCTCGACAAAGGCCTCCATATTCTGCAAAATACGCTTCTGGTAGGCGATAAATTCCGGAAGCTGCGCCTCCCTGAAGGAGACCGCCTTGGCGGCGATCACATGCATCAGCGGCCCCCCCTGCAGCCCGGGAAAAACAGCCTGGTCGATCCGGCGGGCATGGCGCTCACGGCAGAGGATCATACCGCCGCGCGGCCCGCGCAGGGTTTTATGCGTCGTCGTCGTGACCACATCGGCGTGAGGCACGGGGTTTGGATGCAGACCTGCCACAACGAGGCCGGCGATATGGGCTATGTCGACCACCAGGACAGCGCCGGCCTCGCGGGCAATATCCCCGAAGGCCTCGAAATCGATGCGCCGTGGATACGCGGAGGCGCCGGCGATAAGCAGTTTCGGCCGGAGGCGCAGCGCTTTTTGACGGATCTCCTCCATATCGAGAAGGCCGCTGCTGCGATCAACCCCGTAAGAATGAGCTTCGAAGTAGCGGCCGGTAATACTTACGGAGCTGCCGTGCGTAAGATGGCCCCCATGAGCCAGGCTCATCCCCAGGATGCGATCGCCGGGCTTGAGGAAAGCAAGGTAGACCGCCAGGTTGGCGGTGGCGCCGGCATGGGGCTGCACATTGGCGTGCTCCGCCCCGAAAAGCTGCTTCGCCCGAGCACGGGCCAGCCGCTCCACCCGATCGACATGGCGGCAGCCCCCATAATAACGTGCTCCGGGATAACCCTCGGCATATTTGTTTGTCAAGACCGACCCCTGGGCCTGCAACACCGCCCGGCTGGCCAGATTTTCCGAGGCAATCAACTCGAGATTGCCCTGCTGTCGTTTTTCTTCGTCCTCGATCGCTGCAGCGATCTCCGGGTCCACCCGGCGCACTTCTCCCAGCCTGTTCTCTTCCATCAGCCGTCCTCCCTGAGCCGGTAAAGCCCGGCTGCCCGTAATAGCCTCATCGCCCCTGCTCCATAAACGCTATTTTATCCAGGCGGCGGCTGTGCCGTCCCCCCTGGAAGGAGCTGCGCAGAAAGGCCTCCACAATCTCCAGCGCCAGGCCGGGACCGGTGACCCGCGCCCCCAGGGTTAAAACATTGGCATCGTTATGCTCGCGGGCGCAGCGGGCGGTAAAGGTATCACCGCAGAGGGCGGCCCTGATCCCCCGCTGCTTGTTGGCTGCAATAGCCATGCCCACGCCGGTCCCGCAGACGAGGATCCCGAAATCAAACTCGCCGGCACGGACCGCCTTAGCGAGCGGCAGGGCGATATCGGGATAATCGATACTGTTTTCGCAAAATGTGCCGAAATCTGCCATGCTGTATTTTCCCTGCTCCAGGTGCTCCCTGATTATCTCTTTTAAAGCAAAACCGGCGTGATCACTGCCCAATACTATTTTTGTCATCTGATATGCTCCTTTCCAGGTGCGCCGCCAGACCCGTTACAGCCCGGCGAATTTCCCCGAAGGTCCGGCGATAATCTTCCAGGGTGCCGCCGTAGGGATCGGCCACTTCCGGCGTTTCAGCCAGGCCGGCCAGCTCGTTTAGCAGAAAGACCTTCTCTGCCAGCTCCGGGAAACGCTGCAGCAGTTGCCGGCGGTGCTGACGGGTCATCACCAGGATCAGGAAAGCGCTCCTTGCCAGCTCCTCGTCGAGCATGGTGGAGCGATGATCAGCCGCCTCTATCCCCGCCTCCTCCAGCACCGTGCGGGCATGGGCGGAAGCCTCCTCACCCGCCAGCGCTGCCAGTCCGGCGGAGGCCGGTTCTAGCTGCGCTGAAGCGGTACGCTGTTGCCATTCCTGGCGGAAGAGCGCCTCCGCCATGGGGCTGCGGCAAGTATTGCCGGTACAGACGAAAAGAATGATTTTTTTGGCCATCCACACCACCTAGACTCTAATTACTCGCCCGGCCGCCCGGCGCAGGCGGTTCATGACTGTGCGCCCCATTCCCCCCGGGGATATCCCCTCCGCCAGAATCAGATCGGCGCCCCGCGCGTCGAGACGGCGCAGCTCGGGGAAAAGATCTCTCGCCGCCATTGCTGCACCATCGGGACCCGGAGGAATCAGCAGTAGCTCGATCTTCAGCCCCCGGCGCCGCAACCCCGTGCTCAGCGAGCGGAGCGCGGCCCTGCGCCTTTTCCGGGAGCCGATCAGCAGGATTAGCGGTGTCCGCAGGGCATAGCGAGGACGGTGCAGCCCCGGCAGCCGGGGACTATCCCCGGTGCTCTCCTCCCCGATCTCTATCCCCAGAGCGCCCTCCAGCTGCTCCCGGCTGATGCCGCCGGGGCGTAGAATTGCCGGCCGGGCCCCGCTGAGGTCCAAAACTGTCGACTCCACACCCACGGGGCAGGGCCCCCCATCGATGACGGCATCGATCTCTCCGGCCAGCTCCTGAAGAACGTGGCGCAACCGGGTGGGGCTGGGCCGCCCGAAGCGATTGGCGCTCGGTGCAGCGATGGGGACCCCGGCGGAGCGGATAAGGCGCAAAGCGACGGGATGGGCCGGCATGCGCACCGCCACCGT
>DUVX01000149.1 GCA_012840855.1 Bacillota bacterium | reverse complement strand
TCGCCATCGTCATGACGCTGTCGCTGACGGTCCTCATCTATTTCGAAAAGACAGACTTCGCGGAATCAGCGCTGATTTTCTGGGGTATAATCTATCTTGGCGGACTATGCGGTTACCTGATCATGCTGCGCCATCTGCCGGAAGGGCTGATCCTGACCTACCTTCTTTTTGCCGGCGCCTGGTCCAACGATACCCTCGCCTACTTTACCGGTATCAAATGGGGCAAGCGGCGCCTTGCTCCGGCGATTAGCCCCCAAAAATCGGTGGAGGGGGCCCTCTGCGGTATCGCCGGGACCGCTTTGCTTTTCTTTGCACTGGCGCATTTTTTTCCGGATTGGATCGGCCTGACCCGCGCCGGGAGCGCCATGCTTGGGCTGGTTGTCGCTATCTTTGGCCAGCTGGGTGATCTCGTCGAGTCGGCGATGAAGCGAAAGTTTGGTGTCAAGGATACCGGGAGCCTTATCCCGGGGCATGGTGGGGTTCTCGATCGCTTCGATAGCCTTCTCTTTGCCGCACCAGTGCTTTACTATTACGTACAGCTGATCGGGCAGTGATAATCAGATGACCCCTGGATGGAGTATGAGATGGCAAAAAGAATAGCGTTGCTGGGTTCAACGGGCTCCATCGGCCGGCAGACCCTCGAGGTTATCGAAAACCTCGGTAAGGGTTACCGGGTAGTAGCCCTTACCGCAGGCAGCAACAGCAGAGAGCTAGAGCAGCAGGTGCGCCGTTTCAGGCCCGGGCTGGCTGTGCTGAGCAACATAGAAGCCGCGGCAGCCCTGGAACGGGGGCTCTATGATCTTGACTGCCGTGTCGAAACCGGGCCGGAGGGTCAGCTGCTGGCAGCAGGATGGCCTGAGGCAGATCTTGTCGTCGTCGCCCTTGTGGGGTTCAGCGGGTTTTTCCCCACGCTGGCCGCCCTGGAGGCGGGAAAGATTGTCGCCCTGGCAAATAAGGAAGTGCTCGTCGTTGGGGGAGAGCTGCTGGCCCGTAAGGGGTTTTTGCAGCTCGGGCAGATCTTGCCGCTGGACAGCGAGCATTCCGCCATCTGGCAGTGCCTGGGCGGCAGATCCAGTGATCAGGTGCGGCGAATCTGGCTAACCGCTTCAGGCGGCCCCTTTCTCCACCAGGATGCGGAGCGTCTCTCCCGGGTCACTCCTGAAGATGCGCTGGCTCATCCCACCTGGAAGATGGGGCCGAAGATCTCCGTTGACTCGGCAACAATGATGAACAAAGGGCTCGAGGTGATCGAGGCGCACTGGCTTTTCGGCGTACCGCTCGAGCAGATCAGCGTGGCGATCCACCCGCAAAGCATCGTTCACTCAGCCGTTGAGTTTATCGATGGTACGATGATGGCCCAGCTGGGCCCGCCGGATATGCGCCTGCCGATTCAATATGCCCTGAGCTATCCGGGAAGGAAGGCAACTCCCTGGCCACGCCTTGATCTTTTCGCTCAGGAGCTGACCTTTACCGCACCGGATAGGGAGAAATTCCCCTGCCTTGAACTGGCCTACCGAGCCCTGCAAGCTGGCGGCACCATGCCCGCCTGCCTCAACGCAGCCAACGAGGTGGCGGTGGAACAATTTTTAGCGGGCAACCTCGCATTTACTGATATACCGCGGCTCATTGCAGGAGTCATGGCCGAACATAGCGTGATCCAACAGCCGGAGGCGCCGGCGTTGGAGCAAGCTGATCAATGGGCCCGCCTGAAGGCGGAAGAGCTGCTTGAGCAGCTCGCAGACAGGAGCTGACACACCGATGAAAACGCTAATTGCATCTATATTTGTCTTTGGCTTGCTCATTTTTTTCCATGAACTGGGCCATTTTCTCGCCGCCCGGGCCAACGGAATCGAGGTCCTGGAGCTGGCGATCGGTTTTGGTCCAAAACTGCTGGGCTGGCGCCGGGATAAGACCGATTACTCCCTGCGCCTTTTTCCGCTGGGCGGTTTCTGCCGCATGCTCGGCGAGAGCCCCGAGGAGGCCGGCAGGCCGGGAAGTTTTACCGAGAAATCTCCCGGCCGAAGGGCCCTTGTGCTGGCAGCGGGCCCGGCGATGAACCTTTTGCTGGCTTTACTCCTCTTCTTTATCATTTTTTTCTTTTTCATCGGGGTACAGCAGCTCGATTCCACATCTATTGGGGCGGTGCTCCCGGGGACGCCGGCGGCGGAGGCGGGGCTCCAGGAGGGCGATGAGATTACTGCCATCGACGGAGAAGCGGTGGACAACTGGACCGATCTCGTCAGGGCTATCGAGAAAAAACCAGGGGAAAACATCACCCTCACGGCAAAGCGCAGCGGCGAGATCAAGGTGTTCAATCTTACCGCCGGGACCGATCCCGACGGTAGCGGGAAGATCGGGGTCAGTCCGCACCTGGAAAGATACCGGTTTGGGGGTGCGCTGGGTACGAGCTTCGAGCGATTTGGCTTCATCATCGCCTCCATCGCCCAGGTATTTACCGGGCGGGTACCCCTTGATGTCACCGGGCCGGTGGGGATCATCAAGATCGTCGGCGACGCAGCCCAAACCGGTTTAGTCAATCTGCTCTGGCTCACAGGCCTTATCAGTATTAGCCTGGGGTTAATTAACCTGCTCCCGGTACCGGCCCTCGACGGGGGAAGACTCCTTTTTGTGATCATCGAAGCGCTTCGCGGCCGTCCCCTGGATCCGGAAAAAGAAGGGCTCATTCATTTTATCGGTTTTCTCCTGCTTGTCGCTCTGATCTTGCTGGTTACTTACAATGATCTGATCAGGCTTGATATCCTGCCATGGCGTTAGGAACTGAAAGAACGGGGGAATCTCCATGAAACCTGCCAAACGCAGTTCTCTTGCGGTGAATGTGGGCGGCGTCATCATCGGCGGCGGAGCGCCGGTAGTGCTCCAGTCGATGACCAACACGCAGACAGCCGATCTTGCAGCCACGCTACGGCAGATCAGAGCCCTGGCATCGGCCGGCTGTGAGCTGGTCCGCGTGGCTGTCCCCGACAGCGAGTCTGCCGATGCCCTGGGCGGGCTGGTCCGGGAAAGCCCCGTCCCTCTCATCGCCGACATCCATTTTGATATCAATCTCGCCCGCCGTTCCCTGGAGCAGGGGGCGGCGAAGATCCGGATCAACCCGGGCAATATCGGCGGGAGGGCTAAACTGGAGCAGCTTTGCCGGCAGGCAAAGGACTGTGGCGCCGCTCTGCGGATCGGGGTCAACGCCGGCTCCCTGGAGCGAACCCTCTATCAAAAATATGGCGGCGTCACCGCAGAAGCGATGGTGGAATCGGCGCTGGGCTACCTGGAGGTGGTGGAGAAAACCGGTTTCGAGCAGAGCGTAATCTCACTGAAAGCTTCCGATGTGCCCACTACTATCGAGGCCTACCGCCTCATTGCCGGACGGGTATCCTCTCCCCTGCATCTGGGGGTTACCGCCGCCGGCCCCCTAGAAAGCGGCACAATTAAGGGGGCGATCGGGATCGGCGCCCTCCTCTCTGAAGGGATCGGCGATACCATACGTGTTTCGCTTACTGCCGATCCGCTGGAAGAAGTGCGCCTGGCGCGCCGTATTCTCGAAGTTTTGCACCTGCGCCCGCAAAGCGGTCCCGAGCTGATCTCCTGTCCCACCTGCGGCCGCTGTACCGTTGAGCTGGTTCCCCTGGTAAAAAGGGTTGACGAGCTTCTCAGCGAATACCCCCACCCGATAAAGGTAGCGGTGATGGGCTGCGCCGTCAACGGGCCCGGCGAAGCTAGAGAGGCCGATATCGGTATTACCGCAGGACGAAAACGGGGTATGCTTTTCCGCCGGGGCCGCATCGTACGCACGGTGCCCCGGGAGCAGCTCCTGGAAGCACTCCAGGAAGAGTTGAATAAATTTACCGGCGAAAGCAAAGGTTAAATCTGGCGCGGTAAACCATGGAGGTAAGGGTATGAGCGTCGCAGCAATAATTCCGGCTTATAACGAGGCAAAAAATATCGGGGCTGTCTTGCAGGTGCTGATCGGATGCCGCGGCATTGATCAGATCATCGTCGTCAGCGATGGCTCCACTGACAATACAGCGGAAGTAGCGCGGCAGTTCAGCGCCGTGCAGGTGATCGAGCTGCCAGAAAACCGGGGCAAGGGAGGAGCGATGAAGGCCGGCATGGAGCAGACCACGGCTGAGATCGTTCTTTTTCTCGATGCCGACCTCATCGGGCTCACCGAGGAACATGTCAACGCCCTTCTGGAGCCGGTCCGGGAAAATCGGGCCATGATGAGCCTGGGAGTCTTTGAAAAGGGAAGGGTAGCCACCGATCTGGCGCAGAAAGTAGCCCCGCACTTGACGGGGCAGCGTGCGCTCCTACGAGAGCTGTTCAACGATCTCTCCGATCTCGATATGACCCGCTTTGGTGTAGAGATCGCTCTGCACCGTTACGTGGAGGAGAAGGGTATCCCCGTGGCCCTGGTAAGCCTGCCCGATCTTTCCCACCTGATGAAAGAAGAAAAATTGGGCCTCTGGAAAGGGCTCGCTGCCAGGGGGAAGATGTACTGGGAGATCATCAAATATGCGGCCAGTATTGATTTGAATTTGAAGTAGAATTACCCGCTTCCTTTTACTTGCATAATCGGATCCATTGTGATAATCTTTAACACGGCAGGAAGGTTGGGACGTTTTTTGACCAAGGGTGGGTTTTCCCACTCTTTCCTGTTAAAAGAGCATTTTTAGGAAGGGAGCCTGATTATGTCCCCGGAGGAGCTAAAAGCAAAACTGCACCATCTTGTGGAGCCGGTTATCGAGGAGCACGGCCTCGAGCTTGTGCGGCTGGATTTCAGCAGCGGCCGGAAAGCCCACCTCGGTATCTTTATCGACAAGGCCGACGGCGTGACTATCGCCGATTGCGAAACAGTCAGCCGGGCTCTTTCCGACTTGCTCGATGCCTATGATCCCATTCCCCAGAGCTATATCCTCGAGGTCTCCTCACCGGGAGTGGAGCGTCCACTTTCCGGCAAGAGCGATTTTCAGCGCTATCGGGGCAAGATGGCCAAGGTTTATACCCGGGAACCGGTCTCCGGGAAAAAAAGTTTTCAGGGGAAGATCGGTCCCACCGGGGAGAATGATGTGGAGATGACCCTGGCGAAGGGAGAGCGGATCAGGATTCCGCTGGATAAAATCAGCAAGGCCCATTTGTGGTTTCGGCCGTAAGCGGGTCCGGAAGGGAGGTTGGGATCAATTTCGGTTAACAGTAAAGAGCTTATTGCTGCGCTAAAGGCTATCGAAAAAAGTAAAGGCATTGATCTGGAGATCCTTTTTGAAGCGCTTGAGGTGGCGTTAATCTCGGCATACAAAAGAAATTTCCAGGCTCCGGGCAATGTACGCGTGAGCATAGATCGGGACACGGGAGAGATCAAGGTCTTTTCTCAGTTAACGGTGGTCCAGGAGGTAGAGTCGCCCCAGCAGGAGATCGAACTTTATGAGGCCAGGGTCTACGACTCCCGCTGCCAGCCAGGGGATCTCATCGAGAAAGAGGTGGCCCAGCAGGAGTTTGGCCGAATTGCCGCCCAGACAGCGAAGCAGGTGATCATTCAAAGGATCAGGGAAGCCGAGCGGGAATTGATCTACAAGGAATTCCTGGAAAGGGTCGAGGATATCGTTACCGGCACAGTGCGCCGTTTTGAACACCGCCACGCTATCGTCGATCTGGGCCGGGCAGAGGGTATTCTCCCGCGGGAGGAACAGCTGCCCCGCGAGCGCTACCGGATGAACGAGCGGATTAAAGCGATCATCATGGAGGTAAAAAAGAGCAGCAAGGGGCCTCAGGTGATCCTTTCGCGCAGCCATACCGGATTTTTGAAACGGCTTTTTGAATTCGAGGTTCCGGAGATCTACGACGGAATTGTTGAGATCAAGGCCGCCGCCCGCGAACCCGGTTACCGGGCCAAATTGGCGGTTCATTCCACCAACCAGGATATCGATCCTGTCGGCGCCTGTGTGGGCCCGCGCGGCAGTAGAGTTCAGGCGGTCAGCAATGAACTGCGGGGCGAGCGAATCGACGTGATTCGCTGGAGCGAAGAGACAGAGCAGTACCTGGCCAACGCGCTCAGCCCGGCCCGGGTGGTCTCCGTGGAGCTCGATGACAAATCGGCGCTGATCATCGTTCCCGATGATCAGCTCTCGCTGGCCATCGGTAAAGAGGGGCAAAATGCCCGCCTGGCGGCAAAGATCACCGGTTACAAGATCGATATCTACAGCGAAACGCAGATTGCCCAGGAACGCCTTTCCTCCCTGGGGCTTACCGAGGATATGAATGAGACGGCGGGGAAAGAAAAAGAAGAAGAAGCGGCGGAGGACGGGCCGGCTACTGAAGATCTGTTTGATGCTGGAGAGAGCGAAACGGAAGAGACAACAGCAGAAGAGCGGTAGCGGTAGATTACAGGAAGCGAGGTAAAAGATGGCCGGTAAACGAAAGGTTCCTCAGCGAATATGCATCAGCTGCCGGGCCAGAAGACCGAAGCGGGAGCTGATTCGCCTGGTGCGGACACCACAGGGCCAGATATGCCTCGATCTTAAAGGAAAGGTCTCCGGGCGCGGCGCCTATATCTGCCGGCAAAAGAGCTGCTTGGAGCAGGCCATCAGGGGTAAAAGATGGGAAAAACATTTGGGGTATCCTCTTTCCGAAGAGATTATTGCGGAGATTACAGCACTGCTGCAATCGGATAACGAGCGCACGTCTTAACGGATTTTACAAGGAGGGCTTTTAATGGAGGTGTGTTGAATGGCTAAAGTAAGGGTTTACGAACTGGCCAGAGAGCTGGGCACAACGAGCAAAAAATTGATCGAAGCCATGAAAGAGATGGATATCGAAGTCAAAAATCATATGAGCACCCTCGATCGCGAGGCCGCAGGGCGAGTAATCGCCGTCCTTACAGGCCGCGCGGAGAGCGAAGCAGGCGCAAAGGAAAAACCGGCGGCGCCAGTGGAAAAGAAAAAAGCGGCCCCGGCCCGGGAAGAGAAAAAGAGCCAGGTAAAAAGGCCGGAAAAGGCCGCCGCTCCGCGGGCCCGTCGAAAAACCGACACAAAGCCGCCGATCAAGAAAAAACGGCGCAGGGTAAGTGTGGAAGGGCGCGTCACCGTTGGCGAGGTCGCCGCTCTTTTCGAGACCACGGCAGCAGATCTGATCACCAAGCTTCTGGAGCTTGGTGTGGTGGCCAACATCAACCAGGCCATCGATCCCGAGGCCATTGAGCTGGTGGCCGATGAGTACAACGCAGATGTGGAATTTATCGCCGATCCTATCGAGCAGGAGCTGCTCGGCAGTGAAGATGAGGGCGAAAAGAAACTGAGCGAGCGTCATCCTGTAGTGACGGTTTTAGGCCATGTTGATCACGGCAAAACATCACTGCTCGATGCTATTCGCGAGTCCGATGTCACCGCCGGGGAGGCAGGGGGAATCACCCAGCATATCGGCGCCTACACGGTAGAGGCTTCGGGCAAAAAGATAGTTTTTCTCGATACGCCCGGCCATGAAGCTTTCACAGCGATGCGGGCCCGGGGAGCCCAGGTTACCGATATTGCCGTCCTCGTTGTCGCCGCTGATGACGGCGTCAAGCCGCAGACCATCGAGGCGATCAATCACGCCCGGGCGGCGGAAGTGCCCATCATCGTAGCGATCAATAAGATCGATAAGGCCAATGTCAACCCCGAGCGGGTCAAGCAGCAGCTTTCGGAGCAGGGGCTGATCCCCGAAGAGTGGGGCGGCGAGACGATCTGCGTTCCTGTCAGCGCCAAGCAGCGCCAGGGTCTCGATGAGCTTTTAGAGATGATCCTGCTGGTGTCGGAGCTGAGCGAGCTGCAGGCCGATCCTGGGCGGACAGCGCGCGGCACGGTCATCGAGGCCCACCTCGATCGGGGCCGCGGCCCGGTAGCCACCGTCCTGGTTCAGGATGGAACGCTGCGCGTGGGTCATTCGCTCATCTGCGGCACCTCCACCGGCAAGGTCAGAGCCATGCTCAATCAGAAAGGGGAGAGGGTCACCTCGGCCGGTCCGGCCACACCCGTAGAGCTGCTGGGGTTGAATGAGGTCCCGCTGGCCGGCGATCGCTTCCAGGTCATCGAGGATGAACGACTGGCGCGCCAGGTGGCCGAAAGGCGTTCACAAAAGATCAAAGCGGCGGCGCAGCGTTCACAGCGGGTCACCCTGGATGATCTGTTCAAGCAGATCCAGGAGGGCGAGACTAAGGAGCTCAACCTCGTCCTCAAGGGAGACGTGCACGGGTCGGTGGAGGCACTGCAGGAGGCCATCCTCAAGCTCAGCCTGGAGGAGGTCAAGGTCAGGGTAATCCACGCCGGCGTGGGGGCGATCAATGAGTCCGACGTTATGCTCGCTTCTGCCTCTAACGCTATCGTCATCGGGTTCAATGTCCGTCCCGACAGCAATGCCCGCCGCCTCGCCGAGGCGGATCGTGTCGATCTACGCCTTTACCGTGTCATCTACGAGGCGCTCGAGGATATCCGCCTGGCGGTACAGGGGCTGCTCAAGCCCGTCTACCGGGAGGAAATCGAAGGGCAGGTTGAGATCAGGCAGGTTTTCAAAGCCTCGCGCTTCGGCAATATCGCCGGGTGTTATGTCACTGAAGGTAAAATTACCCGGAACTCCCTGATCCGCCTGATCCGCGACGGTGTTGTGGTGCACGAGGGCAAGCTGGCCTCGCTGAAGCGTTTTCAGGATGATGTTCGTGAGGTCGCCAGCGGCTTCGAATGCGGCATCCTCATTGAAGGGTTCAGCGATATCGCCGAGGGCGACCAGATCGAGGCCTATACGATGAAACGGATCAACTGATTGCGCATGCCGCATGTAAGGAGGGGGAGACGATCTCTGTAAACCGATCCCGCCGGGTAGCCGGAGAGATAAAAAAAGTCGTCGGGAGAATTATTGCCGGACAGATCAAAGATCCCCGGATCGCTTCTTTGACCAGCGTCACCGGGGTGGAGCTCTCCCGCGATCTGCGCTACGCCACCATTTACGTGAGTGTCTACGGGAAGGAAGCGGAAAAAAACGAAACCATGGAAACACTGCAGCGGGCCGCCGGTTTCATCCGTAGCGAAATCGGCAAGAGCATCCGGTTGCGCCATACCCCGGAGATCAGCTTTGCCGAGGATCGTTCCCTGGAATATGGCGCCCATATTGAGAGCGTATTGAAATCTTTACACGAGGACAACCGTAAGAAACCATGAAAGAGCAAACGAAAGCGATCATCAGGCTGCTGCAGCAGCGCAGCTCCTTCAACCTGGTCTCCCATATCCGGCCCGACGGCGATAGCATCGGTTCGCTGCTGGGCCTGGGAGAATCGCTGTTTAGGGCGGGCAAAAGGGTGCGCCTTTTCACTGAAGACCGAGTCCCCCGCAAATACGCTTTCTTGAAGGGGAGTGAAAAGATCTCCTCCTCGGCGGAGCGGTGGCTCGACGATGCCGTCGCCATAGTGCTCGATTGCACCGACCTGGAGCGAACAGGAGAGTTCAGGGTTCCCGCCGCCCGCTCCCGTGATATCATCAATATAGATCATCATCGTACCAACAGCTATTTTGGAACAGCCAACCTCGTCGATGCCAGCGCGGCGGCGACAGGCGAGATAATTTTTCGCCTGCTGGAAGCGGCGGCGCTACCGCTGACAACTTCCATCGCCGAAGCTCTCTATGTGGCCCTGGCCACCGATACTGGATCGTTTAAATATGAAAACACGACAGCGGAGACACACCGCACAGCGGCGGCCCTGCTGGAGAGCCATCGCCTCAACCCGGGCCTCCTTTCGGAGCAGATCTTCGATCTGCGCCCCCTTCCCTTCTACCTGTTGCTAAAAAAAGTCCTCGGCACACTTGAGTTTCATGGCGGAAAAAAAGTAGCCACAATTACGGCCAGCCGGGATATGCTCGAGCAGAGCGGCGCTCTCATCGAAGATCTGGATGGAATGATCAACTACACCCGCAATATCGAGGGAGTGGAGATCGGGGTCATGTTTTTTATCGACAGCCCCACGGAGACCAAGGTGGGCTTCCGTTCCAGAAAAGCCGATGTGAGCGTGCTGGCGGAAATACTCGGCGGAGGCGGCCATGCCCGAGCTGCTGGCTGCCGCCTGAAGGGCCCTTTTGAACAGACCCGGGAAAGAGTCATCGAAGAGGCGCTGCTGGCCATAGCAAAGCTTGAGCCGTCCGGCAATGATTGAATACTGAAAAAGGAAATTAGAAAAACGACGCCATGGATGGAATTATCAATTTGAACAAAGCAGCAGGGATCAGCTCCCACGATGCCGTGGCGGCCATGCGCCGCCTCGCCCCGGGTACCAGAGTGGGCCACGGCGGCACCCTCGATCCCGCCGCCGTGGGGGTGCTGCCGCTATGCCTGGGCCGGGCCACCCGTGTCGCCGAATACCTTTTTGACCTGCGCAAGGGCTACCGCGCCTCCATCACCCTCGGCGTGACCACCGATACCGGCGATGCTGAGGGCACAATCGGTTCCAGAACCACGCCCCCCCCGCTGACAGCGGAGAGGGTAGCGACGCTGTTAAAATCCCTCACCGGGCGGCAGCAGCAGGAGGTTCCCGCCTATGCGGCGGCAAAATACCGCGGCCGGCCCCTTTACGACTACGCCCGCCGCGGTGAAAAGATCCCTTCGAAAAAGCGAGAGATAGAGATCTACCGCCTGGAGCTGATCGCTCTTTGCCCCGACGCCGCCGCCCCTCAGATTGTCTGCGAGGTAGAGTGTTCCCGGGGTACCTATATCCGCGCCCTGGCTGTAGAGATCGGCAACCGCCTCGGCTGCGGCGCGTATCTTTCTTCGCTAGAGCGATCCTTTGTCGGCCCTCTGACCATCGAGGACGCTCACACAATGGAGGAGCTTACCGCCGCTGCTGCCGCAGATGAACTCGCGAAAGTGCTGCTGCCCCTGGACCAGGCGCTCCTCCATCTGGAGGCTCTCACCCTGTCCGACGGGGCTGTTGACGACCTGCGCAACGGCCGGAGCGTACCCTGGGAACTACCCGCCGGGCCCGCAGCACCCGCCACGGGCGGACCGCCGCTGCGGATCTACGATTCCGGCGGCCGCTTCAGGGCCCTGGCGCGCCTCGAGAAAGACGGCGCGGGGCATCTTCTAAAAACAGAAAAATTTCTTTCTCCCTAAGGAGGACAGAGGATGAAGATCATCGAGGGCCTGCATGGCCGATCCATTAAACCGCCGCTCTACCTTGCTCTGGGCAATTTTGACGGGGTTCACCGCGGCCACCAGGCGGTGATAAAAAAAGCGGTCCGCCAGGCCCGCGAAAGCGGCGGCTCCTCCGCCGCGCTCCTTTTTGATCCTCACCCGTCCACCGTACTGCACCCGCAGAAGCGTTTTTGCCTGCTCACCGGAATTGCCGAACGGGCCTCACTGCTGGAGATGCTGGCGCTCGATTATCTTTTTGTCGCCCCTTTCACTGCCGGGATGGCCTCAACGACCCCCCTGAATTTTGTCAGGGAGATCCTCTTGCAAAAGATAAGGATCGACGGCCTCTCCATCGGTGTAGATTACTCCTTCGGGCGCGGCGGCGCCGGCAGGAAGGAGATGCTGCAGGAGCTTGGCCGGGAGCTCGGCTTCACCGTAGCCGTTTCACCGATGGAGGAAGATGAGGGCATGGTGATCAGCAGCTCATCAATCAAGGGGCTGCTGGCCGGGGGGGAAGTCAACCGGGCCGCGGCACTGCTGAACTACTATTTCTTTCGCCGGGGCACGGTCATCCCCGGCCGGGGCAGGGGTAAAAAGATGCTCTATCCCACTGCCAATATAGACCCCGATCACCGCCTCGCCCGGCCGGGCAGCGGTGTCTACCTCACAGCGGTAGGCGGGGTGGATGAACAGATCCGCTTCGGCGTCACCAATGTGGGGAACAAACCCACCTTTGCAGACAATACTCCCTCCATCGAGACCTATATCCTCGACTTTGCCGGGGAGATCTACGGCCGCGAGATCACCCTCTATTTCCTGGAAAGACTGCGGGAGACCAGGGATTTCCCTTCTGTCGCCGCGCTGCGCGCCCAGATCGAAAAAGATATCGCCCGGGGCCGGGAGATAGCCTGCTCCCGTTTTGATGCCATCGCCGCCCTAGTGGAGCCGGTGCGCTTCATTCAGCCCGGCGGAAGC
>DUVX01000148.1 GCA_012840855.1 Bacillota bacterium | reverse complement strand
TTAGTATAAGATCCATCAATCCTTTCGACAAAAACAGCTGCTTTTCCTTGAATGCCGTAGGCTCCGGCTTTATCCATCGCTTCACCGGTAGCAACATATGCTGCGATCATCTCCGGCTCCAGGGCCCGCATCCAAACACGGGTCTCCGCAAAAGAGGAGAGCCATCTTCCTGTTGACACTTCCACCAAAGCGATCCCGGTGATCACCCGGTGCTCTGTACCGCTGAGGCGTTGGAGCATCCGGCAGGCATCAGCGGCGTCCCGGGGCTTGCCGAGGATTTCGTCCCCCAGCAACACCACAGTGTCGGCCCCGAGGACAACCCCCTCACGTAGCCCCGCAGCGACCCGCCGCGCCTTCTGTAGCGCCAGGTGAACGGCCGATCCGGCGGGCGGGAGACCCTCCGGTATGCTTTCCGCCCCGGAATCGCTCTCGATAACACGATGCGCTATCCCGGCCTGCCGCAGCAGCTCCGTCCGTCGGGAAGAGGCCGAAGCGAGGATCAGCTTCATCAAACCGCACCGGCTCCGCCGGCCTGGCGAAGCACCCGCCTGGTAACACCTTCAAGATAGAAGGCGGCGAGGCCGGTAAAAAAACCGGTGGGCACTGCCAGCAGCAGCAGCAGGGGCAGATAGCCTCTCCAGAGTGCGGCGCTGCCGATGACACCCGCAGCAACGGTGATCTGGGCGATATTATGAGCCGCCGCCCCGAGCACGCTCACGGAGATGAGAGTGAGGTAACCTCTTTTTGCCGCCCCTAGCGCCAGAGCCATCACTGCGGTGGAAAGCAGACCGCCGGAGAGACCCAGCCAAAAACCGAAACCGAGAAAGGTGCCGCCGATGAGGCTGCCGAGAACCGTTCTCAGCACCGCCACCACCAGGCCGCTGCGCACCCCATAGAGGGAAAGCGTCAGCAAGGTGATCATATTGGCCAGCCCCAGGCGCACGCCGGGAACCGGCATCGGCAGCGGCAGGGCCGCTTCGACAGTGTGGATGACCACGGCAAAAGTCACGAGCACGGCAAGATTGATCATCTTCAAAAGATTGCGGTCCATCTCTCATCTCTTTCTTCTAATTAACCAAAAAAACGAATTTTCCTCTAGAAGAATGCTGCGTTTTAAAGCATTGCAGCACTTTTTACCGCGGGCACTTAGCCCCCGTCGCCCGGCAGCTCCACCAGGTCGCGCAGCCCGCTGGAGAGCAGCAGCTCCTGCTGCGGGGTAACAAGAAGCGCTTCCACTCCGGGAAGATCTTCCACCAGAGCGAGGCCGCGCTCGGGCCCCATCACAAAAAGGGCGGTGGAAAGGGCATCGGCCTGAACAGCTGTCGGGGCGACCACGGTGACACTGATCAGCGATGAAGCGGGCCTCCCCGTCCGGGGATCGAGGATATGGTGGTAGCGGACTCCGTCCTTTTCAAAGAAGCGCTCGTAATCCCCCGAGGTGACGACGGCTCCCCTCTCCCCCCGGGGGATTACGGCCAGAATCTTTTCGCTGCGCGGATGCTTCAGACCGATCTTCCAGGGGGAGCCGTCTGCTTTCGGGCCGAGGATACCGACATCCCCGCCGGCGTTGATCAGGGCATGGCTGACCCCCGATCGGGCCAGCAGGGCGAGGCCGCAGTCGATAATATAGCCCTTGGCGATGCCGCCCAGGTCGAGAGCCATGCTGCGCTGGGGCAGGTAAACCTCCCCGCCCCCGGCCTCCACAGCGCGGTAATCCACCGCTCCGCCGGCCTGCGCCAGCTCATCCGGGGCAGGAACGCGGTAATCACCCTCCCGGAAACCCCAGAGCTCCAGCAGAGGAGCGATGGTTGGATCGAAAGCCCCCTCGCTGATGGCAGCATAGTGAAGCGCCTCCTGCATCACTTCCGCTGTTTCCGGGCTCACAGCCACGGGCCTCTTACCGGCGGCACGGTTAATTTCAAAGACCTCGCTCTGCGGATCGCAGCAGCTCAAAAGCTGCTCCAGCCGCCTCATCTCCTCAAAAAGCGTCTCCTTAATCCGCCTCGCTTCGCCCTCTTTTCGGCCAAAAAGCTGCAGGCTGACTTCGGTATCCATGAGCAGTTCAGTGTAGTTGAAAGGGCTCTCCCCGGCGGCACCGCGATTGATAAGCAACAGCACTGCACCCAGGAGAACGGCGGCAGCGAACAGCAGAAGAAACAGGAGTCTGCGCCGGCCCTGCTGCGGGGCAGATCTTTTAGCCCGATCCTCTTTGCGGTAACCATCGCGGGACAATTGTTTCCCTTCCCCCCATCGGAGAGATCACTAGAAATAAATATAACACACTGCAGTAAAATTAACAGGGGAATATCAGATTTTTACCCCGGCCCCATCCGGTAAGATCTGGGATGATCGCCGCATCCTGGGCTGTAGATATAGCGAAAATTAAAGGGGGCCGCCTCAACTGCTCCGGACAGCCCCCTCAGGCTTCCCCATTCAGGCGGAAGCGGCCTCCTCCGGCCTGGCTGCGCTGCCGGCGGCGGCCTCGCGGCGGGGGTGGATCGAGCCAAAGCGGCATTTCTCCACGCAGAGACCGCAGTCATCGCATTTTTCCAGATCGATCACAGCCAGGTAGCCGTCCATGCTGATCGCTTCCTGAGGGCAGGCCCGTACACAGGCCCGGCAGCCGGTACACCCCACCTCGCAGGCGCGGCTAACGGTTTTGCCGCGCTGCTGGGAGTTGCACCAAACCAGGTGGCCGTGATCGCCCTTCGGGAGCAGGCGGATGATCTCGCGGGGGCAGGCCTCCACACAGAGGCCGCAGCCGCTGCACCTGTCCTCGTCAACTTGTGGCAAACCTTCCGGCCCCATGGATAGGGCTTCAAAGGGGCAGGCCCGCACACAATTACCCAGCCCCAGGCAGCCGTCGGGGCAGGCTTTGAACCCACCGTGGTACTGCTGGGCATAATCGCAATCGAGGATCCCATGATAGATGAACAGATCCCGGGCGTGCCGGTGATCTCCCCGGCAGAAAACGTATGCCACCTTCGGCTCCACCGTGCCGGCTTTCTGCCCCATAATCGCGGCGATAGCCGAGGCCGTCATATCCCCCCCGGGGATGCACCCGTTTACCAGGGCGTCTCCGGCCACAACCGCTTCGGCATACTTGTTACATCCGGCGTAAGCACAGGCGCCGCAGTTGGCCCCGGGCAGCGCCTCGCGTACCGCTTCGATACGCGGATCCGTATCCACGGCAAAAAAACGTGCCGCCAGCCCCAAAAGAAGGCCGAAAAATGCCCCGATGCCCCCCAGGGCCAGAACGGCAAACAATATTTGCACTTTTTTTCACCCCGCTGTCATAAATTTATCTGTCGAGCGCCTCACAAAGAGAGCCCCGGCGAGTAGTTTAAAAGGTTAACATCCCTCTGAAGCCCATAAAGGCCAGCGAGAGGATCCCTGCAGTGATCAGGGTGATCGCCGTCCCCTGCAGTGCAGCGGGAACCTTGGCCAGATCGAGCCTCTCCCTGATCCCCGACATGATCACCAGCGCCATCCAGAAGCCCAGCGAAGCGGCTATCCCGAAGACCACCGACTCCAACAGGGTAAAATCCTGCCTCACCGCCAGGAGCGCCACCGCCAGGACGGCGCAGTTGGTTGTGATCAGGGGCAGATAGATCCCCAGGCCCTGGTAAAGGGTGGGGCTGGCCTTCCTTAAAAAGGTCTCCACCAGCTGGACCAGGCCGGCGATAACGAGGATGAAGGTGACCAGCTGGAGAAATTCAAGGCGCAGGGGGACGAGAATATAATAGTGCACCAGCCAGGTCACCAGGGTGGAAAGGGTGATCACGAAGACCACAGCCATCCCCATCCCCATGGCCGTCTCCATCTTGCGGGAGACGCCGAGAAAGGGACAGATCCCGAAAAAGCGCTGCAGGACAAAGTTGTCCACCAGGATATAGATAAATAAAATTGAGATAAGTTTTTCCATAGCCGTCCTCCATCAAGGAATTGTGCGCCGGATCAATCGATCTGCAACCGTTTAAACACAATATTGGTCAGCGCCAGCAGCAGGCCAAGAACAATAAAAGCGCCGGCAGGCTGCGCAAAGATACGCATGGGTTCAAAATTGGCGCCGAAGAGCTGCACGGCGAAGTTCGTCTCCGCCAGAAGGGTGCCGCTACCGAAGACCTCCCGCACCAGCGAGAGCAGGAGCAGCCCCAGCGTAAAGCCCAGCCCGCTGCCGATACCGTCGAAGAGCGAGCGCAATACCGGCTGTTTGCCGGCAAAGGCTTCGGCCCTGCCGAGGATGATGCAGTTGACCACGATGAGCGGCACAAAAACGCCCAGGGCATCATAAAGTGCGGGCACAAAGGCCTGCAGGACCATCTCGATAATCGTCACAAAGGTGGCGATGATGACGATATAGCAGGGGATCCGGACCTGCTCGGGGATAAAGCGCCGCAGGCTGGAGATGACCACATTGGAGCAAGTCAGTACGGCGATCACCGCCAGCCCCATCCCCAGGCCGTTTTTAACCAGAACGGTGATGGCCAGGGTGGGACACATCCCCAGGACCAGGCGAAAGATTGGGTTTTCCTTGAATATCCCCCGCGTTATATCTGCCAGGTAAAGATTGTTCATCATTTCTCACCGCCCTTTTCTTCTTTACTTTTCAGCGCTTTCTTCAGGGCGCTCTCCACCGCACTGACGATTCCGGCGGCGCTGTCGGTAGCGCCGGTCTCCGTGTCGACCTCTAGGGTCTGACCGTCGATAATCTGCGGCTTCACCAGGGCTACCGCCTCGGCCAGGTAGGTGTCTTTCTCCTCATGCTTTATGATCTCAATAGCTTTGATCTTGCCGCCCTTCAGGGTCACCTCAACCCTGATCTTGCCGGCATAGCCTTTGCCGCTGCCGCGGTAAGTGCCGTCGGGAAGGGCGGTGATATCGATAGGCTCCTCTTTTTCGAGATCGAGGAAGCCGTCAGCGGCGACGGTAAGAAGCTGCCGCACCGAATCGATCATCGCCCTGGTGCTGATGGTGGCGCCGCTCACTGTATCAACATCTTCGCCAATCTGGAGCGGATCAAGGCAGTTTTTTCCCAGGAATTGATCCTGGAATATTGGCTTTTCGATAACATCGCCCACGCCCTGGGTCTCGCTGTGCTCGACGATACGCAGACCGAGAATGGTGCCCTCTTTATCCAGGGCCAGGTTGTAGCTGATCAGATCGTCGTAACCCTGGGCCGCGGCCGAAGCCATGACGCCCAGCAGCTCGCCGCCGGCATCGTAGACCAGATCGAAGGTCTCTTCGTCAAGGCTCTCGGAGCTATATTCGGCCATTCCGGGAAAGTATTCCTCCAGGGCATTGCGATAATCCTCTTCCTGCCGCGCCGCAATCGCCGGGGCGGTGATCAGGTCCACGCCGCCGAGAAGCACAGCCGCTGCCACGGTGACGGCGACAAGTGTTACTATGAGACGGGTTAGATCACGCAACCTGCTTCACCTCCCCGAATTTTCTGGGAATGGTGAATTTATCGAGCAGCGGAGTGAGCGCATTCATCGTCAGGATGGCGAAGGTGACCCCTTCGGGGTAAGACCCGAAAAGACGGATCAGCATCGTGATAAGGCCACAGCCCACGCCGAAGATGAGCTTGCCCCAGGGCGTTACCGGTGAGGTGACCATATCGGTGGCCATAAAGATCGCTCCCAGTAGCACCCCGCCGGCGAGAAGATGAAACAACCCCGTGGTGACGCTGTTGTTGTAGAAAGCGCCGCCGAAAAGGGTGCCCATGAGCCAGACGGTGCCGATAAAGGCGCCGGGAATCCGCCAGTCAATATGGCCCTTGTAGAGCAGCCAAAGGCCGCCCAGTAGCAGGGCCATGGCGGAGGTCTCGCCGAGGCAGCCGCCTGTATTGCCGATGAAAAGCTGGCTCAGGGTGGTGCCCAGGGCCTCCGCCTCACCGGCCAGAGGGGTCGCCGTAGTCACGGCTGAGATATCGGCGAAAAAATGAAAGGGCTTCGGAACGGGCCAGATGGGGCCCACCAGATGAGTTCCCCAGGAGACTACCAGCACCGCCCGGCCGACGAGCGCCGGGTTGAAGATATTGTTTCCAATACCGCCGTAGACCTGTTTGCCGATGATGATGGCGGTAACGGAGCCGATGGCGGGAATCCACCAGGCGACATCGGGCGGCAGGGTCATGGCCAGGAGAAGACCGGTCACCGCAGCGCTGCCGTCGCCAAATATATTCCACTGATGCAGCCAGAGCGCCTCGGCCAGCATGGCGGCCAGCATGGCTACAGTCATGGTGAGCAGGGCCCGGTAACCGAACAGGAGAATAGAGACGGCCACCACGGGACCGAGGGCGATAAGGACGTCTACCATCACCCCACGGACAGTCTGGAAAGTCCGGATGTGGGGCGAAGATGATATTACCAGATTATCGTTCATTCGATCACTCCCCTTCCAAGGGCGCTGATTTAACCTTTACGCCGGGCCAGCACTTCCGCCTTGGCCACCCTCATCCACTGGGTCAGAGGTATCCGGGCCGGGCAGACATAGGCGCAGCAACCGCATTCGATGCAGTCGGCGGCGTGCAATTTTTCCGCCCGGGCGAAACGCCCGTGCTCCGCTGCCTGGGCGATAAAGGTGGGGACCAGGTTGATCGGACAGGCTGCGACACAGCGGGCACAGCGGATGCAGGTGTCGCTTTCGATGAGCTCCACCTCTTCGCCGGTGAGGGCGAGGATGCCCGAGGTCCCCTTGATCACCGGCAGATCGGTCGTCGGCTGGGCCAGCCCCATCATCGGCCCGCCCACAATGAGCTTGCGGGTATCGTCACTCAAACCGCCGCAGAGCTCGGTAAGTTCACTGACCAGCGTGCCCAACCGCACTTTCAGGTTGGCCGGCCGCCTGATGCCCTCACCGGTAACGGTAACAACCCGCTCGATGAGCGGCCTGCCCGTTAAAACAGCATCGGCTACCGCCGCGGCGGTGCCGGTGTTATGATTGACCACACCCACATCGAGGGGAAGACCGCCGGAGGGAACCTGCCGTTTTGTAATGACCTGGATCAGCATCTTTTCTGCACCCTGGGGGTACTTCGTCTTCAAGGGAACGACGGAGAGGGCGGGCTTGTCTTCGATGAGCTGCCCGATCACCCTGATGGCATCGGGCTTATTATCTTCGATTCCGATTATTCCTTTCCCCGCGCCGAGAACTCTCATCATCACCTCCAGGCCGATGACGACTTTCTCCGGCTCTTCCAACATCAGACGATGATCAGCGGTGAGATAGGGCTCGCACTCCGCCCCGTTGATGATCACCGTATCGATAGCCTTGCCTTCCGGCGGCGACATCTTCACGTGAGCGGGAAAGGTGGCACCGCCCATGCCGACAATACCGGCCTCGCGGATGGCATCACGAAGCTCTTCCGGCGAACACTCCACGTAATTTTCCAGGGGGCCGATCTGCCCATCCCATTCATCCTGCCCGTCACTTTCGATGGTCACCGCCGCTACCTTGCGGCCGAGAGGATGGTTGTACGGCCCGATGGCGGTCACCCGGCCTGAGATGCTCGCATGCACCGGCGCAGAGACAAAGCCCTCACTCTCACCGATCTTCTGGCCCGTCTTTACCGCATCGCCCACCTCCACGAGCGGTTCGCAGGGCGCACCGATATGCTGCTGCAGCGGAATGACTACCTTCTCGGGGAGCGGGGCAACGCTGATCGCCAGGGAAGCGGTCAGCTCTTTACGATACTCCGGGTGAACGCCTCCTTTAAAAATTGCCATAGCCATACTAAAAAGCTCACCCCTTTTCTAGGAAGATGAAAACGGGCCTCTAGAAAATGCCCAAATTGTACAATAGATTATCAATTCGTTAAGGGCGATGTTTTTCCTGCTAATAATCTGCAGGGAGAAGACCCAACGCTATTATAACAGATGAAAAGAGGGTCCGCTCTCCCTCGCTGCGGCGAGCGCCTCAAGGTATTCCCGACGGGTGATGGGGCGGTTGATTTCGGGATAGCGATGGGCCCGATAAGTGGGGCGGTACTGCTTCATCAGATTGATCGCGGCGTGTGGCGACACTTCCCGGGCGATGAACTCCATGAGCTCAGCGGTGCCGGCAATCCCTCCGGGCATGACGAGGTGGCGGATCAGCAACCCCCTGACAGCCACACCCTTCCGGTCCAACGTCAGGTCGCCCACCTGGCGCTGCATCTCCCAGACCGCCGCCCGGGCCACTGCGGGGTAATTGCCCACCCGGGAGTATTTTTGCGCCTCCTCTTCACCGCTGTATTTAAGGTCGGGCATATAGATATCGACAATCCCCTCAAGAAGACGCAGGGAGGCAATGCTCTCGTAGCCGCCGCAATTGTAGACCAGGGGCAGCTGCAGCCCCTCACCGGCAGCGATGATCAGCCCATCCACAATTTGCGGCAGGTAGTGGGTTGGGGTAACGAGATTGATATTCTCGCAGCCCCGCCGTTGCAGATCCATCATTATTTCGGCCAGATCCGCTGCGGTGGCAGTCTCCCTGACGTCCCCCCGGCTGATCTCATAGTTCTGGCAAAAGACGCAGCGCATGTTGCAAAAAGCAAAAAAGATCGTCCCCGAGCCGCCCCGCCCGACCAGGGGGCGCTCCTCCCCGTAATGAGGCCCGAAAGAGGCAATTTCGGCCTCCTTCCCCGCACCGCATTCACCGCGCTCACCTGAAAGCCTAAGAGCACCGCATTCCCGGGGGCAAAGGCGGCAGGGCTCGAACAGCTCCCGCAGCCGGGCAAGCCGGGAACCCAACTCACCGGATTCTAGAAGCTCCTGATAAACGATGGCCTGTCCTCCTCCCCCTAAATTATCCCCCAGGTTCACCGATTGATCAAGTCTCCACGGGACAACAGGGACGTACCTGTTTGTCCCATGTTCTCCAGTAAAAAACAGGGGGCCGCCTTTTGGGCCCGCCCCCCCGCTTTATCTGCCCCTCCCTTTGCACCGCCCTACTCTACGTCCACACCGTCTTCATCTTCAAAATCCGCACCATCTTCCAGATCGGCATCGCCGTCTTCAACACCCTCATCAAAATCGAGATCAAGGTCATCGATATAATCATCCCAGTCCTCGAAGCCGGGATCATCACCCCCGTCGATCTCCTCAGCCGGCGCACAGCCTCCGGCAAAAACCAGAACCATCGCCAGGACCATCAGCATAGCCAGCCCCCAGCGTAACAGAGCTTTCACCTCAGTCGCTCCCCTTTCAATTATTGATCTGGCCGTTCATGAACAAAATGAACAGGCTAATCTATATTTATGGCTATATATGAGATTTATGTCACGCCGGCCAAGATGGGTTGGCCACATCAATTTGGGGAACCGGGCAGTGGTTGGTTTTGGCTGTTGACAGGAAAGCGGGGAGCCGATGCGCACTTTTGGGAGAATAATGCTACCCGCTTCGGGAAGAGAAGAGTATGGCACTGCGCGCTTCACTGACAGTGTAGAAGGAACCGGTCACGAGGACGGCGTCACCCGGATCAGCCAGGGCCAGCGCTCTATGGAGGGCGCGCTCTACTTTTTCTTCCGTGAGCACTTTCCCAGAAAAACGGCCTCTCACCCCGGCGGCGAGCGCCTCTGGTGTGGCGGCGCGGGGCAGATCAGGCCGGGTCAGGATCACTGTATCTGCCAGCGGGAGGATATGATCGAGCATCGCCGGATCCTTGTCCGCCATCACACCGACTACCAGGTGCAGGTGGCGGTAACGAAAATATTCGGGGAGCGAAGCCGCCAGCCCCTTCATCGCCGCCGGATTATGGGCTCCATCCAGAATGAGCAGCGGTTCGCGGCGAAGCAGCTCCAGGCGGGCCGGCCAAG
>DUVX01000147.1 GCA_012840855.1 Bacillota bacterium | reverse complement strand
TTTTACTCCCTTCAAAGGGAGCGCATTCCAATTCGTTTTGTGATAATATCGGGGTACTATGAAGCAGGCGGGAGGTTGCTTTTGCTATGTACATGATTATTATCGGCGGCGGTGGGGTGGGGACGGAGCTGGCGCGCAACCTTTCCGAGAAAGATTTTGATGTAGCCGTCATCGAGAAAGACTCCGAACAGGCCCGCAGACTGGACGAAAGCTTCGATGTCATGGTCATCGAGGATAACGGCGCCAGCGCCTCGGCGCTGGAGCAGGCCGGGATCAGGTCCGCCGATATGGTTATCGCCGTCACGGAAAGCGATGAGATCAATATTATCGCCTGCATGTTGGCTAAACGCTACGGTGTCACCGTTACCGTAGCCCGCGTGCGCAACGCCGATTATGCCCTTGATTCCGCTGTGCTTACCCGGGAGCAGCTGGGCATCGATCTGATGATCAGTCCTGAGAGGAGCGCCGCTTATGAGATCTCGCGGATGCTTCATTTTCCTGAGGCCTGCGAGATCGAATATTTTAGCAGGGGCCGGGTGATGATGCTCAGCCTCATCGCCGGCCCGGAGACCGGTATTGTGGGGAAGCCCTTCCGCCATCTCGATCTCCCTCCCGGCTGCATCATCGTAGGGATCAGCGAAGGAGAAGAAAAGTTTATTATCCCCGGCGGCGAAGATACGATCAAGCCCGGCTCGCGGGTATACCTTCTGGGCCGCCCGAAGACGCTGAAGGATATCAGCCGGCTGCTGCTGCATGAGCAGATCAGGATCAGCCGGATCACGATCCTCGGAGGCGGGATGGTCGGCTTTGAGCTGGCCAGATTTCTCGAGGAGAGCCGCAGCCCTTTCCAGGCGAAACTCGTGGAGAGGGACGAGGAGCGCTGCGAGCTGCTCAGCCGGGAGCTCTCCCACACTCTCATTTTGCAGGGGGATGCCACCGACATCGATCTTTTCCGGCAGGAAGAGATGGAGCAGACCGATGCCGTTGTTGCAGTGAGCGGCGACGATCGCACAAATATTATCGCTGGCGTGCTGGCGAAGCAGGCGGGGATCAAGAAGGTGATCTGCGAGGTTGTCGATCCGCAGTTCGCTCCCATATATGGCGCCCTGGGGCTGGACAGCCTGGTCAATCCGCGCCTCGTCACCGCTTCCCAAATCCTCCGTTTTACCCGGCGCGAGGATCTGGTGACCCTTTCAATCCTGAACGATGAGCAGGCAGAGATCCTGGAGCTGCTGCTGCCGGAAACGGCGCCGGTAGCCCATAAAACAGTGGCCGAGGCCGGCTTCCCCCGGGGAATGCTCATCGGCGCGATCATCCGCCGGCGGGAAGTGATCATCCCCCGGGGCCAGACCAGGCTCCTGACGGGCGACCTGCTGATCATCTTCACCCTGCCGGGGATCAGCGGCAAGCTGGAGCGTTATTTTGCGGCGAGAAAAAACCGGGCCGGGCGCAGCGGCGTTCGCAGGTGAGAAGAATGGAGCCGGATATACTCCCGGGAAGGGGCGATCGAGTGCGGCGCACCAGGATATTCTATCTTTTGGGGATCATGCTTCTTTTTTTGGCTCTGATGATGGCGCTGGCGGCGCTTTGGTCGGTGAGGGAACCCGACGGGGACCGGCTCGCCTTTCTCCAGTCCATCCTGATCACTGCCGGTGCGGGGGCGCTGTTGACCGCCCTCTCCTACCCGGCGCGCCGGGAACCGCTCACCCTGGCCGAGAGCTTCTCCCTGGTCTCGCTGGCCTGGTTGCTGGCCGGTTTTTTCGGCGGTCTTCCCTTCTATTTTTACAGCGACACCGGGGCGAGCCTGTTGGATGCTTTTTTCGAGGCGGTTTCCGGATTTACCACCACCGGGGCCACCGTGATCCCCGACCTGGAGATCCTGCCGCGCGGCCTCCTTTTCTGGCGCTCCTTGACCCAGTGGTTGGGCGGGATGGGGATCATCGTGCTCTTCCTCGCCGTCTTGCCGCGCTTCGGCTTCAAGAGCACTGCGCTCTACCGGGCTGAGCTGCCCGGCCCCGTGGCGGAGCGTTTCGTGCCCCGGGTAGCTGAGACGGCGCGCTGGCTCTGGCTGATCTACACCGCTTTTACGGCTTTGCAGGTGCTGCTGCTGCTCATCAGCGGCCTCAGCGTCTTCGATGCCTTTGCCCATACCTTCACGACCATGCCTACAGGGGGGTTTTCTCCCTACAACGCCAGCGTGGCCGCCCTCAACAACCCCGCCGCCGAGGTGATCATGATCATCTTTATGTTCCTGGCTGGGGTGAATTTTACGATCTATTTCCGGCTTCTCAAAGGTGAAAGGGCTGTGCTGAAAAGCGAAGAATTGCGTTTTTACACGGTGGTGCTCGCTGGATCCGCCCTGCTCATCGCCGTAAATATTGCTCCCCAGCTCGGCGGCGATATCCTTCTTTCCCTGCGCCAGGGCTTTTTCCAGGTGATCTCAGTGGCATCGACAACAGGCTACGCCAGCACCGATTTTGATGCCTGGCCACACTTTTCCAGGGTGCTGCTCCTCTTGCTCATGTTCCTGGGCGCCTGCGGCGGCTCCACCGGCGGGGGGATCAAGCAGAGCCGGCTTCTGCTGCTGTTCAAGTATGCGCGGCGGGAACTGCTCCGCCTGGTTCATCCGGCGGCCGTAGCTTCGATCAAACTTGACGGCCGTGCCGTCAGCGAAGAGACGATGCGTGGCGTCACGGGGTTTTTCTTTCTCTATATCTCCTTTTTTGCCCTCTCCACCCTGGCGCTCTCCTGGATGAAGCTCGATCTGACCACGGCCGCCTCAGCTGTCGCTTCGGCGCTGGGCAATGTGGGACCGGGTCTGGGTTTGCTCGGCCCCCGCTTTACCTACCAAGCGGTCCCCGCTGCCGGCAAGGCGCTCCTGAGCCTGCTAATGATCATGGGTAGACTGGAGATCTACACAGTGCTCGTCCTCCTCTTGCCGGAATCGCGCCGCTTTATCAGCAATAAATAGGATCAGGGGGTTTTTTAAAAGTTGTCTACCTATCGTGAAACCATGAAGATGATCGGGGCGGGCCGTTTTGCCCCGGCCTATCTCTTCTACGGTGACGAACCTTTTTTGATCGAGGAGCTCTCCGAGCTGCTCATCAGGAGCTACCTGGGGGAGGATTCCGGTTACGGCCGGGAGAAGGTCGAAGGGGGTGAGCTGACCCTGGAGCAGGCGCTGGGGCGCCTCGGAGAGGACAGCCTTTTTTCGCCGCGAAAACTCCTCCAGATCGACGACCCTCCCTACCTGGCAGCAAAAAAAAGCAAGAGCCGCGGCCCCACGGAAGAGGAGGAAGGCCCGTCCGATGAGGGGAGCGGCAAAAAGGCGGCGGCTTTGCTGGAAGAATATATTGCCCGGGAAAAGGTGCGGGAGATACCTTCGCGGATCCTCCTTTTTCGCGCCGGAGCCGTTGACCGGCGTCGGCGCCTCTTCAAACTTCTGGGTAAAGAAGCGGTGGTGGTGCAGTGCACCCCTTTGAGGGGAAACGACCTGGCCCGCTGGATCCGCGAACAGGTGGCCCGCCGCGGTAAAAAAATTGAGCCTGCTGCCCTGCAGCGGTTGCTCTGGAGCGGCGAGAACGATCTTTACTGCCTCTCCAACGAGCTCGACAAATATATCCTCTATCTGGGAGAGGGAGAGAACACGATTACCGCTGCGGTGGTGGGCGAGCTCTTCTCCGGTGATATCAAAAGCACCGTTTTCAATGTTACCGATTCGCTCAGCGAGGGCAAGCTCGATGGGGCGCTGCGGGCCCTCTCCCTGCTCGATCGCAAGCGCGAGGAGCCGCTGCGGGTCTTTTTTATGCTGGCGCGACATTACCGGCT
>DUVX01000146.1 GCA_012840855.1 Bacillota bacterium | reverse complement strand
TCGATGAGCGCGGCATCGCCGATCCCCTCATCGGCACCGTTCACGATCCCATCTACCAGGGCGCCGGGCCGCTGGGGATGGCGGGCATCCCCCAGCCCAAGCCCGGGGCTGTGACCAAGGCGCACGGCGGTATCCTTTTTATCGACGAGATCGGCGAGCTGCACCCCATTCAGATCAACAAGCTTCTCAAGGTGCTCGAGGACCGGAAAGTCTTCCTCGAAAGCGCCTACTACAACAGCGAGGACAACAATATACCGCGCCATATACACGATATTTTCCGGCATGGGCTCCCGGCAGATTTTCGCCTCATCGGAGCGACCACGCGCATGCCCAGCGATCTTCCCCCGGCGATCCGTTCCCGCTGTCTCGAGATATTTTTCCGCGGCCTCTCTCCTCACGAGATTCGCCTCATTGCGGAGAACGCGGCGAGCCGCATCGCTTTTAACATCACCGCGGAGGCCCTGGAGGTGACGACCCGATTTGCTACCAACGGGCGCGAAGCGGTTAATATAGTCCAGATGGCTGCGGGGATCGCGCTGGGGGAGGGCCGCAAAAGCATCAGCGGAGAAGATATTGAATGGGTCGTCAACAGCACCCAGCTTCCGCCCCGCCCGGAGAGAAAGCCGCCGACGCAGCCGCAGATCGGCTATGCCAATGGGCTCGCCGTCTACGGTCCCAACATGGGCACGCTTATCGAGGTGGAGGCCACGGCGTTGCCCGTCCAGCGGGGCCGGGGTAAAGTGACGATCACCGGGATCGTCGAGGAAGAGGAGATGGGCGGCGCCGGCCATACCGTCCGCCGCAAGGGCACCGCTAAGGGGTCGGCGGAGATCGTTATCACCGTTTTGAGCCGCTACATGGGGCTCGATCTGCACGACTACGATATTCACCTTAACTTTCCCGGCGGTACCCCCGTTGATGGGCCTTCCGCCGGCGTGAGCATGGCTACAGCGATCTACTCATCGCTCACCGGGGAACCGGCGGATCCGCGCACGGCGATGACAGGAGAGATCTCGGTGCGGGGTCTGATCAGGCCCGTGGGCGGTATCCCCGCAAAGATCGAAGCCGCCTCTGAGGCGGGGGTCAAAAAAGTGTTGATTCCCCAGTTCAATTGGCAGGGAAGCTTCAAAAGCTGCATTAACCCGGAGGTAGTGCCTGTGGGCAGCATCGAAGAGGTTTTTGAAGAGGTTTTTCTGAAGGAAAAACCTGTGGCGGCGCTGCCTTCCCACTAGGGCTGCTTCCCGGATGCCGGATAGAGAAGGGTAAAGCGGCGCCTAAGCGGGGGCAGCGAAGCTGTGAAAAAAGGAAAAGCAAAGCGGGAAGCGAATATGATTACTAGAGCTTCTCTTTTTTTATAGAGATCAATCGGAGGTGACAAAGCGATGCGTAAAGAAAAAGAGCAGTTACCTTTGCTGCCTTTGCGGGGGCTCCTCGTCTTTCCCAATATGGTTCTCCACCTCGATGTGGGGCGGGAGCGCTCGGTAAAATCGCTGGAGGAAGCGATGGTGGGAGATAATCGTGTCCTCTTGATGGCCCAAAAAGATGCCAAAGTGGATGAACCTGCGGAAGCTGATCTCTTTACTGTCGGCACTGTTGCCCTGATAAAGCAGATGATCAAGCTGCCGGGGGGGACGATCCGCGTTCTTGTTGAAGGGTTGACCCGCGCTGCGGTGCTTCGCTATCTGCAAAAGGATCCCTTTTTCAAGGTGGAAGCGCAGCTGGTTCCCGAGGAGACCGCAAAAACTGCCGAGGTGGAAGCCCTTCGCCGCAGCTTGCTCTACCAATTTGAACAGTACCTCAAGGCCAGCCGGAAGATCCCACCGGAGACGCTGGCTGCCGTGTCGGAGATCGAAGAGCCGGGGCGGCTCGCCGATATCATCGCCTCGCACTTAACGCTGAAGATCGGACAGAAGCAGGAGCTTTTGGAAGCGGCGGAGGCGAAACAGAGGCTGGAGAAACTCAGTAAGATTCTCAGTCGCGAGATCGAGATTGTCGAGATCGAGAGGCGCATCAACGTGCGTGTGCGCAAGCAGATGGAGAAGACCCAGAAAGAATATTACCTGCGCGAGCAGATGAAGGCGATCCAGAAGGAACTCGGCGAGAAGGATGAGCGCACCGCCGAAGCCGATGAGTACCGTGAAAAAATTGCCAAATCGGAGCTGCCTGAGAAGGTAGCCGAGAAAGCCCTGGAGGAGGCCGACCGGCTGGAGAAGATGCCGCCGGCCGCCGCCGAGGGGATTGTCATCCGCACCTATCTGGACTGGCTCCTGGAGCTGCCCTGGTCTAAGATGACCGATGACCGGCTGGACCTCGACGGCGCCGCCGAGATCCTCGATGAGGATCATTACGGCCTGCAAAAAGTGAAGGAGCGGATTATCGAGTACCTGGCCGTGCGGCAGCTGGCGGAGAAGCTTAAAGGGCCTATCCTCTGCCTTATCGGCCCTCCCGGTGTGGGGAAGACGTCGCTGGCCAGGTCGATAGCACGGGCGCTGGAGCGCAATTTCGTGCGTATCTCCCTGGGTGGCGTGCGCGACGAGGCCGAGATTCGCGGTCATCGCCGCACTTATGTGGGGGCGCTGCCGGGGCGGATTATCCAGGGGATGCGCCAAGCCGGGTCGAGAAACCCGGTTTTCCTGATGGATGAGGTTGACAAGATGTCCACCGACTTCCGGGGAGACCCCTCCTCGGCGTTGCTGGAGGTGCTCGATCCCGAGCAAAACCATGCCTTCAGCGATCACTATATCGAGCTGCCTTTCGACCTTTCCCAGGTTATGTTCATCACCACGGCGAACGCGCCGCATAATATACCGCAGCCGCTCCTCGACCGCATGGAGACGATTCACCTGCCCGGCTATACCGAGGAGGACAAGGTGGAGATCGCCAAAAGGCATCTCATACCCAAGCAGATCGAGGAGCACGGCCTTGCTCCCTCGAACCTGACTTTTTCCGAGGGTGCGGTGCGGGAGATCATCCGCCTCTATACCCGTGAGGCTGGGGTGCGCAACCTCGAGCGCAGCGTAGCGGCGATCTGCCGTAAAGTAGCACGCGAGGTGGTCAAGGATCGAGAGATCCGGGTGAGCATATCCCGAAGAAGCCTGCAGAAACATCTCGGTGTCCCTCGCTTTCGTTATGGCATGGGTGAAAAGGAGGATGAGATCGGGGTGGCCACGGGCCTGGCCTGGACGGAGGCCGGCGGCGATCTGCTCTCCATCGAAGTGACCTTGATGAAGGGCAAGGGGAAGATGACCCTTACAGGGAAGCTGGGCGAGGTGATGCAGGAATCGGCCCGGGCGGCGCTCAGCTATATCCGCTCCCGGGCGGAAAGCCTAGAGCTGGACGAAGATTTTTACGAGAAGACCGATATCCATATTCATGTACCCGAAGGAGCCATCCCCAAGGACGGGCCCTCGGCCGGTATCGCCATCGCTACGGCGCTGGCCTCGGCCTTGAGCGGCGCGCCGGTATGGCGGGAAGTGGCCCTTACCGGCGAGATCACCCTGCGCGGGCGCGTTCTTCCCGTGGGGGGGATCAAGGAGAAGATGCTGGCTGCACACCGGGCAGGGCTTAAATATATGCTTATGCCCGTGGAGAACCGCAAGGATTTGAGCGATATCCCCGCCAATGTGAGGCGCCGGGTTGAAGTGAAACTGGTGGAGCATATGGACGAGGTCCTCAATTTCGCCCTGCTGAAGGAGCCGCGGAAAGAGCCGGCTGAGGATCTGGCGCTCGACGACAAGAAACCCGTCGGTGCAGTCTGCGGTGACGACCCCGGCCTGCAGCGGCAGGATGATTCGGCGCTACGGCATTAAAGAAGCCGCTGGTTTTTCAGCACGGCGGCCGGGGGATCGATAGCGATGCAGATAAAGAAAGCGGCTCTGGAGACAGTGGCCTACAAAGATAATGATATGCCCCGGGACGGACTGCCCGAGATTGCTTTTCTCGGGCGTTCCAACGTGGGGAAGTCCTCGCTGATCAACCGTCTCCTGGGCCGGAAGAAACTCGCCTATACCAGCGCCACGCCCGGTAAAACCCGGGCGCTCTATTTTTACCGTGTCAATGACGCTCTTTATTTTGTCGATCTGCCCGGCTACGGCTACGCACGGGCGGGTAAAAAGGAGCAGCAGGCCTGGGCGGCCCTGATCGAACAATACCTGGAAAAGCGCACCCTGCTTCGCGGCGCAGTGCATATTGTGGACTGCCGCCACAAGCCTACGGAGGATGATCTGCTTATGGCGCGGTGGCTTCGCTTTCACGACCTTGCCACGATCACCGTGGCTTCGAAGGCGGACAAGCTTTCTCGGGGTGCCCTGGCCCGGCAGCTGCCGGTGATAAAAACCTGCCTGGAGCTTGGCGCGGCGGCAGAAATATTGCCCTTTTCCGCCCGGACCGGGGTGGGCAAAGAGCACCTCTGGAGCGCTCTTAGGGCTTTGTTGACGCCCGATCAATCCGGAGAAAGGTAGGGGAATCGATGGAGTGCCGGAAGGATGAAAATGTTGAAGAGAACAGGCTGGCGATCGTTGCCGGTGTGGATGTGGGCTCCCTCTCCGCCGAGGCGGTGTTGCTGAAAGAGGGAAGCATGGCAGCTTTTTCAATCGTTCCCACGGGTGTGGACAGCAGAAGAGCCGCAAAGAGGGCTCTGGACGAAGCCTTGAAAAGTGCCGCTCATGGATTTGAGGAGCTTGGCGCAATCGTCGCTACCGGCTACGGCCGGGTCAGCGTCCCCTTTGCTCATGAGACGATCACTGAGATTACCTGCCACGGCAGGGGCGCTTTCTATTTTGATCCTGCCGTGCGCACCGTCATCGATATCGGTGGCCAGGACAGCAAGGTGATCCGGATCGATGAGCGGGGCAGGGTGCTCGATTTTGCGATGAACGATAAGTGCGCCGCCGGGACGGGGCGTTTTCTGGAAGTGATGGCCGCTGCACTGGAAGTGGATCTTGAAGAGCTGGCGGCGCTGAGCGCGGCGGCCCCCCGGGCCACGCCGATCAGCAGCACCTGCACCGTCTTTGCCGAAACCGAGGTGGTCTCCCTGCTGGCTGGAGGTAAGGATCGCGCCGAGATCGCTCGGGGGCTGCACGAATCGATTGCTGCACGCACCTCCAGCCTGGTTTACCGCGTCGGCTTAACCGAAAGGGTGATGATGACGGGCGGCGTGGCCAAGAACAGCGCCGTCGTGCAGGCACTGGAGGAGAAGCTGCAGCTGCCGATTACTGTGCCGCCGGAACCGCAGATCGCCGGCGCCCTCGGCGCCGCACTGCTGGCCTGGGAGAAGAAGCATCCGGCTGCAGATATCTGAGCTTCCCCAGACGGCGCTATTTGCCGGGCGCGGATGGAAGCAGTTTGCCCGGCGCTACGGATTTTTTAAGCTTGGCACCAACGGTGGTGGCGAAGGCGATCTTGGCCAGATCGGCGGGGAAAAAGGGAAGGACACCGGCGAGCAAAGCCTCGGCAGCGCTGTAGCCCATCACCAGGGCCAGCTGCGCTGTGCCGACGAGGTAGGTGCAGCCCAGGCAGGCGAGCATCGCCGCGGTGCTACGGGCAAAACCGGGCAGATCTTGATTCTCCAGCAGCTTGCCGCAGATAAATACGCCGGGCAGGAAACCCCAGAGGTAGCCGCCGCTGGGGCCGAAGAGCACTCCCGGTCCGCCCAGTCCGTACGAAAATACCGGCGCTCCGGCGGCCCCCAGAAGAAGATAAGCCAGCACAGCCAGAAAACCGTTTTTGCCGCCCAGAAGCAGCCCGGCCAGGAATATACCGATGAGCTGCCCCGTTACCGGCACGGGGCTGAAGGGGAGAGGGATGCTCAGCCGGGCCAGGACAGCGATAAGGGCGGTAATAAGAGCGATTCGATTCAATTCACGAAGAGACATATTGCAACAGATCCTTTCCTATGGGATATTAAATGATTTCACCGCAGAGGATGCGGTGGCACTCGCCTCGTTCATCTTCAATTAAAAGCGCCCCCGCAGTATCTATGTCAACAGCTTTACCCCGTAGCGTCCTGCCGGGGAGGGCTACCGCGATGATTCTGCCAAGGGAGGAGCTCATCTCTTTCCAAGGTTGCCGGAAGGGGGCAAAGCCCTTTTTGAAAAAAAGGCGGCAATCTTCGAGTAAATTTTCGCGGAGGGACAAAAAAAAGGGCGTCCGCTCAAGGGTATGGCCGTATTCCAGCGCCAGCGAGGTGGCCCGGCCGCGCAGTTCAACGGGAAAATCGTCGATTTCATGGTTGAGGTTTAGGCCGATTCCCAGTAACAGGTAGCGTAGCATGGTCCCTTCACTTTTAGCTTCGGTAAGGATGCCCCCCAGCTTCTTCGTGTTCACAAGCAGATCATTGGGCCATTTGATGGTGACCGCCGCGCCGCTGCTTTCCCGGAGCAGCCTCGCTGTGGAGACCGCTGCGACCAGGGTCAGCGCTGCGGCTGCCGCTGTCCCTATCTGTTGCGGACGCAGCAGCAATGAGAAATAGAGCCCTTTTCCGGGGGGCGAATGCCAGGTACGCCCCCGCCGTCCCCGGCCGGCGCTTTGGCTGTCTGCCAGGACTACGGCACCTTCGGGGGCGCCCTCCTCCGCCAGGCGTCGCAGCTCCACATTGGTGGAGCCGAGAGAGGGGTAATAATGAACCCCTCTCTTTTCCAGCAGCTCTAAGTTATAACCGGTAGTCGAGTCCAGGAGCAATCCTGCTTTCTGAAGGCTAGCGTATCTCGCGGGAGACCTTTAGGGTATTATTTTTAACATTTTCCAGGTGCAGCCTCAAGTATTTTAAAGCGGAATCCAGGTCTTTTTCCTTTATTGCGGTAACAATTTTCATATGTTCCTCTTTAGAATGCTTCAACCGCATATTATTCATCGCCGAGATATAGCGAAATGTCTCCAGCTGGGAGTCAATCGTATTAAAAAAACTGATCATCCGTTTATTTTTTGCATGTTTGATGATCATCTCATGGAGCATGCGGTCGCTTTCATAAAAATCTTCCGGATCGCTGTCATCGTTGAGCAACTTCAGTTTATCCTCTATTTTTGCTAGCTCCTCTGCGCTTATTTCATCGAAACCGGAGCGCAGGGCGCTTTCTTCAAACATCAGCCTCAGCTCGAAGATATCTTCGATATCGTGGGTGGTCAGCCGGCGGACGAAAGACCCCTTCATCGGGATCTGGCGGACGAAGCCTTCCGAGCTGAGCCGCCTCAGCGCTTCCCGAACAGGCGTACGGCTGATGCCCAGCTTCTTCGTGACATCATGCTCTACGATAGCTTCCCCGGGGAGGTACTTGCAGGTAACGATGCTTTTATGAAGGTAATCATAAGCAACCTTGTTCAAATTCTTTTTAGTCAAATTTTCAACTTCCTTTGTCCGGTGTGTAAACCGGCTGTTTTAACAAACTTTAGTACAGTACATTCTTGCCTGTACAGATCCGGCTAAAAACAGGCTGACATATTTTGTGACAATTTTCTTTCCGGGTAGTAAATCGATGTTGCTTTCGAACAGATAATAACACTTTCAGGATTATTATTCGTGAGAACCGGCAAATTTCCTGCTTTGCGGTACAGGTGGTCTGTAAACAATTGTACAAAGGATTTGCCGGACACTCGAAGAATAAAAAAAGGGTAGCGGTGGATCGTACCCCCTTTGATGGACAGTGGAAACACGTGATAAGCTGGACATCGGAAAGGGGTAAAGGAAATGGCAAAACAGTATAGTGCAGAATTTAAGCTGGAAGCTGTACGGAGGGTGGAGAGGA
>DUVX01000145.1 GCA_012840855.1 Bacillota bacterium | reverse complement strand
TCACTCTTGAGAGGCCTCCTCCGTTGGTTGTTTTCTCTACAACACTACCTTCTGGAATGAGGTCTCTCTTTTCCTGCTTAAAACAGGTTTTTCCAACCCTCTCCCCCCGCCAACATTTTACTCTCAGCCGATGCGGTCAGTTTCCCTGCGGAGCCGGCAGCCCGAATATTTCTGCGATCATCTCCAGGAGGCTGGGGATGTTGAAGGGTTTTTCCAAAATACCGAGGATATTCTCATCCTCAATTTCCGTACCCGCGGCCAGCGCCTCCCGGTAACCGGTGATAAACAATATTTTCACGTCCCTGTTTTCCCGGCGGATCAGGCGGGCTACTTCGAAGCCGTTCATCGCGCCGAGCTTTATATCGATAACGGCCAGGTGCGGCCTGTACCTGATAACAGCCCTGAACCCCTCCATCGCATCAGTGACGGGAATGCAGGATAGATTACACAGGGCCAGGGTCTGTTGAAATATCCAACAGATACCCTCGTTGTCATCGATCACAACCACATCGACTTCTCTCACCCCTTCAACCCTTTCTGCATATTTATAGCTCGGTAAGATAAAGCGGCAAGATCAGATCAACCGCGGTTCCTCTGCCCGGATTGCTTTCGATCTCCAGCGTCCCCCCCATGGTTTTCAGGATCGACGAGGAGACAGCCAGGCCCAGCCCGGTCCCTTCGGGCTTGGTGGTAAAGAAAGGCCTCGTCAGCGCTGTGATATTTTCCGCAGGGATCCCCGGGCCAGTATCCTGAAAAACAATATGGGCCCGTCCCTTCTTTGAAATAAGTGATACGGTCAACTTACCCCCGCTTTCCATCGCTTCAAAGGCGTTGCGGGCGATATTCAGACAAACCTGCTTGATACTGTTTGCAGAGCCGAGAACGACCGGAGAGCCTCCCTCGGGAAGCCTGGTGATCAGCTCGATTTCGCGGAGCATCGCCTCGCTGCTCAGCAAAAAAAGTAGCTCCTGCAACACCTGGTCAAGGTTCACGGGCTCGAGCTTATTTTCTTTCTTCGGCTTGGCGATGTTGATAAATTTGGTGAGGATCTCACCCATGCGATCCAGCTCCCGATCCAGCGTGCTCAGCAGCTCATCCCGCTTCAACCGAGCTTCATCCATCCTGACAAGCTGGACGGCCGCCTTCGCTGTCGCCAGGGGATTTCGGATCTCGTGAGCAAGGCCTGCGGCGACCTCCCCAGCGGCGGCCAGCCTCTCCCAATCCTGGATCTCCTGGTGAAGCAGGGTCGAAGCGGTTATATTGCTGAAAACGAGGATCGCTCCATCGTTGCGACCATCGTCGCGCAAAAGGGGGACCACATCCCAGCGCAGATGGATCGCTTCATCCCCCTCCCCGACAGTCGAGCGCCTCAGCTTGAAGCTGCAGCCGTTCCGGGTGGCGCTGAAAATGGCCTCCTCGATCTGCCGCCCCAGCCCGCAGTCCTTCACCAGCCTCCCCGTAGCCGGAGCGAAGCCCCTGTTTTTCATGAAAGTTTTCGCTGCCCTGTTCTTTAAAAGAATTGTTCCCCGGCTGTCGGTAACGATGATCCCCTGCCGCAACGAATTAAAAACTGTTTTCCAACCATACTGGAACATGGTTAAAAGGGAGGAGACCCCCAGAGCGATGGAAGCTTTCCGGGAGAGAGCCCGCAGCGCCGCCGGGAGATAGCTCCCTTCCGCCCCGATAAGGCCGAGGTAGACCGAGGCCCCGTTGTTGTGACGACAGATACCCTTTACCGTTGCACTGAGCTCATGCCCGGCTCGTGCGCCCACACGATCGACAAATGCTTTGCCGGGATTTTCCGATTGCCCTAGCTCCCTCCATTCTTCAGAGAGCCCTTGCAAAAATTCAGCATATTCGCCGCACTGCGCTGTGATCGTCCGCCCCGGGTACTCGTAACTGAAAGCAAAAGCACCACCACCGCCGGCGATAGTAAGAAGGAGGGAGACAAATAGATCGAGGATGGCCCCGAAATCAAAGCGCTCGGGATCAAAGGTGGAGAGGGCCAACTTGCCCGCCTGCTCGATGGCGGATAAGAGCGCCGGCTGTTCGGCGGTAAAGAGATAGCGGTTGAGCGTGTTGAAAAGCTGCGCTGCACATTCAAGGTTTTCCCGCTTCTCTTCTGCGCTTAGGGTCACCGAATGGTCCCAACTGTCCCCCTGCTCGGAGACTATCACCGCCGAAAACCCCCGGGATAGCGCCGCGTATGGATGCTTTTCCTCCGGATCGGATGGGCCGCCCATCAGCAGATAATAACCGTTTTCCAGACGGGCCAGGCTCGCGGGGAATTCCGTTGGATCGAAGATTATCTCGCCACGGGGCAGATCCCGGTAAACCTGGGGGATCTGACGAAAAAGATCGCAACAGCCACCGGGCCAAGTAAAGTGCCGCGCTGTGCTATCGCTGCCACCTGAAAAGCTGTGCGAGGATACAGCATGGCCATGGGGATCTATCAGCGCTACCGTCATCTTCAACATACGGCCGAGGGCGTCCAGAAGCGGCGGGCAGCGGTGCAGGCCGTTTTCTACCGGGCAACCCTCCGCCCCCAAAGCAGACAAGCGGTCAAACGTGGCAACCATCTCCCGTCTATTTTATTACTTACCTTTCGCACCCTTTCCTTTGCCAATAAATGTTTACGCCGGCCATTTTTCAAAACAGCTATGGTGGTGATGTAAATATATCCAAACCAAACCCCGTCATCTCAAGCACCCGCCTTAACTCAT
>DUVX01000144.1 GCA_012840855.1 Bacillota bacterium | reverse complement strand
GTTACGATTCCCGGTTCCACCCTGCTCACAGCCTCGAAGACTCGCTGCTGGAAATCGGTAAAGGCGGTCAGATCCAGGGGCATCGCATGGCTGCCGGTATTCAAAAAGCGGAGGGTTTCGCTGATCAGAAGATTAATTCGCGGGTTCCGCTGCTTTTTTCCGGTATACTCCCTCAAGTTGATCTGCTCTACGCCCCGGCGGTGGCGCAAAGAGAGATATTTCAAGCCTAGGGTTGTAAAAGTTGCACTGAGGGTATCTGTTTGAAGAAAATCGATCGCCTCATCCAACTCCATCAGAATCTCCTCCTCTATGCTGCTTTCACTATTATCCCTCATCCTTTACCGCAGATTCAGCCGCCTGTTCTTTTGCCGGATCGGTTTCGCTGAAATGAAAAAATGATCTGACAAGGCGAAACAGTGGAGAGGTTTTAAAAAGGGGATGACGAATATTTAGAAAGAGGTTGTCTGTCCCCCTTAAAGGCAAAGCGCAATCCCCAGCGGGATAAAGAAACTCAAGCGGAGGTGTCCGATGGAACGAGCGTTAAAAACCTACACCAAAAAGGAAAGGAATTACTATCTTCTCGGACTTTTAGGTCAAAATATCATCTATAATGTTATCGGCGTCGGCCTGGCCCTCTATTACACGGAGGCTCTCTATGTCCCTCCCGGCATAGTAGCCCTGCTCATGCTCGTGGCCCGGCTGTGGGACGCTTGTAACGATTTTATTATGGGGGTAATCATGGACCGGACCCGCTCAAAGTTGGGCAAGGCGAGGCCTTACCTGTTGGCGGCTCCCCTGCTGATCATGGTCGGCACCATCGGTGCCTTCTCGGCCACATTCAATTACCATCAGAGCCCCACCCTCACCGTGGTTTTCATCTATGTCACCTATATCCTATGGGGGATGATCTACACGATGGGGGATATCCCGCTCTGGGGGATCACCGCACTGATGACCGAAAGCGAGGAGGACAGGACCAAGCTGCTTTCCCTAGCCCGCGTTACCGGCGCCGTCGGATCGGCGCTACCCCTGCTGAGCTATGTCACCCTCGTGGGCCTCTTCAAGAATACCGGGATAACTGCTATCTTCCCCAACAGCGGCGCTTACGGTTACTTTATGGCCACCCTGGTTTTTACCGTTGTCGGCAGCGCTATGTTTCAGCTTATCGGCTTCAACGTCAGCGAGAAGATTGCGCCCACTCACAAAGAATCGAGTTTCATAGAAAACTTTAAGCTGCTCAAAGAGAACAAGCCTTTCCTCCAGCTCATGCTCTCCGGTATCCTGGGCAGCACCAAGTTGATGATCGCCAGCTGTTCCAGCTATCTCATTTTATGGTATTATGCCAACGGCAACGAGGCCAATACCATGTTCTATTTTGCCGTCATCGGCGGCGGCTATTTTGTTGGCACGCTGGCGGCGATGTATTTTACCCCTGCCCTCTTAAGGTATTTTTCAAAAAAGGATCTTTACAACTGGTCGCATCTACTCAGCGTGGTGCCCTTCATGGTCGCCTTTGTTTTCTTTTATTTACAGATCGATACGATCCTGCTGATCAGCATTACCATCCTTTTCGCGGGGGCGATGCACGGTTTTCCTACGGTTCTGCAGGTTTCGATGATCGCCGACTCGGTAGATTACCTGGAATGGAAGACCGGTGAGAAGGCCGACGGACTCTGTTTTGCGGGGCTCACTTTTTTGGCCAAATTACAGGCCGCCGTCTCCTATTATGGAGCCCTCCTTGTCCTGAGCTTCGTAGGTTACAATTCCGAGCTGATGCAGCAATATGTCGCCGCTGGGGGGATCGCCCGCGAAGCTTTCCCCGAGGTGATGATGGCTTTGTTTTCGATCATCACGATCCTGCCGGCCATCGGCTCAGCGTTGGCGGTAATACCGACCTGGCGATACAGCCTTAGCGTGGAAAGGCATAAAGAGATTCTGGGTGAGCTGAACAGGAGAAGAAGGGAGCGAGAGCTCGAATGCGCGGCGGAGGATCTCGCTGAAGCGCGCTAGCCGGCCTTCTCCAGGAGGGCCCGGTTTCCTTTTTCCAGATCACAGCGAGGAGGTATGATCATGCGCGGTTTTATTGTCCCCCATTCCCACTGGGATCGGGAATGGTACCTTACCTTTCAACAATTTCGTTTCAAACTGGTGCAGCTGGTGGACCAGGTGCTCGACATATTGGAACAGGATCCACAATTTAAGTATTTCACCCTTGATGGTCAGACCGTTATTCTCGAAGACTACCTGGAAATCAAACCCGAAGAGCGCCGCCGCATCGAAAGGCTGATCCGCGAGGGCCGCCTGCTCATCGGACCCTGGTATGTGCTGCCCGACGAATTTCTCGTCAGCGGTGAAGCGCTGATCCGCAACCTGCAAAAAGGCCTGGCCCTTTCCTCTTTATTTGGCGGGGGGATGGCGGTGGGCTATATTCCCGATATGTTTGGCCATATTGCCCAGATGCCCCAGATACTGCAGGGTTTCGGCATCGATACGGCGGTCCTTTGGCGGGGCGTGGGCGGTGAGTGCCGCGATACGCAATTTATCTGGGAAGCCCCCGACGGAAGCCAGGTGGAAACATATTATCTCATCGATACCTACAGCAACGCTGCCGGGTTGCCCGCAGAAGCCGAAGAGCTGGCCAGGCAGGTCGCCGGGCTCATCGAGAACCAGCGCCCCTTTCTTTCTACCGATGCGATTCTGTTGATGAACGGCTCCGATCATCTCATGGCTCAGCCCCATCTGCCGGAGATCCTGGTAGAGGCGGGAGCGAGCGCGGGGGTACAGCTGGAGATCTCCACTTTACCCCTTTATATCGAGCATATGCGGCGAAGCAGCCCCCGTTTTTCCCATCTCAAGGGCGAGCTGCGCTCCGGGGAGAGGGCCCCCCTTCTGGTGAGCTGTGCCTCCTCCCGGCTCTACCAGAAGCAGAAGGTCCATGAACTGGAGACGCTTCTCGAAAAATATGCCGAACCTTTTGCCGGCCTGGCTTCGCTACAGGGCCACCCCTACCCCCGTAATTTTTTGCAGGAGAGCTGGCGCCTGCTGCTCTTGAGCCATCCCCATGACAGCATCTGCGGTTGCAGCAACGATCAGGTCCACCGGGAGATCGAAACCCGTCTTGATCAGGGGCTGCAGATCGCCACCCTGATCAGGGAGGAGAGCCTGGACCGTCTCGCCGGTGAGATTGACACATCTGCTCTTCCCGAAGGGCCGGCGGTGGTCGTCTTCAATCCCCACCCCTTTCCAGCGGACTTTCCCGTGGAGGTGGAGCTGCCCGCTACAGGCGGCGGCAGCCTTACTCACCTGGTGGATGAGAAGGGAGAGGCTGTGCCCTGGCAGCGTTTAAGCGATGACAGCGGCGAATATATCAATATTACCGGGACGCCGCTGCAGGCTCGAATGGCCCTGGGTTTGGTGCGGGGAGGAGAGTTCCAGGGGCTTCATCTTAACGATTACAGGATCAGCGGTCCCGACGAGAAGGGTCTGCTCAGAGCCGATCTGATTATGGGCCGCGCTCCCACTGGGGAGATCGATATCGAAAAATTGAAAGGAGAAGCGCTGGAGATCCTGGCTGACAAAAGGGTAAAGAAGGTCCATGCTGTGGTTCGCCAAAGCAGCGAACGCGGTTTCTTTCTGGCCCGCAACGTCCCCGGATGCGGTTGGCGCTGCTATGCGCCTGCAGCGGAGCAGCAGGCTGTCGCTTCTCCCCTTGATCTGAAGGTGAGCCGCCGCAGTCTGGAAAACAGTTTTTACCGGATCAAATTCAATTCCGACGGCACCCTTGATCTTCTTGACCGGGCCTCGGGGAAAGAGCTGCCCGGCCTCCACCGCCTGGTGGACGGCGGTGATCGGGGCGATCTGTACACTTATACGAAGCCTGAAGAAGACCGCCCGGTAGAAAAACCGCTGCGTTTTCCCAAAGGAGTCAAATATGAGGTAGTCGAAAGCGGACCCGTACGGGCCACAGTGCGCCTCACCCAGACCTACCGCCTGCCGGTTTCGCTCGCCGCCGATCGGCGGAAGCGCGCACGGCAGAAGGTTGATTGCCAGATTGTCACCGAAGTAAGCCTTATCGCCGGTGTTCCGGGCATCCACTTCAAAACGGTAATCGACAATTGCGCCAAAGATCACCGCCTGCGTGTGCATTTCAGGGCCCCCTTCCCGGCCCGGGAATGTCAAGCGGACGGTCAGTTTGCTGTTTTGCGCCGGCCGGTGCAGCCCCCCGAGGGCGATTACAGCGGCTGGGCTGAGGTGCCCGATGGTCTTGCTCCCCAGAGGCAATTTGTCGCCATCGACAATGGAGAATTCGGCATCGCCGTGATTAACCGGGGTTTGCCTGAGTACGAGGTGCTACCAGGAGACGGCAGCGCAGAGATTGCCCTGACCCTGCTGCGTGCCGTGGGCTGGCTTTCCCGCGGTGATCTGGCCAACAAACCCGGCCATGCCGGGCCTGCCGTGGAGACGCCGGAGGGGCAGTGTCCCGGGGAGCAGACCGCTTACTACACGCTTTTGCCCTACCGGGGCCGCTGCTCCGAAAGCGGCGTTAAGGCGCTGGCCGGCGTGATCAATGCGCCCCCCTGCGCTGTCGTTGCCGAAAGGGCTTCCGGGGGATTTCCCGCCAGCCGATCTATGCTCACCATAGAGCCTGAAAATATGGTGCTCAGCTGCTTCAAACGAGCAGAAGAAGGGGCGGCTGTCATTATCAGATTTTATAACTGCTCCGGTGAAAGCCGCGAAGCGGTGGTGAAGCCGGGCTTTACATATAAGCAGGTTTGCTGGGCCGACTTTCTGGAGCAGCCCTCCGGGGCGCCCCTGGAGAGCTCAGACGGCACCGTCTGTATTCCGCTGCGCCCCTGGCAGATCGCCACCCTGCGCTTTGACATTTAATTATTGCTCTCATACAGCCGGGCGCCGGGCGGGATTGTGTTGATAAATGTTTGCAAAGAGCAAAGACTATTAATCAAAGGGACAGTGGTAGTGCAATGGAAAAGCGCAAACAAGAAGACCTAAAGGGGCCTCGTGAGATCTGGCTGGCCGGCGGCTGCTTCTGGGGGGTGGAGGCCTACTTTGCTCGCCTTAAAGGGGTGCTGCGCACCTCTGTAGGCTATGCCAACGGAAACAGCGCTCACCCCAAGTACGAGGAGATCCCTGTCACTGGACACGTCGAAGCGGTACAGATTACTTACGACCCTGCCACAATCAGCCTGGGTCAGCTTCTCAATCATTTTTTCAGGATTATCGATCCTACCAGCAAAAATCGTCAGGGCAACGATCGCGGGGCCCAGTATCGCACCGGGATCTACTCCACCGAAGCGGCTGATCTGGAGGTAGCCCGCGAGGTGGTGGCGCAGGTGCAGAAGAAATATCAAAAGCCGGTGGTCACCGAGGTGCGGCCGCTGGAGCACTACTACCTGGCGGAGGAGTATCATCAGCGCTACCTGGAGAAAAACCCCGGGGGATACTGCCATATCGATCTTTCCTCCCTGCCGCAAAAGGAGAAGGAAGCAGCGCCTCCCCTATACACCAGGCCCGATCCTGAAAAGATCAAAGAATCCCTTTCCCGGGAGCAATACCGGGTAACCCAGCTCAATGCTACCGAACCGCCCTTTGACAACGTGTACTGGGATCACGATGCCCCCGGTATCTATGTTGATATTGTCACCGGTGAGCCCCTTTTTTTCTCTACCGATAAATATGACTCAGGGACAGGCTGGCCGAGCTTCACCCGGCCTGCTGACGAAAACGTCATCGTGGAAAAAGAAGATCACAGCTGCGGCATGAGCCGCACGGAGGTGCGCAGCCGGGCGGGCGATTCTCACCTGGGGCACCTCTTCCCCGACGGCCCTGCTGATAAAGGCGGTCGGCGCTACTGCATTAACAGCGCTGCGCTACGCTTTGTCCCTCTGGATGCGATGGAGAAAGAGGGCTACGGTGCGTTTGTTCCCTTCATCAGGTGACCGGGACGGCTCGCTTACGCTTCTCCTTCTAACGGAGCTCTGCTATCTCTCCCTACCCCTTGACAGGGGCGGGGTGGAGCGGGGGTGTCCCGCCTGCTATATAGAATGAGCTACTGGAAAGGAGACTGCATTATGACTGAAAAAAGGCTTTTAAGGGGTTTAGCTTTGCTGCTGATGGTATCTTTGGTGATGCTGCCGGGTTGTATTCCCGGCGACGGGAGCTGCAGCGTCAACAGGCCGGCGGGCTTTTTCTGGGGGATCTGGCACGGCTGGGTAGCACCGATCTCCCTGATTATCGGACTTTTCAATAAAAATATACGGGTCTATGAGGCGGCCAATAGCGGCTGGTGGTACGATTTTGGCTTCTACATGGCTATTATCAGCGGATTTGGAGGCCTTTCACTGTGCCGCCGAAAGAAAAAAAGCGATCGGTAACTTTTATACTCTTCAGAACAGGGAAGGTGTTTTTGAATAAGGAGGTAAATACTGAAAAGCTGTAGAAGTGACAATTGAAAGGGCCCAGGGGACAGCGGATCACATGGTAAAAGGACAGCCTGAAAGGATGGTTGGTCGATGGAAATAATGGAAAGGGTCCGTCAGAGGCGCTCTGTGCGGACCTTCGAACAGCGGGCGGTTGATCAGGGGAGCAGTGAGAAGCTGCGGCAGCTCCTACGGGACTGTTCCGCCGGCCCTTTTGGGACGCCCCTGCGCCTGGAGCTGCTTGAGCTTGATCCGGTTAATCCCCGGGAGCTTAAAAATTTGGGTACTTACGGAACGATCCGGGGTGCCGGGCTCTACTTAATTGGGGCGGTCAAGGATATTGCCGGCTCCCAGGTAGATCTGGGCTACTGCCTTGAAAAGGTGGTGCTTGAGGCGACGGCACTGGGGCTGGGGAGCTGTTGGCTGGGGGGCACCTTCAGGCGAAGCCGCTTCGCTCGTCGGATAGAGCTGGCTGATGACGAGCTGTTGCCGGTGGTGATCCCCCTGGGCTGTCCCGCAGAGAGCGAGAAACTTTGGGATCGCCTTATCCGTTCCGGCAGCCGCTCGAGCCGGCGTAAACCATGGTGCGAGCTTTTCTTTACCGAGGACGGCAGGACACCGCTGTCCGAAAAGGATGCCGGCAGCTACCGCAATGCTCTGGAGGCGGTGCGGCTTGCCCCCTCAGCGCTGAATCGTCAGCCCTGGCGGATAATCAGGGACCAGGAGGGCCGCTATCGCCTTTATTTGAAAGAGGAGCGTCTTTTCAACCGGGCCCTGGGGAAAATCAGGCTGCAGCATGTCGATATCGGTATCGCCATGTCTCATTTTGAGCTGGCGGCCCGGGAGCAAGCGCTCCCCGGCCAGTGGGATCCCCATGCCGGGGCGGTGCCCCTTGCCGGCCTCGAGCATATGGCGTTATGGGACAGCAGCAGGTAATAGCTTTTTCTAAAGTGGAATACTTTACCGAAAGGCGGGGAGAGGATGAAAAATAGATCGGTTATCCTGGTAAGCCTAATTACATTGGGTTTATCCTTGCTGGCAATCCTGGGGGGTGTGCTTCACCTTACCGTGCCGCTCTGCTGGTGGGGGGATACTCTTTGCGGGATCCTATTTTTGCTCGCCATGGCATCGCAGATCCTTTTGGTTTATCTCAATGACCGCGCTGTTGATCGCCATGACTACCTGGGGCAGCGTCTGCACCGGCGGGGTTATTTCTGCCTGTCGCTCATCGCCGGCGGCCTCCTGTTAATTATGCTGCTGAACCTGATGATTGCAATAGTCTATACTCGCCGCTACGATCCCTTCATCTTCGGCGCGATCTACTTTCTCTACTTTGCCATCCCTACCACAGGAGCCCTCGCGGCCCGGGAGACGATGCTGGCCGTCAAAAGGGGGTTTCCACGGCGGCGGGGCCGCAGGATAAGGGGCCCCGTCAAAAAAAGAAGATTCAAAAGGACAGCGGTGGTGCTCAGCTACCTCGCTCTTTTTATCGGCGCAGCCGGCCTTTATTTTTTGTTGGGCGGCGACAGATCGGTATTTTTTGAAAGTGCACCCCAGTTTGCCGAGATCTTCATCTCCGGTTTCTCTCTCTTCCATGCCTTTATTTTACTTAGCGTAGCGGTAATCGTTTTAAAGCTGCAGAACCGGCCGGGCAGCGCCGGCGCCCTGTTCGTGGGGGTGCTCGGCCTCGCCTGCTTTGCCCTCAATCTGCTTCCCCTGATGGGTACACCCGCAACTATCGCCGCGGCAGAAGAGGTTTACAGCGGCACTTTCGGGAGCGCCGGGGTTGAGCAGCCGGACGGCCCTTCGAGTGAAAAACATTTTCAGAACAAACCGTTCTCTTTGCCGGCCTATTTTTTGGGGATGCCACCGGGCGAATATCGTTTCAAAAAAGACGTTGTTTTTTACGAGGGGAGCAGCGGTGTTGACAGGGGGCTGGAGCTGCGCTGCGATGTTTTCATGCCTCCCGAAGACCGGATCGATCTGCCCGGATGGGGGACAGCGCTGATCCGGATACACGGCGGCGCCTGGATCGGCGGTGACAAGGGTTTCGCTAATATGATGCAGGTAAATAAATATTTTGCCTCCCGGGGTTATACCGTCTTTGACCTGCAGTACGGCCTCACCGATCTGGTGGAACTGACCTTGCCTGCGCTGCAGTCCCGCGTGGGACCGCCGGGGCTGATCGGTCCCTACACCCTCGATGATATGGTGCGCCACCTGGGGCTGTTCACCAGGTACCTCGCCAGCCATGCCGACGAATACGGGCTCGACCTTGACTCGGTCTTTATCTCCGGAGGCTCTGCCGGCGGGCATCTTACCACCGCGTTGGCTCTCGCCCTCTCCGGAGGCGGCCACCCCGATCTCTTTAGCGATGAGCTGAAGATCAAAGGCTACCTGCCCCTTTATCTGGCCATTGAAACCGGTTTTTTGCCGGAGATCGGCGTAGCGCCGGAATGGATCGATGTCAAGCTTCTGGTGGATGAAAACAGCCCACCCTGCCTGATCTTTCAGGGTAAGAAGGATGGGATGGTCGATTTCAGGACGGCCGGGAGATTTCGGGAGACGTACCGGGCGTTGGGCAATGATAAGTGTGCGGTGATGGAATTTGAATGGGCCGGTCATGCCAGCGATTTCTATTTTCCCGGTTATTTTAACCAGATCTGGATCTATTACATGGAGCGCTTCATGGCGTCGCATCGTTAGGTGCTCCGTGATCTCTAGTGAGCCGCCGGGAGAAGGCGGCTCACTGAACTCACATCCGCCTCAGCCGTGCAATCCGCTCTTCAATGGGCGGGTGGGTGCTGAAGAGTGCGGTCAGCCCCTTTGCCGAGAAGGGGTTAACGATAAACATGTGTGCAGCTGCCTGGTTGATCTCCTGCATAGGCCGGCGCCGGGCATACTGCTCCATCTTGGCGAGGGCTGAAGCAAGGCCCTGTGGGTTTCCGGAAAATCTGGCTCCCGCGGCATCAGCGCCGTACTCGCGGGTCCTCGATATCGACATCTGGATCAAGAGCGCCGCAAAAGGTGCCAGTATCAGGGCAATGAGCCGTATAAGAAGCGCTGCCCCGCCCCCGCTGCGTCTGTTGCCCCCGCCGAAAGCGCCGCTCCACATTCCGATCCGGGCGACGAACATGAGTGCGCCGGCAAGGGCTGCAGCGATGGTGCCGATGAGGATATCGCGGTTGCGGATATGGGCTAACTCGTGGGCCAGGACACCTTTCAGCTCTTCATAATCAAGCATCCTCAAAAGCCCCGCCGTAACTGCAACGACGGCATGCTGCGGACTGCGCCCCGTGGCGAAAGCGTTGGGCTGCTCCGAAGGCATGAGGTAGAGCCGCGGCATGGGCATGCCGGCATTATGGGTCAGTTCGCGCATCGCCCGGTATACTTCTGGAGCGTCGGTTTCACTGAGCGGTTGCGAGCGGGTCATGCTGATAGCCATACGGTCGCTGAACCAGTACGAGAAAAAATTTGTCGCCATCGCCAGGATGAAAGCAAAGATGAGCCCTTCTTCGCCGCCGATAAGGCCACCCAGCAAAAGAAAGATCGCTGTGAGAAGAGCCATCAGTAAAAAAGTTTTCAGCCTGTTCATCTGCCTCTATCTCCTTTCCATAACAATCGTTCTCTATTGATCATATCATACTACACCTCGATTATTTACGGTAAAGATTTTAAAAAAACAGGAATAGGGGATCGGTAAATAGAATAAATGGATAGACAATTGGGTATTGTCTAAATCATTATATTTACGGCTGAGGAGGGCGGGTAATGGATTATCAGGAAAAGGTTGAACGGGCTGCTGCTCTGATCAAAAATAGTACCGGTTTTTACAGCTTAACCGGGGCCGGGCTATCTACTGAAAGCGGTATACCCGACTTTAGAACTCCAGGGGAGGGGATCTGGGAGAAATATGATCCCATCAAAACCTCCTCGGTGGAGGTTCTAAAAAATAATCCCCGAGTCTTTTATGAATCTGCTTTCAATCGTTTTGCCAGCATTACCCTGGCCGAGCCCAATAGCGGACATTACGCCCTGGCCAAAATGGAAGAGTTAGGTTTTCTCAAAGGGGTGGTGACACAGAATATCGACGGGCTGCATGTGAAGGCCGGATCGCGCAAGATCTGGGAGGTGCATGGGCACCTGCGTTCCGGTTATTGCCAGGGATGCAAAAAACGCTATACCTTTGAGGAGCTGGTACACCAGGTTGAGCTCAAACGGATCCCCCCGGTCTGCCGCAACTGTTTCGATGTGCTGCGTCCCGATGTGGTCCTTTTTGGCGATCCCATGCCGCCTATCTTTTACGAAGCGGAGGATGTTTTGCGCAACAGCTGCGATCTGATGCTGGCGGCCGGCAGCAGCCTTGTGGTCTATCCGGTGGCTTATCTGCCTCGGCTCGCTAAAAAATTGATCATTATCAACTTGGCGCCCACAGATTTCGATGAGGTGGCCGAAATTGTGATCCGGGAAAAATGCAGCCGGGCGCTCCATGACATCGCCGCGCTGCTGGGCACCGAACAGCGATAAAAACAGGATTTATACAGCGGATCGAGAATCAAGACATAACAACACTATGCTGCAAAGGAGGCTCTACCGCGCCGATGGCAGATTTGCCTCACCCGCCCGATCAGATCCCCATTACCCGCAGCGAAAGGCAAAGACGGGAGGTGGAACGCCGCCGCAGCCATCGAAAAAGATACGGCTCCTTACCGGGCGATATTATTTTGATAGCCCTTCTAGCTTTCGCAGCGGTGCTCCTCTATGCCCTGATCCAGAGCAAGGTCACCGGCAGGGCGCCGGAGCTGGCGGGGCGGCAGCTCTATATCGCCGTGGGGGACAGCATGAGCCCTTCTTTTGGACCGGGAAGCCTGCTGGTAGCCAGGAAAGTGAATCCCATCGATCTAAAGGCTGGAGATATCATTATCTTTGTAGATCCTGCCAACCCCGCGCAAGCGGCAAATCATCGCATTCAAAAGATAAATGCTGCGGATGAGCTAACCTTCATCACCCGCGGTGATGCCAATCTCAGGGATGACCCCATGCCTGTTCCGGAGCAAAACATCCTCGGTAAGTACGAGTTTGCCATAGCCCACGCCGGCTATATCCTCAAATATTTCCAGACCACGACCGGTTTGATCTTGATGGTGCTGCTCCCGGCACTTTTAGTGATCGTATTTGAACTGCTCAAGTTGCGCCGCCATTTAGCCGACGCCGGAAAAATGCGCAGCGACCGCCCCCCCTCACTTTAGAGCTCCCCGTCAGGGTTGAATCCTGTTATTTTGTGAAGTAAAATGAAAATCAGATGAAAGATGGGGGGGAAGCCCCGATGCCCTGCGGGCGTATTTTACTTTTCGCCAACGGCGACTGCAAGGATCTTAACTTTTACCGGCAGCTGCATCGTTCTGGGGACAGGATTATCTCTGTTGACGGCGGTAGCCGCTATGTTGCCGCTTTGGGGCTCAAGCCCTTTGCCGTCGTCGGCGATGCTGATTCCATCGATCCACAGCTGCGGGAAAAGATGGAACGCTCCACGCGGCGGTGGATCAGGAATCCGGCTGTAGATCAGGAGCAGTCGGATCTGGAGATGGCCCTCCGCTATGCACTTTCACTGCGGCCATCGGAGCTTATTATTTGCGGCGCTCTTGGAGGCGCCAGGGTCGACCATACCCTGATCAACCTGCATCTGCTGGCCCTTCCCCTGCGGGCGGGTGTCCCAGCGGCGATTATTGATGAGCATCAGACATTGCGGCTGCTGGATCGCGAGCTGGCCCTCACAGGGGAGGCGGGCGATTACCTCTCCCTGCTTTCACTGACTCCCGAGACCACCGGCGTCACCACGGAAGGCTTAAAATACCCCCTCCATGGGGAAACCCTCTACTTCGCCTCCACCCGCGGCCTGAGCAACGAGCTGTCCTCTGGCAGCGCCAGGATCACGGCAGCGGAGGGGCTGCTTCTGGTGATCCACACTACCAGCTCTTCGGATATTCGGTAGCGCTTATATTTGTTACTACTCTTTTGAGCCCGCTGCCAGGGCCTCCATCAAGCTTTCTCGGTAGGCGGCAAAAAGAGGCGAGGTGACAATGCTGCGGGAACGGGGCCGGGGCAGATCGATCTGTTTTTCAAGAACGATCCTCCCCGGCCGTTCCGAGATCATATAGATCCGGTCGGAAAGATAGATCGCCTCGTCGATGCTGTGGGTCACAAAGAGGACCGCTCTTTGAAAGCGGTTCAATATCTGTAGCAGCCATTCCTGCAGATACTCGCGGGTGAGGGCGTCGAGCGCTGCAAAGGGTTCATCCAGCAGCATCAAGCTGCTCTCTATCAGCACCGTGCGCAGCAGGGCGGCCCGCTGCTTCATCCCCCCTGAGAGCCGGGTGGGATAGTAGGAGGCGAAGCCCTCCAAGCCGAAGACAGGCAGCAGCCCGGAGACCCTGGCGGAGGCCTCCCGGGGGCTCAGCCCGGCGGCCAACAGAGGCAGGGCGGCGTTCTGCAGAAGGGTTTTCCAGGGGAACAGCAGATCTTGCTGCGGCATGTAGCCGACCCTGGTTGCCTGCCCCGTGATCTCATGTCCCCCCAGGTAAACATCGCCGTAATCGGGCCGGATCAGGCCGGCGGCGATCTTTAAAGCTGTGCTTTTTCCCGAACCGCTGGGTCCAAGCAACGAAACAAATTCTCCCGCAGCTACATCGATAGAGATCCCTTTTAAAACCGCCAGTTTCTCCCTGCCGGAAAAATACGACGCGCTGATATTTTCCAAGCGCAGGTGCGCTCTCATCGGCACCCTCCCTTCATCGTCTGCTCTTTATAGTGAGTAAAAGTCACCGTCCCCTTTACTCACCGGATGAACCGGTTGGTAAAGGCCTTTTCCACATCGGGCATCTTCTCGACGAGGCCGTGTTCGTAGAGCCAGCGGCTGTAGTTTTCCCAGACCTCTTTTTTTTGCCAGCCCCACCGATCGGCATCGGCCTGGTACTTGTCTTTCAGCCATTCCTGACTGGCTTTGACCAGATCGCCATCGAGCTCCGGGGCGCTCTCCAGGAGGATCTCCGCCGCTGCGGCGGGGTTTTCCATCGCCTGCTGATAACCCCGGGCTGTGGCGCGCATGAATCTTTCGATAAGCTCGGGCTCTTCATTGATGAGAGATTCGCTGGTGATGATCACAGGAGTGTAGTAATCCAGCATGGGGTCGAGCTCCCGCAGGGGAACGAAATTAAGATCCGCTCCCTTCAGTTCGGCAGCGATACCGTCCCAGCCATAGTAGATCCAGGCGAAGTCGGCCAGCCTTTCGATAACCGTAAGCAGGTCTGCTTCTCCCACAGTGACGATCTCGATGGTGTCGGGGTCGCCGCCATATTTATCCATGAGCGCCGCAATCATCGCCTCTTCGACTTCGTAGCCCCAGCTACCGTATGTTTTCCCCTCGAAGTCGGCAGCGCCGGTGATCCCCTTCTCTTTTAGCGAGGCGAAACCCGAGGTGTTATGCTGAACAATGGCCCCGATAGAGACCACGGGGATGGCTTCATCGCTTTCCCGGGCAAAGGTAACCTCTTCCTGGAAGCTAATCCCGAATTGTGCCTTCCCTTCGGCCACACGCGGCAACACACTGCCGGAGGCTTCTTCTATCTTCACTTCAAGCCCCTCTTCCCGGTAGTAGCCCTTCTCCTTCGCCACATAGAGGCCGCTGTAGTTCGTATTGGGGGTCCAATCGAGCTGAACAGTAACCTGCTCTGTTTTTAGATCGTCCTCTCCGGAACATCCCGCGGCGACGATAAGCCCTAATAAAAGGATTAGGGCCACCGCGATCCCGGGCAGACAACGCCTGTTCCCGCTTAGTTTTGTGTTAAACATCTTCAATCACTCCCATTAAAGTTTTGTTGCTGCTCATCCCTGCTCCAGGGCATCGTGATCCAGGCCAGTAGCTCGCTAATCTTGAAAAGAATCAGGCTGAGCAGCACGGCGATAAAGATGGCGGCAAAAAGATGGCTGGTTTTGTAGGAGTACATCGTCCGAGTCATATAGACCCCCAGGCCGATGCTGCCGCCCAGCCATTCCCCGATTACTGCACCCATGACGCTGTAGGTGGCTGAGATCTTCAGACCGGCGAAAAAGTGGGGCAGTACCGAGGGCAGTCGGACCTGCGTGAAGGTGAACCAGGGGCTGGCCTGCATCACCTCCATCAGTTCAAGGGCCTCGGGGTCAACTCGCTCCAACCCTTCGACGATGCTTACCGCCAGGGGGAAGAAACAGACCAGGGCTACCACAGCGATCTTCGGCTTGAGATCCACGCCGAGCCAGATCAGGATCACCGGGGCCAGGGCGAATATAGGGACTGCCTGGGAGATCACCAACAGCGGGTAGAGTGCCTTTTTGAGTAGCGGCCGGCGGTCCATGAGTAGGGAGAGGGAGACTGCCACCGCCACCGCTGTCAGCAGGCCGGTGGAGACAGCACAGAGGGTGGCCGCGGTATGCTTCATCAACAGGCGGTGGTTCTCCACCAGCGCCAAGGCTATTCTTGAGGGCGCAGGAAGCAGGTACCCGGGGAGCGCCAATTTCCGGCACAGGAGCTCCCAGAGAAGGAGAAGTGCAACCAGAAGAAGCAGGGCCGGCAGGTTGCGCCTTCCATCCGACCATCTCCGCATCAAAACATTCCTCCTTTGCTTGCCCTGTCCGCTTTACCCCGCCCCAAAAAACAGAAGCTGCAGCCAACGAAGGCTGCAGCTTGCACGATAAAGGCGGCAAATTAAGTCCCTACGCTGGCATTACCCAGATCAGGTTCGAAGGGTCAGAACAGTAACCAGTTCTATCTCAGCCGGGTTCACCCGGCCCCCCTTGGCCCAACTTAGATTTCCTTGATCTTACCACGAAAGATCTTTTTCTTCAAGAACGAGGAATTTAGAGGCATTTGCGTTGCCTCCGTTTACAGCAAGGGTACTGATGGGCTGAAGGGACATACAGCCAAAATGAGTAAAAATGTTTAATAGGCTGCTTTAAAAAACAACCCTATAAAAGAATTAGCCGTTTT
>DUVX01000143.1 GCA_012840855.1 Bacillota bacterium | reverse complement strand
CGGTGAACGACATCGCCGGCAGGCTTTCGGTAACCAGGTTCACCCACAGGATCTGTGAAGGCAGCATCGGGGTGGGCAGCCCCAGCGCCGCCGAGGTGAATACCGCCAGAAGCTGGCCCGCGCTTCCGGAGAGAATATAGCGCACCGATTTTGCCAGGTTCATGCTGACAGTGCGCCCCTCCTCGATGCCGTCCACGATGGTAACAAAATTGTCATCGCTCAGGGTAATCCCGGCCACCTCTCTGGTCACATCAGTCCCGGTCAGACCCATGGCGATCCCCACATCAGCCTCCTTGATCGCCGGAGCATCGTTCACGCCGTCCCCTGTCATCGCCACGATCTGCCCGCGTTCTTTCAGGGCGCTCACTATTCTCAGTTTCTGGTCGGGCGTGGTCCGGGAATATACCGCTATATCCGCCACCTCTTCGGCAAAGTCCGCATCGGCCATCCTGTCCAGCTCTCCACCGGTAATGCTCTTGCCCCGCTGCAGGATACCGAGCTGCCCGGCGATCGCTTCCGCCGTTTTTTGATGGTCCCCGGTGATCATGACAACCCTGATGCCGGCGCTGTGGCATCTCTGAATCGCCTCGCGCACACCCTCCCGGGGGCTGTCGGTCATCCCGATGAGGCCGCAAAAGATCAGGTCGTCTTCCAACTCTTCCTCCGGCAGTTCGCCTCCGGGAGGAAGCTCCCTGGTGGCAACCGCCAGAACACGGAGGGCTTTTTGGGCCATGGCATCGCCGGCTGCCAGGATATCCTGACGGGTTTTCAGATCCAGCGGCCGCTTTTCAGGCCCACCGGGCGTAAAGCGGCACTGCTTGAGGACTGCATCCGGGGAGCCCTTAACATAGACGCCGTATCCTCCCCCCGGCTCCCGGCATACTACCGTCATCAGGCGGCGCCGGGCGTCGAAGGCTATCTCGCGGTGGCGGCAGTATCGCGATCTCAGCTCCTCCCACCACAGCCCCGCTTTGGCTGCAGCCGTAAGAAGAGCGCCTTCCGTGGGATCGCCCAGCACCGTCCACCCGCCCTCCGGCGTAGATCTTAGCTCGGCATTGTTGCACAGGGCGGCCACCCGCAAAGTCTCGGCGACACAGGGAGCGACACCCTCCGGTCCCTCCCCCTCCAGCGGCGCTATCTTCCCCTCGGGCCGGTAGCCCTCGCCGGCAACCCCGTAACGGCGGTGATCCACATAGAGCTCCTTCACGGTCATCTCGTTCTTGGTAAGGGTCCCCGTCTTATCCGTGCAGATCGTTGTGGTGGAGCCCAGCGTCTCCACGGCAGAGAGATTGCGCACCAGAGCGTTCCGGCGAGCCATCCGCTGCACGCCGTTGGCCAGCGCCACCGTCAGCACAGCGGGCAGCCCCTCGGGCACAGCGCCGACAGCGAGGCTGATCCCGGTGCGCAGAACCTCCCAGATGGAGCGGCCACGGAGCAGGTGGATGGCGGCGATAGCGCCCACGGCAACCACCACCAGCTGAGTGATCCTTTTGCCCAGAAAATCCAGCTGCCTCTGCAAATTTGTTTTCTTACCCTGCAGATCGCCCAGCAGGGAAGCGATCCGGCCCAGCTCTGTTTGCATGCCCGTGGATACTACCAGCGCCCTGGCCTGGCCTCCGGTAACAGAGGTCCCCGAAAAAAGCATGTTGGCCCGATCGGCCACGGGCAGCAGGGGATCGCTCTTTTTGTCGCCCTCCTTCACCACCGGAATCGACTCGCCCGTCAGGCAGGATTCATTGGTAGTCAGGCTCGTCTCCTCGATGATCATCGCATCAGCGGTGATCATGTCACCCGCGCCCAGAAGAAGGATATCTCCCGGTACCAGCTCACTGCTGGGGAGCCTTGAAACCCGGCCATCCCGCAGCACGGCGCTCTCAGGCGCAGACAGCTCCTTAAGATTATCCAGAGATCTCTCCGCACGCCAGCCCTGGGCCGCCTCCACCGCAGCCTGGGTGACCACGATTGCACCGATCACCGCTGCATCGGTGGTCTCCCCCACCAGCAAAGAGACCGCCCCGGCAACAAAAAGTAATTTTGTCATAAAACCGTTGATGGAATCGAGAGCAATCTGCCAGAAGGAGCTGCCCCGCTCTTCCCTCAGCTCATTGGGGCCGAAAAGGGCCAGCCGCTTTTCTGCTTCCTGATAAGAGAGGCCGCCCGCCGGTGAACTTTCCAGCAACGCGAAAGCCTCAGAGGGGCCGTAGGTATGCCAGGGGAGCGGCTCCGGCCCCGGCGCCGGCTTTTCCGGAATGCGGCGCCCTACAGATTTTTTAACAGCAGGAGCGGCGCTCTTCCCTTCCCCGTTTTTTTCACTGACGTCCTCAAGCCAGGTCAACAGGGGTTTCAAATCTGTCTTCGCGGGATCAAAATTTAGCAGCACCTGCCCGGTGATGGGGTTGGCATAGCTGAGCCGTACACCGGGGAATTTCG
>DUVX01000142.1 GCA_012840855.1 Bacillota bacterium | reverse complement strand
GACTTAGTTTCTAGTTGCTGGAAAGCAGCTGCTGCCTCCTGCCACAGCATGAATGGAGCAAGCTTTATCGGAACATTTTTACCTTTGCCATGTGCTGAATTAAGATCTATAATCTTTGAAGATGGTCGCAAAACCTGCTTTCTGCTTCTAAAAACTTTTCCGGTAGTACTGCAAGCCGGGCTCAGCAGTTACCAGCAGCCTTTCAACGGCCCATCTCTTTGTTAAAGCGCAACTTTATCTTCCTGACGGGCGGAAGCTGTCATTTAATCTACCGCGCAACCCGGCAGAAGCTGTGCAGTGGGCATATCTGGTAATATCATGAGTTAATTTTAACCCGAAGGTAGTGACATCATGCCCCCGGAACTGAGCAGTGACGAAAAATTTATCATGATGACCCAAAAACCTGTCGAACAGCTGATCACTTCTCTGGCAGCCCCGACCGTTGTGAGCATGTTGATCACATCAATATACAACATGGCGGACACCTTCTTTGTCAGCCGCATCAGCACCAGCGCTTCGGGCGCCGTGGGAATCGCCTTCTCGCTCATGACAATCATCCAGGCTATCGGGTTCACCTTCGGGACGGGGGCGGGTAATTATATCGCTCGTCTCCTGGGCCGGAAGAACAGAGCTTATGCTAAAAAGGTGGCCGCTACCGGTTTCTTCACCGCTTTCGGCCTGGGGGTTTTGCTGACACTGCTGGGCCTGATCTACCTCGAGCCCCTGGTCTACGCCCTGGGAGCCACCGATACCATTGCACCCTATGCCGCCGATTATCTGCGCTATCTTTTGATCGGTGCACCCTGCATGATCACTGCTTTTGTACTTAGCCATCTCCTGCGCTTTCAGGGAAGCGCCTATTACGCGATGATCGGAATCGGGGTGGGCGGTTTTTTTAACGTCCTTCTCGACCCCCTGCTCATCTTCACCTGCGGGATGGGGATCAGCGGCGCGGCCCTGGCGACCATCATCAGCCAGTTCATCAGCTTTTTGCTTCTCCTGCGCAATTCCGGCCGGGACGGCAACATCAAGTTGAAGCTTCGGCACTTTTCTCCCACTGTCAATATATATCAGGAGATATTTCGCAACGGCGCGCCCACCTTTTACCGCCATGGCCTGGCCAGCACAGCCATGATCTGCCTCAACTTCGGCGCCGGCTCCTTTGGAGATGCCGCTGTCGCCGCCATGTCGATCGTGGCGCGCATATTTCAGTTTGCCATCTCCGCCGTGCTCGGGTTCTGTCAGGGTTTTCAGCCCGTCTGCGGTTTCAACTACGGTGCCGGCCGCTTCGATCGGGTACTCCGATCCTTCTGGTTCTCCGTGAAGACGGTAACCTTTGTTCTTGTCCCCCTCGCTGTTTTGGGTTTTTATTTTGCTCCCGGCACCATCGCTCTCTTTCGTAAAGAAGACCTGGAGGTAATTGCTATCGGCGCACGAGCGCTCCGGTTACAAAGCCTGGTTTTACCGCTGTCGGCATGGATCATCCCCACCACTCTCTTCCTGCAGACGATCAATCGCAACGGCAGGGCTTCGCTACTGGCCCTTGCGCGGCAGGGTCTTTTCTTCCTGCCGGCCATATTTTTGCTACCGCGTTATTTCGGCGTCGGTGGGGTACAGGCAAGCCAGCCGCTGGCCGATCTCATCACATTTTTTCT
>DUVX01000141.1 GCA_012840855.1 Bacillota bacterium | reverse complement strand
TTTCCTGTGGGTTTACGATGATGGTTTTGAAATGATCATAGAGGACGAAGCCCGGTCTGCCGCCGGGGGCGCGCCGCACATGGCGGACTTCGGTATAGTCCACCGCCACGGCGGACAGTTCCCGTCCTTTGCTGTGATACGCCGCCAGCTGCGCCGCTTCTATAAGATCGGATTCAGCGGGAGGGGTGCCCTCACCCCTGATGATCACATGGCTGCCGGGCAGCCCCTGCGCATGAAGCCAGATATCGCGCCTTCCGGCCAGTTTGAATGTCAGGTAATCATTCTGGCGGTTATTCCGTCCCACAAGGATCGTCGCACCTGAGGAACTTCTATGGGAGAGGGGCTGCGGGGCCTGCTCCCGGCGCTTTTTCTTGCCCCCGCCGCCTCTGCGGGGGGGTGATTTTAGCAGCCCTGCTTCGATCAGCTCATCTTTGATCTCTTCCAGGGAGGCGCTGTCGCTCTCTTCAATGGTGTAGAGTAGCTCATGGTAGTAGGCGAGGTCGGCCTCGATAGCGGCGATCTGCTTTTCGAGGTGCTTCCGGCTGGCTATAATTTTGCGGTAGCGCCGAAAATAGTCCCGGGCATTATTTACAGCGCTGCGGGAAGGATCGAGGGGGATGGTAAGCGAGCTGTGGGGGCGGTAAAGATCAGGCAGCACCGCCTCCGTCTCCCCCCGGCCGATCCGGCTGGCGTAGGTAAGCAGCGTTTCGCCGTAGATCCGGTAGCGATCGGCCTCTTCGACTTTCTCCAGATCTTCTTTCAGGTAAGCCAGTTTTTGCTCCAGGCGGAGCCGGCGCCGGTTGACCCTGGAGCGAAGCTGACCCTGCAGCGTCTCCAGTTCGGCCCTATCGACAAGATCCCTGTAGAAGCGATCGAGAAGCTCGTTCATGGAGGCGTAACGACGCTCTACTGCATCCCGGTGATGCTTCAGGGGATAGGAAGCGTAGATCCCCAGCTCCGGTAAAAGAGTGGGGCCGGCAGCCCCGCTCGAGGGGTGTAAAAGGGCCCGGAGTTCTTTATGGAGCTTTTGCAGGGAGCCCTGCGGTGCCCCCCCGTCCCATCCGCTACGGTAGATCAGCTCCCGCGCTGCCAGGGGGCTGATCCCGCCCGCCGCCTTCAGAAGCGCCTTCTCCGGGGAGCCTCCTGCGGCCAGATGGATCTCCATCGACCGACCCAGCTCCTCCGGCGAGATGGAGAGGGGATCGAGCTTCCCCTGCCCGGGCACTTCCCGGTAAAGTTCTCCCGGAAGAATTGCGCGCCGCGGGTTTTGCTCCCAGGTGGCGGTCTGGACGGCGCCGAGGATGACGCGGCCGCCATCGACAAGTAAAAGATTGCTCCGCCTTTCCATGATCTCGGCGATCAGGGTTACTGCGGGGAGCCCTTCCACAGCGGTAAATTCTATCTCGAGCACCCGCTCCAGGGGCGGCTGAAAGAAATCCCGGATCCGCGCTCCGATGAGATATTTTCGCAGCAGCATACAGAAGGGGGGCGGCTGCTCAGGCCGGCGGGGGCGCCCGGCGGTGAGGTGAACCCGGGCCCTCTGGGGGTGGCAGGAGAGGAGCAGATGATGTTCTTTCCCCTCATGATAGAGCGAAAGAACGATCTCTTCGCGCCGGGGCTGGCTGATCTGCTGCACCTGTGCGCCCGTGATCGCCAGCCGCAGCTCGGCGCACACCGCTTTCATCGTCAAGAAATCGTAGGTCATTTGCCGCTCGGCCCTCTCTATTTCTTTATCCTCAGTATACACCAAAAAAGGGGAGAGGGCGCGGCGCCGCAGTCATCAGTGCATCTTACCGGGCATATCAATGTAGCAGTTAAGATACCGGGGGGACACGATGCATTCGGGATGGAGCGCTTTAAGCGCTGAGAAGGTTCTGCTGCGTTTTGGGACGGTTCCAGAGA
>DUVX01000140.1 GCA_012840855.1 Bacillota bacterium | reverse complement strand
TTACTCACCCGTTCGCCGCTATCCTTTACCCAAGCAAGCTTGAATAAAGAACCGCTCGACTTGCATGTGTTAAGCACGCCGCCAGCGTTCGTCCTGAGCCAGGATCAAACTCTCCAGTTTACACCTTTTAAACCTAAGCTCATCACAAGATCTTCACCAAAAAAGATAAAGAACCCGCTGGACCATATCCTTACCCTATTCAACTTTCAAAGAACAGATTCGCGCCCGCCCCGCGGGCAAGAGTCATCTTAGCACAGGCTTTTAACCTTGTCAAGGCTTCCAAAAGTTCTTTTATAAAACGCTTGAAAACCTCTCTGCTGAAGACATCGCCTATCTTATATTATATTGTTATCGCGGTCAAGTAATTCTTGAAGAAAAATAACAGCTTTTTTTACGGCGGTGGATTTTAGTCACTCTCCGGGAAAATAGAGGTTGACGATGGTCTCGGGCACCTCCCCGATATAGATCGTATCGGCCAGGGGCACCATGGTAAACACCTCGATTGATTCGGCGATGAGGGGGATGATCATCTGCACCTCGGTGATCACCTCCATGTAGATCTTGTGCCTTGTCTGGTTAATGCCCGCATCCTCAAAAGAATCGTGCACCACCGTGTTCACCCGGCCCATGGGCTTGAGCCTGATGGGGATCTTCGGTCCCCTAGATGCCAGGATATGGCTTCCCGTGATCTTCCCCAGGGGCATCTCGATAATGCTTTCGCTGATACCGGTCACCGCATCTCCCGTAGCCACTGTTGTCAGGGCCATAATCCGGTTCATCTCCACCGCATTTATCTGGGCCATCACTACCTTGCCGCCTTTGTCCTTCTCGGTGATGATCAGCTCACGGTAATCCACCGTGGGAACCACCTCTTCAAGAAGGATCCGGTTGATCGCCCTGGTGGCAATACCATCGCACTCCATCACAGCGGCGGCCAGGATTGCCGGCCGGACGCTCCGTTCGAGAAGCAGCAACCCCTCAACGAACAGCAGTAAAATGAGGACAAGGATGACAAAAGAAAGAAGGCCACCTGGTGGTATTTTCCGGCGGCGTCGCCTGCCCATCATAAATAATCCCCCCGGTACTCTTATTCAGCCGACGGGGGGATTAGAAATATTATCGCCGCTCTTTAGCGTTTTCAACCGCCTTTGCCGGTGATGATGACGCGAGCAAATTTTCTTTTGCCCACCTGCAACACCAGTTCCGCCGGATCCTGCCAGCGGAGATCCATATCTTTAACCTGCTCCCCGTTCACCCTTATACCGCCCTGGCGGATGAGGCGGCGGGCTTCGCTCTTGCTGGAAGTGAGGGCGGTCCTCACCAGCAGCGAGACCAGATCAGGCGAGGCGGCGGCGCTGATCTTGAAGACCTCCATCTCCGAAGGCATCTTTCCCCGCTGAAACACCTGCTTAAAGCCCTCCTCGGCCCGCGCCGCTGCTGCCGCCCCATGGTAAAGCGAGACGATCTCCCGGGCCAACCTCATCTTGGCATCGCGGGGATGGATCTTCCCCCCCTGGTAGCCGTCGATTATCCTTTTGACCTCTTCCGAAGAAAGCCTCGTTGCCAGATGATAGTAATCGGCCATGATCTCATCGGAAATCGACATCACTTTGCCGTAGATCTCTTCTGGAGGATCGCTGATTCCGATATAGTTGCCCAGGCTCTTGCTCATCTTCTGAACACCGTCGGTCCCTACGAGGATCGGCATGGTCAGGGCTACCTGCGGCTCCTGCCCGAACTCCTTCTGGAGATGGCGGCCCATCAATAAATTGAATTTCTGCTCTGTAGCCCCAAATTCTATGTCCGCTTTGACAGCAATAGAGTCATAACCCTGCATCAGGGGATAAAAGAACTCATGAATACCGATGGGCAGATTTCCACGGTAGCGATTGGCAAAATCCTCTCTTTCCAGGATCCGGGCTACCGTGCAGGTAGCTGCCAGCTTGATCACTTCGCTGAAGTTTAGCGCCGCCAGCCACTGGCTGTTAAACAGAAGCTCTGTTTTTTCTCGATCGATAATTTTAAAGATCTGCTCCTGGTAGGTGCGGGCATTGGCGAGGACCTCTTCCCGAGTAAGCTGGGGCCGCGTCTCCGATCGATCGGTGGGATCTCCGATCTGGCCGGTGAAATCGCCGAGAATAATCACCAGCTGGTGCCCCAGCTCCTGAAAGGTCTTCATCTTATGCAGTACCACCGCATGCCCCAGATGGATATCCGGCGCCGAGGGATCGATACCGAGCTTGCAGCGTAGCGGTCTTTTTTCGGCAAAACTGCGCTGCAGCTTATCCTGCAGCTCTTCACCGGTAATTATCTCAGCGCAGTTTTCCTCGATCAGCTTCAGCTGCTCTTCTACCGCAGGCATCTCCATAGACGACAACCTCCATTCGCTACCACTTTAATAGATCCTAATCAGTTTATCATAATAATGCACCCTACGCTCCCAGGCACCCCGAATTTCTGGAAGATATCAGAAACCGCCCCCCGAAAGAGTCAGGCCGGCGGCCGCGAAGGTGGGATAAAAAGACGGTTCCCGCCAGCGGCGGCAGGCGAAGGCCTCGCCGAGGCGCTGCCTTACCTGGGACTCTGCTTCCCGTTCCAGCAGGACAATGGCACAACCGCCAAATCCCGCACCAGTCATGCGCGCCCCCAGAACGCCGGGGACGGCGGTGGCCGCCTCCACGATTTCATCGAGTTCTGGGGAACTCACTTCATAAAGGTCTCTCAGTCCGGTGTGCGACAGCCCCATCAGTCTCCCATACTCCTCGAGTCTGCCCGAACGCAGCGCTGCCGCTGCCCTTTTTACTCTTTCATTCTCCTCAACAATGTAGCGGCTCCTTCTGCCCAGCGGATCGGGCAGCTGCCCCTCAACCCAGACAAGCTCTTTTGCACTGAGGTCGCGCAGGGAACGCAGCGGACGCTCCAGTAACCCCGGGAGCTGCTCTACCGCTGCCTCGCACTCTTCACGCCGCCGGTTATACTCCGAAACGGCCAGGGCGCGCGGCACCCGGCTGTCGACAATCAGAAGCCGGCAGCGCTCCAGGGGCAGAGGGATATATTCGTACTCCAAAGAGCGGCAATCGAGCAGCATGGCATGACCGGCCCGGCTCAGGGCAGCGGCAAATTGATCCATCACCCCGCAGCGCACCCCGATATATTCATTTTCCGCCCGCCAGCAGAGCATGGCCAGCTCCCGCCGTTCCAGCTTTAGCCCCGAAAGTCCGGCTAACGCCGCAGCGACGGCGACTTCTAGAGCCGCCGAGGAGCTCAAGCCCGACCCCACCGGCACGCTGCTGGAGATGGCGAGCTGCGCTCCCCGAAGGCGGTATCCCGCTTCCCCAAAGGCCCAGCAAACCCCCTTTAGATAATCAACCCACCTGATCTTTTCCGATCCGTCTCTTCTCTCCAGGCTCTCCAGGGAGAATGTCTCGCTTCCGGGAAAATTTGCGGAGCGGGCGGTGACAGAGCGCTCTTTTCGCGCTACAGCCTCCACAGTAACAGCGTAATCTATCGCTGCCGGCAAAACGAACCCTTCATTGTAGTCGGTATGTTCGCCGATAAGATTAACCCGCCCCGGTGCTGTCGCCCTGACCTTCAAATGAGTCCCTCCCTTTCATCCGCCGCTCCCGCTTCAGCCGTCTGCATTTGTTCCCAAGGCGGCTCTGAGCTGAGCGGCCTTCTCTTCAGGAGCGGCATCGTTGATAAAGGTGCCCGCACCCTGTTCGCAGCCGGCGAGATATTTAAGTTTATCCCGGTCGCGTAGGGGCGGATAAAACTCAAAATGGAGGTGCCCCCGCTCTTCACCGCCGCCGCACTGCACCGGCGCCTGGTGCAAAATCATCAGGTAGGGAAAGGGCGCCTCAAAAAGACGATCATAGCCGCCGACGATTTTTTGAAGCATCTTTGCCAGCTCCTCCACCTCGCTGTCACGCAGCTCCGGCAGCGAAGCAAGGCAGCGCCGGCTGTAGAGATGAACCTCGAAACTGTAACGGGCGGCAAAGGGAACAAAGGCGACCCAGCCCTTTGATTCCATGATGATGCGGCGGCCATCTGCCCGCTCTTCGGCGAGAAGATCGCAGAAAAGGCAGCGCCCTGTCTCTTCACGGTATGCGCGGGCGGAGGATAATTCCAGCGCCGGCACGGGCGGGACAAAGGGAAAGGCATAGATCTGGCCGTGAGGGTGAGTCAGGGTAACCCCTACTGCGGCGCCGCGATTCTCAAAGATCAGGATATACCTGATCCCCTTACGGAGGCTTATCTCGCGGTAGCGTTCCTGCCAGACGTAGATCAGCTGGACGACCCGTTTAAAGGGTAGGGTGGCCAGGCTGCCCTCATGCTCCGGCGTATAGACCACCACCTCGCAAACTCCCTCCGCCGGAGCAATGGGGCTCAGAAGAGTTCCCGCCACGTCGGGTGGAGGCGGCTGGAGGTGAAGGCTGGGAAAGCGGTTTTCAAATACAGCCACCTCGAAGTCGGGCCGGGGGATCTCCGTCTCAAATCCGCCCGGCACAGTAGGACAGAGAGGGCAATGATCCCGGGGTGGATGCAGCGTCCGATCCATGCGGTGTGTGGCCATGATTACCCATTCTCGCCGGACCGGATTCCATCTCAATTCGGACAAAAGTAATTCTCCTCTCATTTATGGCACGCAGCTTTTAAGCGGAAGGATCTGCCCTTCAGGGCACCCTCCTTTTTACCGAGCTCTCTTGTTGTTGTTCGACTGTCCACCTTCGCAGCTTTCCCGTGGATCCGCTTTTTCATCGTCCAGGCCGCCCCTCGACCAGGAGTAAAGATAAAGATAGCGGCCGTCTTTTTTTCGGATCTTCTCTTTTCTCAGATCCCCCGCGGTCATCTCCCTCTCCCCCATCGCAATCTTTTCTCTAAATTATATTTCTAAAAACATGCGGTCTTTACCTGCCTTATCTACAGGGATGTAAAGAATGAATGGAAAAAAGCGGCTGCTCCGTAAAGCAACCGCTTTAGTCTCAAAACCGGAACCCGAGCAAGCTGGTAAGCCGAGTTCTGTTTTCAGCAGCCATCTATCTTGGATACCGGTTGCCCGGTATCTCCAGCGACCAAACCCGAGGAGTCGGCGGGCAACCTCATCCCCCTCCTATTTGGTCTTGCTCCGGGTGGGGTTTACCTAGCGAACCGGTCTCCCGGCCCCTGGTGCGCTCTTACCGCACCGTTG
>DUVX01000139.1 GCA_012840855.1 Bacillota bacterium | reverse complement strand
CTTTTTTCCGTAAAAGCTGGCTGGCGATGGTGCCGGTGCTGCTGGTGGGCCTGGTGATGCTCTTTGAAGCCAGCCTGGGCACCCCGGTGGTAAGCGGCCTTATCCGCAGGGATGCTGAAAATATTGTCGTCACCATCACCCCGGAGAGGCCGGAGCAAGAGCTGATCCTCACCGCCCATTACGATTCCAAAACCCAGCCCTTCGATCATCAGCAACGCGAACTTATCTTTCAGCTGATCATCCCCTCGGTGATAGCGGGGGCTCTTCTAGCCCTGCTCTGGTGGCTGCTGCACCGCCGCGGACGCCAACCCGCCAGGACGTTCTCCTTACCCCTGGGCGGGCTGCTGGCGCTGCTGCCGCTCTACTGGCTGCTGCTGGCGCTAACCTTCGGCGGCGGTTTCATGGCCAAGCCCTCCCCGGGCGCCGTCGATAACGGGACCGCCGTCGCTGTCCTGATGGAGCTGTCCAAAGAGCTAAAAGAGACACCCCTAGAGAAAACAGCGGTAACCATAGTCTTATTCGCCGCCGAAGAGCTGAACGCCCAGGGATCCCAGGCCTACCTGCGGGATCATCCCCGGGGGGAGGCGATTCCGGCTTACAACGTCAACCTCGAGCTCGTCGCCCAGGAGGGCGATTACGTCTACTGGCCCGAGGATGGAGTTTTCACGAACCGTTATCCCACCAGCGCGGAGCTGAACCGGATCTTAGGAGAGGCTCTCTCCCGGGTGACGGGAGAAGAGATCGGCCCCCTGGAGGCCTCCTTTACTACCATCAGCGACAGCGGTTCTTTCCTGGCGGCGGGGATCCCCTCCACCACCCTGGGAAACGCCGGCTCCCCGGAGCTAGGATGCTCTTTTTTCCACTCTTACCTTGATAATATGGAGAGAGTGGTCCCGGAGAGGATCGATGAGATGGTGCAGATCTTGAAGGAGTTCACCCTGCTCTTCGATACCACACCGATGGGCTAGGATTTTGGAGGTATGGAAAAAAGGCAGTGAGTTACTCTACTCTAGAGTATGGCGACTGCCCAGAAGAAGGGAGCGCCTCCGTAAAAGGATAGAACCATGCACAGAAAGATAAATCTCGCAGCCCGCTGGAGAGCGCTGTTCTATGTGTACCTCTCCATGCTGGCATTCAGTTTTGTTTTTCAGGTCATCCCCCCCGTGCTGGGCCAGATCGTCTCCTCGCTGAAGATCAGCCACGCCCAGGCAGGTGCGCTGATGAGCGCCTTTGCCCTGCCCGGCCTCTTCATCTCCATCCCCGGAGGGCTTCTAACAGATCGCTACGGCCCCAAAAGGGTCTCTCTAACGGCACTGTTCATCGCCGCGGCAGGCTCGCTGCTCGTCGGCCTGGGCAACAGCTACGCCCTGTTGGCGGCGGGCCGGGTTATTACCGGTACCGGTGCGGGGATACTGGCCGTGGTTACCTCTCAGACAGTGTCGCGCTGGTTTGCCGGAAAAGAGCTGGGCAGCGCCATGGGGCTCTACAACACGGCGATGCCGATAGGAACAATCTTCGCCCTGAATATTTTCAGCCGTATCGCTGCCGCCACAAACTGGCGCCTGCCGATCCTGCTCACCGCCGGTTACGCCCTTTTCATTGCGCTGCTCTACTATTTCAAGCACCCGGGGCTGCCCCGGGTAAAAGGGGCTCCGGAAACCAGGGAGAGCAGCGGCTCCGGTAAAATAGGGGGCGCTGTCTGGCTGGTAGCGCTGATCTGGATGCTTTTCAATGCTGCGGCGATCTCTTATCTCACCTTCTCCGGCGATTACTTCATTACCAAAGGCTATGAGCCCGGCTACGCCGGCTTTCTAGCAAGCCTTTTTATGATCGGCTCTTTTCTTTTCAGCCCCCTGGTGGGGTACCTCACCGACAGGTGGGGACGCGACGAGTACTTTGTTATCGGGGGCTCCGCTGTACTCGCTCTCCTCCTGTTGCTGGTAGCCCGATCAGCCCTGAACCCGCTGCTCCTGGGCAGCCTGATCGGTCTGAGTGCAGCATTTATCCCCGCTCCGGTTTTTTCGCTCATCCCGAAGGTGGTCCCCCCGGGGCAGCTGGGACTGGGCTACGGCATCCTGTCGACTTGCCTGAATATCGGTGTGCTAGTGGGACCCTTTCTCGTCGGCCTCTCCCATGATCAGAGCGGAGACTATGTTTTTGGCTTTCACCTGATGGCCCTATTTTCCCTGGCGGCAGTAGCAACTGTACTGGTCCTGCTTTTTTCGAGAACTCGCAAATATGGCATGACCGCTAAAGGAGAATAGCCCTTAAAAATGAAGGGGAAAGCGGGCGGTCTGTAGAAATTTAACATAGAGCGATCTTCAATTACCTCATTTACGAACGCAAAGGGGAAAAAATATGGCTGCTCCCGAAAACAGCACCTGCCCGCACTGCAAGCTGCCGCTGCGCGATTATCACGATTTTGTTACCTGCCCTAAATGTAGCACCTCCTACCACGAAAAATGCTGGCAGGAAAACAGCGGCTGCCCCCGGTGCGACGCTGCTGCTGCCCCGGCGGTAGAAGATAACCCCGATGGGCCGATCGCCTGGTACCTCTTTCATGATCACAAAAACATGGGCCCGCTGACCTGGGAGCAGCTCTGCAGCTATAACGGCATCCGGCCCGACGATCTTGTCTGGAACAGCCGCCTGCCCGATTGGGTCAAAGCGGCAGATATCCCCGGACTGCTGATGGAGCGCCGCTCGCCGGAGAGAAGCACCGCAGCGACCGCAGAGACCGCAGCTACGGCTAGCAGGGGCCCCGCCGCCCGGAGCAGCGCCTCGACAGAAAAGTCGCCGCTACCGGGGGGAGGGCAAAGAGAGGCGATAGATGATCCTGCCGAGGCCTCGCCGCCGGGCTCCACTCTGGCAGAGCAGATCCTGGAGCAGCTTTATGCTGAAGAAGCCGCCGGCGCCGCCCCAGAGACAGCCCATCAGGACGATGAGGCCGCCGGAGATGGCCACACCGGGGCTGTACGCGGGCAGGCTCGCCACATCATCTACGGCACCCTGCTGACCTTGGGCGGAGCGATCGTTGCGGTGTCCACCTTCCTCAACCCGCTGGAACAGAGCACTTTCTTCTATATCGCCGCCGGATGGGCCCTCCTTTTTGGTCTCGCCGATCTATCGCACGGAATCGTGGGCCTTCTGAAAAACAGGTAGGGTTTCAGGAGAT
>DUVX01000001.1 GCA_012840855.1 Bacillota bacterium | reverse complement strand
GGGTGATGGGCTTCGAGATCGAGGTGGTGACGAACGGTTATTTTGCCGTCAGCGAGGCGGATGCCTTGCTCTGGCTGGAACCGCTTGTCGAAGCGGGGTTGACGAAAATCAGCATCAGCGATGATCGTTATCACAATCCGGATGGGGTGGCGCCGTCGCGGGCCCACCACGCAATTAGAGCAGCTCGGAGACTATCGCTTCCCTGTTCTGTGCTTACCACTGCTGCTCCAGTGCAGATGGGCGGCGTATTCGCGGGAGAAGGCGAGGATCCGCTCATGTACCGGGGGCGTGCGGTGGAGAAGCTGGCCGGAAAGGCGCTTTCCCTCCCTGCCGGACTTTTCCGCGAGTGTCCCTATGAGGACCTGGTTAACCCGGGCCGGGTGCACCTCGATGCTTTTGGGAATATCCATATCTGCCAGGGGCTGATCATCGGGAATATGTGGAAGCAGCCGCTGGCGCAAGTGCTGAAGGATTACCGGGCTGAAAATCATCCTCTCTGCGCTCCCCTGGCCAAAGGTGGTCCGCTGCTGCTGGCCGAGACCTACGGGCTGCCCCATGCTTCTGCTTACGCCGATGCCTGTCATTTTTGTTACAGCATGCGCCGGGCGCTGCTGGAACGCTTCCCCCGTTGCCTAGGACCGCAGCAGGTATATGGCTTTAAATAGGCAGCGACTCCTTTACACCTCAGAAACGTACTATTCAACGAAACTCATCTCAAAGTTGACATTTGCGCGATAATTGGATATATAATTAAGAAGATATAAAAACCTTTCACTAGTGAGCCAACTTTCTTTCAAGTAAGTGAAAGCTATTAAAACGTTTAGTACAGGGAACAGCTGCATCTAAAGGAGGTCTACGTATGGTTGAAAAGATCTGGTTGGAGCATTACGAAGAAGGGGTGCCTCACGATCTGCAGATTGAGCCCAAAACGATCCCTCAATATGTGGCGGAAACGGTGGAGCGCTTCCCCGATGTCGTCGCTTCGAGGTTCATGGGCGGCAGCCTTACTTACCGGGAGTTGGATCTGCAGGCGGAGCGCTTTGCCGCAGTGCTGGCATCCTTCGGCGTCGGCAAGGGCAGCCGCGTGGCGCTGAACCTGCCCAACTGTCCGCAATTTATGATCGCTTATTACGGTGCCCTGCGCCTCGGGGCGATCGTTGTTCTTTGCAATCCCCTTTACACCGGGCGGGAGCTGACCCAGCAGCTTGACGATGCCGGTGCGGAGATAGTGCTCACGCTGAGCCGCTTCTACCCCATAGTCCGCAATATTAAAGAGAAAACAAAGGTGAAGACAATTATTGCCACCAGTATCAAGGAATACCTGCCGGCGGGGCTGCGGCTGCTCTACACGCTTTTTCAGGAGAAAAAAGAGGGTGACCGGGTTAAGCTGCAGCCGGGCGATTATTGGCTGCAGGGGCTGCTGCGTCGCGCTGACGGTCCGCCGCCGGCGGTGGAGCTGAAACATGATGATGTGGCCTGTATCCTCTACACCGGGGGCACTACCGGGCTAGCCAAGGGGGCGCTCCTGACACATCGCAACCTGGCGGCCAACGCGCTGCAGATCAAAAGCTGGCTGACGGATCTAAAAGAGGGCGACGAGATCGGGATGGCCGTGCTTCCCTTCTTTCACAGTTACGGCATGAGCACCTGTTTGAACCTATCTTTGCTGGTGGGCGGTACGCTGGTGCTGGTGCCACGCTTTACCCAGGAAGAGATTCTCAAGCTGATCCACCGGGAGAGACCCACCTTGATGCCCGGTGTACCCACGCTCTATATCGCGATTATCAATGCGCCCAACCTGAAAAAATATGATCTCAGCTCCATCAGGGTCTGCATCAGTGGGGCGGCACCTTTACCTCGGGAGGTGCAAGACCGTTTCGAAGCGCTCACCGGAGGGCGCCTGCGCGAGGGATACGGCCTCACCGAGACCTCGCCGGTAACGCATTGCAACCCCATCTACGGTCGCTCCAAGGCCGGCAGCATCGGGGTGCCTTTTCCGGGGACAGAAGCCAAAATCGTCGATCTTACTGATCCGGCCGCGGAGCTGCCCGCCGGGGAGATCGGCCAGCTGGCGATCCGGGGGCCCCAGGTGATGAAGGGATATCTCAATCAACCCGAAGAGACCGCTGCGGTCTTCCATGATGGCTGGTTTCTTACCGGCGATATCGGTAAAAGAGACGAAGAGGGCTACTTTTATATCGTTGATCGGGAGAAAGATATGATCATCGCCGGGGGATACAATATCTTTCCCCGGGAGATCGAAGAGGTTCTTTACAGCCATCCCAAGATAAAGGAAGCCTGCGCTGCAGGAATTCCGCACAGCTACCGGGGTGAAACGGTGAAGGCCTATATCGTTCTCCGGGAAGGGGAGGAGATGGACGAAGCCGAGGTCAGGAAATTTTGCGAGGAAAATTTGGCTCGCTACAAGGTTCCCAAAGCTGTGGAATTTCGGGATGAACTACCCAAGACGATGGTGGGGAAAGTGCTCCGCCGCGCCCTGATCGAGGAAGAGAGAGCCCGGGGAAAAAAGAAGGGCTCCGCCGGTTAAGGAGCGCTGCTGAGATGCTGTTGAAGAAGCCGCCGGGGAGGCGGCTTCTTCAATTTGAGGGTAGGTCTGTGGGGAAAGAGGAAATATTTAGCTAGACTTTGCAGATGATTTGATATTTAGTTATTATTTTAAATAATAAGAAGGTATTTCTCGATTCAGGTCGAATGTATAGTAAAAATAGTCCGGGTATATGCAATTTACAGAAAACACCCGGCCTGCTGAAAAAATGCTCAGTAGTGAGGAGGATCTGTCTATGGGAAAGCCCTGGTACAAGAGTTATGATCCCGGTGTACCCCATGATCTGGAGCTGCCGCCGGAAACGCTTCCCCAACACCTGGAGGAGGCTGCCGCCGGTTATCCCAACACCATCGGGGTTCAGTTCATGAGCGGAAAACTGACCTACAGGGAGCTGAACGAGGAGGTCGACAATTTTGCACGGATGCTGGCGGGCCTGGGGCTAAAACCGGGCAGCAGGGTGGCCCTGCATATGCCCAACTGTCCCCAGTATGTGATCGCTTTCTACGGGACCCTGCGGGCCGGTTGTATTGTCACTCCCTGCAACCCCCTCTATGTGGAGCGGGAGCTGATCCACCAGCTCAACGACTCGGGGGCGGAGGCGATCGTTACCCTGAGCCGTTTTTACCCCCTTGTCAGGAAAGTTAAAGATAAAACAAAACTAAAAGCGGTGATCGTGACCAGCATCAAGGACTATCTGGGGGGCTTGCTGAAAGCACTCTACACTCTGTTCAAAGAAAAAAAGGAGGGCGACCGCGTCAGGCTGGAGCCCGATGATTTCTGGCTTCTGGATCTTTTGAAGCGCTACCGGCGTCAACGGCTGCCTGAGGTGAAGGAAGATCTGCAGAATCCGGCCTGTTACATGTATACCGGCGGTACCACAGGGGTGCCCAAGGGGGCAATTTTAACGCATGCTAATATTCTGGCCAATGCGCTGCAGGCGAAAGCATGGCTGACGGATTACGAAGAGGGAAAAGAGATTATGCTCGGGGTGCTGCCTTTCTTCCACAGCTATGGCATGTCCATCGCTTTGAACCTGTCTCTGGTGACAAAGGGCACCCTGATCACAGTGCCCCAGTTTATCATCAAAGATATCCTGGGGCTGATCCATAAAGAGAGGCCCACTCTTTTCCCCGGCGTACCGACGATGTACGTGGCGATCAATAATGCGCCCGATGTGGAGAAATACGATCTCAGCTCAATTAAGGTCTGCATTAGCGGTGCAGCGCCGCTGCCGGTGGAGGTGCAGAAGCAGTTTGAGAAGATCACCAGGGGCGGCCGTTTGCGGGAGGGTTACGGGCTGACGGAAACCTCGCCGGTGACGCACTGCAACCCCATCTACGGCGAGAACAGGCCTGGCAGCATCGGTCTGCCTTTCCCTGGGGTGGACGCAAAGATAGTTGATCTCGAAGATCCCTCCAGGGAGATGCCTGTGGGGGAGAGAGGCCAGCTGGCAGTAAAAGGACCGCAGGTGATGAAGGGCTATCTCAATCGCGACGAAGACAACAAAAATATATTTCATGACGGTTTTATTCTCACAGGCGACATTGCCATTATGGATGAAGACGGCTACTTCTATATTGTGGATCGGCAAAAAGATATGGTTATCGCCGGCGGCTACAACATATTTCCTCGGGAGATTGAAGAGGTGCTTTACACCCATGAGAAGGTGAAGGAAGCCTGCGTGGCCGGGGTGCCTCATGAATATCGCGGGGAGACGATCAAGGCCTATATTGTACTTAAAGATGGCGTATCCATGACCGAGGAGGATGTAATCGCCTTTTGCCGGGAAAACCTGACTAAGTACAAGGTGCCGAAAATTGTCGAATTTCGGGATGAGCTTCCGAAGACGATGGTGGGCAAGATCCTGCGCCGGATGCTGGTGGAGGAAGAAGAAGCGAAGCAGCGCTCCCAGGAGCGTTAATTTGGAGTGGGTTTTGACGGGAGGGCGGCTCTAGGGGGGCCGCCCTCTTCATGATTCGGGCTGCGGCGCTGCGCCCCTTTTTGCGAGTTAAAATTCTTGACAATATGGCTCCGTTTATGCTAAACTCCAATTTGGACACGGCAGACCGTGTTCTCAAGGGGTTGTCTTTTACCTGCAGACAGAGTAGGATTGGCGGGGCCCATAGCTCAGCTGGAAGAGCGGCCGGCTCATAACCGGTTGGTCCCAGGTTCGAACCCTGGTGGGCCCACCAGATCATGGCCCCTTCGTCTAATCGGTTAGGACACCAGCCTTTCAAGCTGGCAGCAGGGGTTCAAATCCCCTAGGGGTCACCATTTTTTTTTGGGGCGAATAGCTCAGCGGGAGAGCACCTGCCTTACAAGCAGGGGGTCGCAGGTTCAAAACCTGCTTCGCCCACCAGCCTGAAATAGGCAGCAAGGAGATTTTGTTCTCCATAGCTGCCTATTTATTCTGTTCAGGAAGCAGCTCCTTTTTTGCAAAGTTCCCATAAAGCCCCGGCAATATTCGATCGATTTTTCGTCAGTTAGAGCATACCCTTTTTCTCTTTTTCCTGTTAAGATAGGATATAGTCATGCTTTCCGGAAGGATTTTCAAGGATAAGGCAGCCCATGCAGGAAATAGCATAATGCGGCGGCAACCATGAGCAATTAATTTCCTGAATTTGTTATTAGGGGAGGATCACCGTGGAGCTTAGCGAAAATGCGAGGATTACTTATGAAAAAAGATATCTGAAAAAAGATGCCGAGGGAAATCCCTTGGAAACACCGGCAGATCTGCTCCGCAGGGTAGCTTCAAGCGTGGCTGCGGTAGAGCAGGATTACGGCAAGGATGAAACGGAGATAGCGAAGATCGAAGACGATTTCTTTGAGGCGATGAGCGGCGCCTATTTTCTGCCCAACTCGCCTACGCTGATGAACGCCGGCCGCGATCTGCAGCAGCTCAGCGCCTGTTTTGTCCTACCGGTGGAGGACAGCATGGAGGGGATCTTTACCTCGCTGAAGCATATGGCCCTGGTGCAAAAGACAGGGGGCGGTACCGGTTTCTCTTTCGACCGCCTGCGGCCGGCGGGCGACCGGGTTCGCACCACAAACGGTGTGGCCAGCGGCCCCATCTCCTTTCTGAAGATCTTCGATGCCGCCACCGAGGCGGTAAAACAGGGCGGTACGAGACGTGGCGCCAATATGGGCACGCTGCGCTATGATCACCCCGATATCATCCATTTTATTTGCTGTAAGGAAAGCGAGGATGAGATCACCAACTTTAACCTTTCGGTGACGATCTCCGATGAATTCATGCGCAAGGTCACCGGGGAAGATCCCGATCCTATGTACCCCCTGATCAATCCGCGCACCGGTGAGCCGCACACCGATCCGGAAACGGGTGAGATCGTGATGCTCAATGCCCGGGAAGTCTTCGACTTGATCGTTGAAAAAGCATGGGACAAGGGCGATCCCGGCATCATCTTCATCGACCAGATGAACCGTTTCAACCCCACCCCCCAGATCGGGGCTTACGAGACGACCAATCCCTGCGGTGAGCAGCCGCTACTGCCCTACGAGGCCTGCTGCCTGGCCTCTCTCAATCTGGGCAGGTTTGTCACCGATGAAGCTGAGGTGGATTGGGAGAAACTCCGCCAGGTGACCTGGACGGCGGTCCGTTTTCTCGACAATGTTATCGATAGCAGTCGTTACGTTATCGAAGAGATCGAGAAGATGCATAAAGAGGGCAACAGAAAGATCGGCCTGGGGGTGATGGGCTGGCATGATCTGCTGGTCCGTCTGGGCATCCCCTACGACAGTGACAGGGCTCTGGAGATTGCTGAAAAGGTGATGCGTTTTATCAACGAAGAAGCCCGATCCTGTTCGGCAGCGCTGGCCGATGAGCGGGGGGTATTTCCCAATTTCGAGGACAGCATCTACGACACGGGTCGGCCGGAAGACCGGGTGCGCAATGCCACCCGCACTACCATTGCACCCACGGGGACGATCTCGATCCTGGCTGGCGCCAGCAGCGGTATTGAACCTTATTTCAGCCTGGCTTTCTTGCGGAAGAATATTTTGGGGGGCGTCGATCTGCCCGAGGTGAACCCTCTTTTCCTGGAGTACGCGCAGCGTGAAGGTTTCTACTCTGCAGGGCTGATGGAGAGGCTTGCCCGTTCGGGCCACATTCCAGAAGGAGATGAGGCTGTACCCGCCTCAGTGAGGGAGCTTTTCAAAACAGCCCTGGAGATTGACCCCGAGTGGCATATCCGTCACCAGGCTGTCTTTCAAAAATATACCGATAATGCGGTGAGCAAGACCATTAATCTGGGAAGAGAGGCTACCCGGGAGGATGTCAACGATGCCTATATCCTTGCCTGGGAGACAGGCTGCAAGGGGATTACCATCTACCGGGACGGGTCGCGGGAAAAACAGGTTTTAAATGTTGGGATCGCTGAAGAAGAGAGCCTCCGGCCCAGCAGCCGTCCGGCTACCCTGACAGGCCATACAACCTGTCTCAAGACCCCCCTGGGCAATCTTTTTGTTACGGTGAATACGGCGGGAGGTAAGCCCTTCGAGCTTTTTGCCCAGATCGGCAAAGCTGGAAGCGATGTTGTCGCCTTCACCGAGGCCATCGCCCGGCTGGTCTCGCTGGCCCTGCGTTGCGGTGTGGGCGTGGAGGAGATCATCGCCCAGCTCGAGGGGATCGGCGGCTACCGCTCGGTGGGTTTCGGACCCAACCGGATCATGAGCGTACCCGACGCCATCGGCCGGGCGCTGGCCCAGCTGGCCAGTGTGAAGATGGGGGAGAATGGCTTGCACCACAATTCGCGCGAACTCTGTCCCGACTGCGGCACCGGGGCGCTGATCATGGTCGAGGGCTGCGCCAAGTGCGAAGCCTGCGGTTACAGTGAATGTTAAAGGCAGCCAGGCGGGACGGCATCACAACCCGGTGGGCCGCTACGGTCAACCCGGACAGCCCGCTTCCGGAGTACCCACGGCCGCAGGCGGTACGGGAAAAATGGCTCAATTTAAACGGCCTCTGGGACTATGCGATCAGGAACGCCGGGGAGAGCAACCCGCCGGACCGCTACGACGGAAAAATCCTGGTCCCCTTTCCTGTGGAGTCGGCGCTTTCGGGGGTGCAAAGAGCGCTTCTGCCGGATCAGAGGCTGTGGTACCACCGCACTTTCACTGTTCCCGAAAACTGGGCCGGTTCCCGTGTGCTGCTGCATTTTGGCGCCGTCGACTGGAAGGCGGAGATCCTAGTAAACGGCATGGTTGCCGGATCTCATACTGGGGGCTACTACCCCTTCAGCATGGATATCGCGCCTTTTCTCCGGAGGGGAGACAACGAGCTTTTGGTGGTGGTGTGGGATCCCACCGATGTCTACGGCCAGGAGAGGGGCAAGCAGGTCTTGAAACCGGGGAGGATCTTCTATACCGCCGTTTCAGGTATCTGGCAGACGGTCTGGCTGGAGCCGGTGCCTCCCGCTTATCTTGCTGATTTTCAACTTACCCCCCATATCGACGAGGCGGAGCTGCGGCTACAGATCGAAAGGGGCGGATCGGGCGGCCCCTTTACCGTTGAAGCGGTAGCTTTTGCCGGGGGGCAGGAGATAGCAAAAACCCGGGGAAAAGCGGGAGAGGAGCTTGTTTTAAAAATTGAAAAGCCGCAGCTCTGGTGCCCGGAAAACCCCTTCTTATATGAATTGGAGATGCGGCTGCTGGAGGGCCGTGAGGCTGTCGATGAGCTGTCGAGCTATTTCGGGATGAGGAAGTTTAGCGTGGCCGGTGATGGGAAGGGGAACAGGCGTCTTTGCCTGAACAACGAGCCGCTCTTCCAGAACGGACTGCTCGATCAGGGCTACTGGCCCGACGGCCTCTATACCGCTCCCGCCGATGAGGCGCTACGATATGATATCGAGCAGGCCAGGGCTCTCGGCTTTAATATGATCCGCAAGCATATTAAAGTGGAGCCGGCGCGGTGGTATTATCATTGCGACCAGCTGGGGATGATCGTCTGGCAGGATATGATCAACGGCGGGGGCAAGCATTCACTCTTTCATCACAGTCTTCGCCCGATGATCGCACCGGGGCTGCGGGTCAACGATCGCCGCTACCGGGCGGCGGGGCGGGAAGAGAAGGGTAACCGCGATAATTTCAAAAAAGAGCTCAAAGAGATGATCGACGGCCTTTACAACCACCCCAGTATTGCCATGTGGGTTATCTTCAACGAGGGCTGGGGCCAGTTTGACGCTGCAGCGATTGCGGACTGGGCGAAGCGCTACGATCCCACCCGCTACATCGATCATGCTAGCGGCTGGCATGATCAGGGCGCCGGGGATGTGCAGAGTGTTCATACCTATTTCTTTGCTTTAAGGGCGCCTGCGCCCGATCATCGCGCCCGGATTATTTCGGAATATGGCGGCTACAGCTATCCAGTAAAGGGGCATCTCTGGCGCGAGGGAAGACAATTTGGTTACAAAATGTTCTTTTCGCGAGAAAAGTTCACTGAAGCGTACTTGAAGCTTCTCAGGCGCCAGCTCAAGCCGCTCATCGCCCGCGGCCTCTCCGGAGCGGTCTACACCCAGCTCACCGATGTGGAGACCGAGACCAATGGTCTTCTCACCTACGACCGCAGGGTTGTCAAGATCGACCCTACGGTGTTGCGCCGGGCCAATGCAGAGCTCGCAGCGGCGGATGCCGGGGGTTAATTTGTAAAAGACAGTCGCTTACCGAAGAAAGGAATTTTTGCCCGTGCAGAAACTCGTCTCATTGGATGAGAAGAAGATTTATCAGGATCTGTGGCGGCTCTCGTGGCCGGTAATGATTTTCATGGTCTTTCAAACCACTCTGGAGCTGGTCGATCTTTACTGGGTCGGTTACCTCGGCACCGCTGCGGTAGCCGCCCTTTCCATGTCGAATAACCTTTTCTGGATGCTCTTCACCTTCTCCGATATCATCACCATCTCCACTCTCGCCTTGACCGCCCGCCACCGCGGCGCAGGGGACGGCAAAAGTATCTTTGCAGTAGCCCGGCATAGTTTCTGGCTGGCCACCTCTATCTCCGTGGCGGTAACCATCCTTATCGTGGCCTTCAGCGATTCTTTTATCTCCCTTTACGATGTGGAGCCTGAGGTTCATGAGATGGCTGTTCTTTACCTTATCGTCATCGGTATCAGCATGCTCTTCGCCTATTCCGGCATGGCCCTGGGCGCTGTCCTGCAGGGCGTCGGCGATACTCGCACACCCATGGTGGTTCTGGTGATCACCAATGTGATCAATATTGTCCTCGATCCCATCCTTATCTTCGGCCTGGCGGGAGCGCCGGAGCTGGGCATCCTCGGCGCGGCTGTGGCGACACTGCTGGCGCGTGTAGTCGGCTTTTTCACCATCCTCTATATCGTCGTCAGCGGTAAAATTTCTCCCAGCAGGTTAAAGATAGTAGGTCTTTTTAAGCTGCAATTCCAGATTGCCTACTTCAAAAAGATATTCGAGATCGGCCTGCCTGCCTTCATGCAGACGCTGACCCGCCCTCTGACGGGGCTGGTAATGATGTGGCTGGTCGCCTTTTTTGGCACGCCGGCTATTGCTGCTTTTGGCATCGGGCAAAGGATCCTGGGGCTGGCTTTCATCTTCCTTTCCGGCCTTACCGTAGGCACCTCCACAATGATCGGCCAGAGCCTCGGCGCGGGGCTGCGCGATCTGACGACGAAGATTATTGGCAAGGCGATGGTGCTCAGCCTCGCCGTGCAGACGGGGATGACCGCCCTTTGTTTCTTCGGTGCGCCGCTCATCGTGGGCCTTTTTTCCCGCGACCCCGCCGCCATAGAGCTGGGGGCCAGTTTCTTGAAAATTATTTCTGCTTGCATGATCCTGATGGGCCCTTTTCATATCATCGATGCGGTTTTCAAGGGTTCGGGCTATACCATCCCTTCCATGGTCAGCGCTCTGGTGGCCAACTGGGCGATCAAGTTACCGGTCGCCTATCTCCTTGCTCTACCGCTCAACCTGGGCACCGACGGCATCTGGTGGTCGGTGAGTATTTCTGTGCTGGTGGAGCTCCTGATCCTGCTGCCCTGGTACCGACGCGGCAGCTGGTCCCGCCGCGAAATCCGCATCAGCGCCCCGGAACCGGCCGAATGAGGTCGCAAGGGCCCTTCTCAAGATAATCAGCGGTAAGCATCTTTGCGGTGGGTTATTTTTACAATGGTTAGCTCTGCTCCTGGATCGTATACAAGATTCTATAGCGGCCCCGGCGGATGCGAAACCGGTCTTGGCCTGTCGCCTCCCGGGCAGGCAGGCCGCCGGTTGAACATTGTGTCTCCTTCGGTTATGATCTACGTATAATATATCTACAGGTTTGATCCCTATCGAATTGAAAAGAGTGATTCAGTGACCGCAAATAGAGGGCATGAGCAGATTGATGTTTTACTGCCGCAGGGTGAAACCATCTCCGTACCTGAAGGGAAGTTATCGGAAATTGCGGCTAAAGCGCAGCCCCACCATGAAGCGGCGATCATCGCAGCAATGGTGGATAACTGCCTTTTTGAACTCACCCTTGCCGCGCCGGTAAAGCCGCCGGCGATGGTGCGTTTCCTCGATCTGACCGACAAAGAGGGGCGGCGCATCTATCAGCGGAGCCTCAGCTTTCTGTTCATCGCTGCCGCTTACGATCTTTTTCCCGGTGCGGCGATTTCAGTGGAGCACTCTCTGGGCAAGGGGCTCTACTGTGAGATCAACAAGGAGCCTCCGCTGAGCGCTGCTGATGTGGCCGCTATCGAGAGAAGGATGCGTCGGCTGGTGAAGATGGACCTGCCCCTGGAAAAAAGAAAGGTTCCCCCGCAGGAAGCAGCGAAAGTTTTTGAGCGGCAGGGATTCAAAGATAAGGTTGCCCTGATTGAAAACTGGCCCAAAGAGTACCTCAATCTTTACCGCCTCGACGGTATGGAAGATAGCCTTTATGGTTACCAGGTGCCGCGCACGGGGATGCTTAACGTCTTTGAGCTGAAACACTACCCGCCCGGGCTGGTTTTAAGATTTCCCGATGAAGGGGATCCTTCACGGGTTGCCCCCTTCGTCGATCAAAAGAAGCTCTTCGAGATATTTCGCGAGGCCGACCAGTGGGGGTCGATCCTCGGTTTTGATACAGTGGGGGCGATGAACAGGCTCATTGAGGAAGGGCAGGGCCCGGAAGTGATCCGCATAGCAGAGGCGCTACATGAAAAGAAGATCGCTCGCATCGCCGATCAGATCTGCGCCCGCGGCGCAGAGATTAAAGTAATCCTTATCGCGGGTCCTTCGTCTTCCGGCAAAACCACCTTTGCCCAGCGTCTGCGAACGCAACTGCTGGTGAACGGGCTGCGGCCCCTACCCATCTCTATCGACAACTACTTTGTTGATCGTGAGCAGACGCCGCTGGACGAGTCCGCCAGGCCCGACTTTGAGCATATTGAAGCCGTGGACCTGCCGCTGTTCAATGAGCATCTCCTGCGGCTCGTTGAGGGAGAAGAGGTAGAGATCCCCACCTACAACTTCAACACGGGGAAGCGCGAGTACCGCGGCCAGCTGATCAGGCCCGAGAGGGAGCAACCTCTGATCATCGAGGGGATTCATGCTTTGAACGAGGCCCTGACACGGGCCATCCCCCGTCGCCATAAATACAAGATCTATATCTCAGCGCTGACAGCGCTGAATCTCGATCATCATACGCGCATCCATACCACCGATACCCGGCTGCTGCGGCGGATCGTGCGCGATGCCCAGTTTCGCGGCAACAGCGCCCTCGATACGATCCGCCTCTGGCCCTCTGTGAGGCGCGGCGAGGAGCGCAACATCTTTCGTCTCCAGGAGGAAGCCGATGCCATGTTCAACTCCGCTCTGGTCTACGAGCTTTCGGTGCTAAAAAAGCAAGCCGAATTTTTGCTTGAGGGGATCGATCGCAGCCACCCCGAATATATTGACGCCAGGCGGTTGCTCTCCTTTCTCTCTTTCTTCCTGCCCCTGGAACCTTTCGAGGTGCCCTCCAACTCGCTACTGCGCGAATTTATCGGCCAGTCCTGTTTTTTTGATAATTAGACGGGCGTCTTAATTGTGGGGGAGGTGAGCAGGTGGGTCGACAAAGATTGTATGCCGGCAGGGAGAAAGGTGACGGGCCCTTGACGGCCGAAGAGTTGCACGCCACGATAGCCTCTTTCAATAAATTTGGTAAAAAGACCAGGCTGCTCAAATTCCCCGACCCTGCGTTCAACATACCTGTTTATGTTAACGAATTCTGGACCTCTAAACAGCGGGCGGCTCATTCGCTGCACGAGATCTCCTACCGGGCCTGCTTTAAGCCCCAGCTGCCCCGCTTTTTTATCGACCGCCTGACGGGTGAAAACAACCTGGTTTATGACCCCTTCATGGGGCGGGGCACTACCATTATCGAAGCGGCCCTGCTCGGCCGGGTTCCGGTGGGATGCGATATCAACCCCCTCAGCCGCCTGCTGGTTTGTCCCCGGCTTAATCCGCCGGTGATAGGGGAGATCGTAGAGAGGCTGAGGGGACTCGATCTGGAGAAAGCCTGCAAGCTGCGGGGGGATCTGTTGGTATTCTACCATCCGGAGACGCTACGCACCATGACAAATCTGCGGCGCTACCTGCTGGAGCAAGAAGAGGCGGGGACGCTGGACGGGGTTGATGCCTGGATCCGCATGGTGGCGACAAACCGCCTTACCGGCCATTCCCCCGGTTTTTTTTCTGTCTACACCCTGCCGCCTAACCAGGCGGTGTCGATAGAGTCGCAGCAAAGGATCAACGAGAGGCGGAACCAGGTGCCGCCGCTACGGGATATCCGGGAGCTGATCATACGGAAAAGCCGTTCGTTGTTAAGGAAAATGAAAAAAAAGGAGAGAGCGTTGCTTCAAATAGCCCGCGAGCGGTCCCGGCTGCTCACCGCTTCGGCCGATGAGACGCCCGATCTTGAAGGAGGCAGCGTTCAGCTGGTGGTGACCTCACCGCCCTTTTTGGATGTTGTCGATTATCACCGCGATAATTGGCTGCGCTGCTGGTTTAACGGCATCGACACCGCCGCCGTGAATATCTGGCAGCTGGGCGACCCCGCAGTGTGGCAGGCAAAGATGACGAAAGTTTTTGGCGAGCTGGAAAGGGTTCTTCGGCCTGGCGGCTTTGTTGCCTTTGAGGTGGGCGAGGTGCGCGGCGGCAAAATTCTTTTAGAGACGCTAGCTCTGCCGGCAGCACAGAGGGCGGGGCTGATCCCCGAGATGGTGGTGGTGAACAGCCAGAACTTCACCAAGACATCGCATTGCTGGGGCGTGGACAACCTTAAAAAAGGCACCAACACCAACCGTATTGTCTTGCTGCGTAAATCGGCCGGGCAATAAATAGCCGGCAGCGCTTTTGTACACCGGTTATGCTCAGGGGTTGTAGCGATCTCCCTTGCTGTCTAAAGGTTTAAGGGCCGGCCCTTCTACGATATCTCCCTCGTAGGTGAAGCGGGAGCCGTGGCAGGGGCAATCCCAGGACAGTTCCGCCCCGTTCCAGACGGGTTCACAGCCCATATGCGTGCAGACCAGGTTGACAGCATGCACGATGCCCTTTTCGTCCTTGTAGAGCCCTAGATTGCCCTTCTCCCCTGCAACCACCATCGCCTTACCCGGTGCCGGCTCCGTTCCCGTGGGGAGCCTTTCAAATTTGCCGTGTGCTGGGGGAACGGCGATATCGACATCCACACTGACCGCACTTTTGATCATCGGATCGGCCTTGAACCGGGCGGGGTCGTAGACAGCCTCATAGGGGCTCTCCCCGTGCACGATCAGATCCTTTAACAGAAGGGCGGAGGCGGTACCGTTGCTGATCCCCCATTTGCGAAACCCGGTGGCCACATAGACATTGGCGCTGTTGGGGCTGAGGCGGCCCGCGTAGGGAAGCTCGTCGAGGGAGGTATAGTCCTGGGCGGACCAGCGATAGGGCGTGCCGGTTACGCTAAAGGTTTGCTCTGCAAAGCGGGCCAGGCTCCGGTAATGATCCTCCATGGGCGGCCCCTGGCCCGTGCGATGACGACCACCTACGATAATGATCAGCTCGCCGCCATTGTACGGGGTGCTGCGTAGGGACTGGCCCTCCGGCTCCGCCGCGATATAGATTCCGCCGGGAAATTGCTCTTGCGCGGTAATCGCCAGGGCGTAAGCTCTTTCCGGATAGACCCGGGCAAAGTAGTAGCCGTCGCCGCCGTAGGCGGGAAAATGGGAGGCGATGACGACGCTTTCCGCCCTCACCCTGTATCCGCCGTCGGTGATGATGGTAAAGGGACGGCCCTCCTGGAAGTCAATGGCTCTTGTCTTCTCGAAGATCTGGCTGCCCCCACCGGGGATATCCTTGGCCAGTGTGAGAAGGTATTTGCGGGGGTGAAATTGCCCCTGGTTGTCAAAACGCTCCGCTGCCTTGATCTCGAAGGGGAGGGCGCTCTGCTCCACAAAATGGGCTTTAATTCCCAGGCTGGCGGCGGCGCTGACCTCTTCCTCGATGGCCTTGATATATTGATCTTCACGGGTGTAGACGTAGGCGGCCTGCGGGGAAAAATCGCAGTCGATCTTTTTTGTGTTCACCAGATTTTCAATAAACCTGATCGCTTTTTCATTGGCCTGGGCATACTGCCGGGCTTTTTCCAGACCGAGCCTTTTGATCAGCTTGCTGTAGATGAGGCTGTGCTGCGAAGTGATCTTGGCTGTGGTTCGTCCGGTGGTACCTTGGCCGATACGATCTGCCTCCAGAACGGCGACAGTGAGGTTCTCTTGTTTCAGCAGATAGGCCACGGTGATCCCCACCAGGCCGCCCCCGACGATGGCGATATCTACGGTGATATCGCTGTCCAGAGCGGGGTGCGCCGTGGAGGTTGTCGAAGCGAGCCAGTAAGATTGCGGCGGCGATGTAAAAGTGCCGGTAGTACCGGTCATGATAATCCCTCCCGAAGGTGTTTGTTCTAGTTTCTCAAAGCCGCCCTGTAACTATACGGATTTTCCGCAATATTGCTCCTGAAAAGGCGGGACGGCTGCAGGGAAGGGGTTACCATATCGGTGCTTACAAAACCGCGGAGGAGCTTTGGTGCTCCCCCGCGCTAAAAGTACATTCATAGTGGTGGATCCGGACGGACTAGAGGATTATTCCGTATATGTTGGTGCCGTAGCGATCTCTTTGGGGTTGGGGCCGTACTTGTTCTCAGCGGGGTAGCTGTCCTGACAGAGAAAAACAAGCAGAATGATTATGCCAGCAAGGGGTATAAAGAAATACAGGATCGCCCAACCGCTGTGTCCGGTATCGTGTAGCCTGCGGAAAAGGACGGCCAGGCTAGGGAGAAGCACAAACAGGGAGTAGAGAGAACCCAGTGGTGCAAACCCCAGGACTGCCTCCAGACCGCTGGCCCGGTCAACGGCTGCCAGGACCAGGGCAATTAGAAAATTAAAAAGCGTAAACATCCAGTATTCTTTTCGCCGCGCTCTCCCCTCAAAAACTACGTACTTTTTTAAAACTTCAATATACCAATCGATCGGTAAAACCTCCCTTCAAATCTCACTTCATCTATATTCTCGCCACGCCCGAAGGACTCCTTTTTTGTCGTTAAAAAATGGATATCGTTGCCCCGAGGGCCTCGAGCAAGCCGGCGGGGCGGTTGCTTTCAGATTCCGCTATTGTTAAAATTAAACCATGATTTTGGTAGATGATGAAAGTTCTGTTTCACCAGGGGGGCTATTATGCAAAAGCTCAACCCCGATCATGTTGCGGCGGTCATCGAATTGATCAACCGCGGGCCTTATTTCCAACTGCTGTCCATGAGGGTAACCGGGCTGGGGATCGGTTATTCCGAAGTTATCGTCGATCTGGGGCAAAAACACCTCAACCCCTTCGGCGGTATCCACGGGGGTGTTTATTCCTCGCTGATCGACACGGCGGCCTATTGGGCGATCTACTGTGATGTGGAAGAAAGCGCCGGTTACATTACCATCGATGTCAGCGTGGATAATATGGCGCCGGCGAAAGAGGGGCGTCTTACCGTCAGGGGAGAGCGGATAAAAGTGGGAAAAAGTATCTGTATCGCCGGGGCGACAGTGACGGACTCCTGGGGCCGTACGGTAGCACACGGCAAATCCAAACAGCTGATGACCGGGCGACTGCAGTCAATTGCTCAGGCGGTGTCGTCGATGGAGGGAAAGGCGCTTCCGCCCAAGTTCATGGTCAGCGACTGATAGCCCGGCAAATATTTATCAGGGGGATATCGCAGGCGATGGAAATTAAGATCTTCGAGGGTTTTGAAGATCTCTATCCTGAACGGGTAGATTGGTTAAGCATGATGTTCAAAACGATGCGGTTCATTTTTTATGGCCGCGAGAGATGCACATCCAGTTTGAAGAGAATGAAGGCCTCTATTTTCAGGATGACGGGAAACTGTATACATCAAAATGGATCGAGGATCCGGATTATCGGGAAGAAAGCATTGTTAGAGACGCAGAAACTGGGCAAATTCTCGAGAGAAGCCCCGGATATTTGCGGAGAATGCCGGACGGCTCCGTATGGAAGATGACGCGGTAAGGGGCCAAATGTATAGAGGGCGACAGCTGTGGGGAATGTGTATACTGAAATATCTTCGCCGGGGGGGCATGCCTGTGAAACTTGCTGAGAAGCCCAATAGACTGGTTAACGAGAAATCGCCATACCTGCTACAGCATGCTCATAACCCCGTGGACTGGTATCCTTGGGGGGAGGAAGCCTTCGACAGGGCCCGGGCTGAGAACAGGCCCGTTTTTTTAAGCATCGGTTATTCGACCTGCCACTGGTGCCATGTGATGGCCCGTGAAAGCTTCGAGGATGATGAGGTGGCGGCGCTTTTGAACAAGCACTTTGTCTCGATTAAGGTGGACCGGGAGGAGCGGCCCGACGTGGATCAGGTCTATATGAGCGCTTGCCAGGCGCTCACCGGCCAGGGCGGGTGGCCGCTCTCTGTTTTTTTAAGCCCTGACAAACAGCCTTTCTTTGCCGGAACCTATATCCCCAAGAGAAGCCGCTACGGAATTACCGGGCTCATGGAGCTGCTGCCCCGGTTGGCTGCACTGTGGCATGAGCAGCCGCAAGAAGCGGTGGCAGTGGGAAAGCAGCTCATGGCGGCGCTGGCGGAAAGGGGAGGTGTTAACAGTGGCGGCACGCTGCCCAGGAAAGCCCTTCTCGATGAGGCTTACCATCTTCTGCTCCACAGTTTCGACGAGCGTTACGGCGGTTTCGGCGGTGCCCCGAAATTTCCCGTGCCGCACCGGTTGACCTTTTTGCTGCGCTACTGGAAGCGCACCGGAGACTCAAAGGCTCTGCAGATGGTTACCGCTACCCTGAAAGCGATGGCCCGGGGCGGTATCTTCGACCAGCTCGGCTACGGATTCCACCGCTACTCCACCGATGAACAGTGGCTGGCGCCACATTTTGAAAAGATGCTCTACGATCAGGCGCTTCTGGCGATCGCTTACCTCGAAGCTTACCAGGCCGGCGGGGAGCGGGAGTTTGCCGACATGGCACGGGCGATCCTTGAGTATATGCTCCGCGAGCTGCGGGCGCCGGAGGGCGCCTTCTATTCAGCCGAGGATGCCGACACTGCGGGGGAAGAAGGCCTTTTCTATCTCTGGACCCCCGCCGGGATCGCCGCAGTGCTTGGAGAAGAGCAGGGTGGCGCTGTGACAGAATACTTCGGGGTAACCGGAGAAGGTAATTTTGAAAGCGGCCGCAGCACCCTGCACCGCCCCCATGATCCGGAGAGGTTCGCTGCAGAGAGGGAGCTGAGCCTGACAGAGCTGGAGAGGCTCCTTAGTGATGCGCGAGAGAAGCTGCGCCAGGCCCGCAGCGAGCGGGAACACCCCTTTAAAGATGACAAGATCCTTACTTCCTGGAACGGCCTTGCCATCGCTGCCCTGGCCCGCGGGGGTGCGGTACTGGGGGAACCGCAATACACTGAAGCGGCCGCAAAGGCCGCTGCGTTTATCAAGGAGAAGATGATCGCGCCGGGCGGGAGGCTGCTGCGGCGCTACCGCGACGGCGAAGCGGCTCTGCCGGCCTATCTTGATGATTACGCTTTCCTGGTTTGGGGGCTGCTTGAGCTCTACGGGGCCACCTTCAGCGTCGCTCATCTGCGGTGGGCCCTTTCGCTGACTGAAGCGATGCTCGGGCTGTTCCAGAGCGGTGGTGCACTGCGGTTTGCCGCCGCTGATGAAGGCGCTCTGCCCGCCTTTGTCGATGCTTCCGATGGAGCGCTTCCCTCGGGCAATTCGGTGGCTGCCCTGAACCTTCTGCAGCTGGGTCACCTCACCGGCCGGGAGGAGCTGACGGAGCGCGGCGAGGCGATCATCGCCTCCTTTGGCAGCGATCTGCAGCGCTCCCCGGCAGTCTATACCGCGATGCTCGCCGCACTCGACCTGGCTCTTGGGCCCGCGGCGGAGCTGGTGATCGCCGGTGAGGCCCGTTCCGATGAAGTTGCAAGGATGGCCGGGACGGTGTTTCGCGGTTTTCATCCGAAACTCACCCTTCTGTTTCACCCCGCCGGATCCGATAAAAAAGAGATCGCCGCCATCGCTCCTTTTATTGCGCCGATGACGGCCCGGGGGAAGGTCACCGCCTATCTCTGCCGCGATCGCCGCTGTCTTCCCCCCGTTGACACCGCCGCCGCCCTGGCGAAGCTGCTCAAAGAAGAAAAGCTGTAATCTTTACACCTGGGTGCTGGGGGATTATTTTCAAAAGTCAGCCAGCTGTGATAAAATTACCGGTAGCTATACAAAACAGGGAGGGGATGCAGGTGATCAAACGGGTCAAGTTCAGGTTACACTTGCTGACCGCGGGTTTGGTAGTTCTATTATTGTCACTTTGTCTGCTCGGTTCCGGGGGACTGATCTCGGCAACAGAGGAGGTCAGCGAGCTCTGGCTAACGGTTATCCATACCAATGATGAGCACTCGGCCGTGATTCCCCACTCCCCGGCCGTCGATTTTTACCCCGATCTGCCCAACAAGACCATCGGGGGCTATGCTCGTCTGGCCACAGCGGTGGAGCGGATCCGGGAGCAAAAAGCGGCGGAGGGAGAGCCAGTTTTGCTCCTGTCGGCGGGAGATTTTACCGGGGGAACCCCCTTTGGCTGGCTCGTCCCCGAGGGGATTCCCGCCCAGATCAAGATCAAACAGCTTATGGGCTATGACGCTGTCGCTATCGGCAACCATGAGTATGATTACGGCACCGATCTGCTGGCCCGCTATCTCAAGGCGGCGGGGTATCCCGAGGCCAACAAAAAAACGACGCTT
>DUVX01000138.1 GCA_012840855.1 Bacillota bacterium | reverse complement strand
TCCACTCCCTCCGCCGCTTCGCCCCTGCCGCCGTCGAGATGCAGCGGCAGCCCGGCGACAATGCGGGTCACGCCGTATTCGTGGCAAAGATCGGCCAACCGGTCGAGGGCTGCGCTGACGCTGTCATATTCGATTACCGTCAGCCCCTGGGCGGTGATGCCCAGAGGATCGGAAAGGGCCACCCCGATCCTTTTCTGCCCGATATCCAGGCCGAGAATACGCCGTTCTTGCTTCAAGATCCTCTATTTCTCCTTATCGGCCCGCTCCAGGTAGCTGCGGACCAGCTCTTCGAGCAGTTCATCGCGCTCCACCTGCCGGATGAGGCTGCGCGCATTCTGATGGTTGGTGATATAGGCGGGATCACCCGATAGAAGATAGCCTACCAATTGGTTTAGCGGATTATACCCTTTCTCTTTCAGGGCGCCGTACACGGCCAGCAGGATTATCTGAGCCTTGTTTTCACCCTCTACGGCATCAACCTGGAACATAACAGTATTATCCTGCTGCTGATCCATCTTGACTCCCCCTTATAACCCCAGTATTCCTCAATCCCCGTTTTCGTCAGTTGCCAGGCGGCGGAGCATCCCCGCAGCCCACTGTAGCGCCCCGGGTAAAGCCGCTGTGTCCCTGCCGCCGGCCTGGGCCATTGTGGCACGTCCGCCGCCGCCGCCGCCCACACGGCGAGCCACTTTTTTGACGATCTCATCGGCCCGCAGGCCGCGCTCGACCAGATCACCGCTTACCGAAGATACCAGGAGAACTTTCCCTCCGTGAACGGCCCCGAGCACTGCCGCCAACGAGGGAAACCTGTCTTTGAGATGATCCGCTATCCGGCGCAGCTCATCAAAATCTTCAGCGTCGACGGCGGCGCTGAGCAGATGGGCCCCTCCCGCCTCCTCCACCCGGGCGAGAAGATCCTGGATCGCATATTCATGCAGCTTCTCTTTCAGCTTCTCCCCGTGGCGAGTGAGGCAGCGGTTCTCTTCCAGCACTTCCGCCAGTTTCCCGGCGAGTTGCTCCGGCGCGGTCTTCAGCTGGAGAGCCAGGGTATCGATCAGGGAGCGATCCGCGGCGGCCCGACGGTGGGATTCGAGCCCCGTGCAGGCCTCGATACGGCGCAGCCCCGAGCCGATCCCTTCCTCGGCGATAATTCTAAAGGAGCCGATCTCGCCCGTCGCCGCCACATGGGTCCCGCCGCAGAGCTCTTTGCTGTAAGAACCAGCGCTGATCACGCGGACCGCCTCCTGTGTATACTTTTCATCAAAGAGGGCGACGGCTCCGCTACGCCGTGCTTCGGGAAGGGTCATCTTCTCTGCTGTTAAGGGCAGGTTCTCAATGATCTTTCTGTTGACATCCTCTTCCAGGCGGGCCATCTCCTCCGGAGTAAGAGCATCGAAGTGAACAAAATCAAAGCGCAGGCGATCGTTGTTGACCAGGGATCCGGACTGAGCGGCGTGCTCCCCGAGAAGATCGCGCAGGGCCCGGTGCAGCAGATGGGTCGCCGTATGGCTGCGACAGATACCACGGCGGCGTAGCTCCTCCACCCGGGCGGTGACGTCCTCATCCTGAGCCAGGGAGCCCTGCTCCACTTTCCCCTGGTGAACGATCTGCCCCGCCGGGGTGAAGATGGCGCGGCTGATGGCCGCTTCCCCCCCGGCGCCGGTAATCAGACCGCTATCTCCCACCTGCCCGCCCGCTTCGGCGTAAAAAGGGGTGCGATCGAGGACTATCTCTACGGATTCGCCCTGCACCGCTTTTTCCCGGGGCTCTCCATCGACGAGGAGAAGCCTTATCTGCGACCGCTCCTCAAGGCGATCGTAGCCGGTAAAGACGGTCTCCAGCGTCCCAGCCAATTCGTAGCCGCTGCTTTTGGCGC
>DUVX01000137.1 GCA_012840855.1 Bacillota bacterium | reverse complement strand
CAGCGGAAAATGCTGCTGTCCTTTTCAATTCTTACTTAAAATCGCTATTTAAAGCAGATATGCTCATTTCAAAAGGGCAAAAACTCTGGGCGGCCTAATTTGAAGCCACTTTTTCAGTGGTTTCGGAACGTCCCTTTTGTTGCATTACCATTTGGAGGGGCTGTCGCCATGGTCGGTGAGGAGGTGAAGGGCATCGAGGTAGCCCCGGGGGCCGCGGCCCTTGATCGTGGCTATGCAGGCGGCGCGGATATAAGAGCGCCGGCGGAACTTTTCGCGGCGGTCGGGGTCGGTGAGATGGACCTCTACCGCCGGCAGTCCCACCGCTTTGAGGGCATCGAGGAGGGCGATACTGCTATGGGTGTAGGCGCCGGGGTTGATGATGATCCCATCAACTCTGTTGTAGGCGCCCTGGATGGCATCGATAAGGTGGCCTTCATGGTTCGATTGAACAAATTCTGTGGTTACACCGAGCTGATCCGCTTCCGAACTGATCAGCTCCACCAGTTCGCTGTACGTAATACAGCCGTAGAGCTCTTGCTCGCGGATACCGAGCATATTCAGGTTGGGCCCGTTAATTACCAGTATTTTCATTAAAATCCCTCCAGATGGTGGCAGCCGCCTCTGCAGGGGTGCCGCTGTTGTCAATGACTGCATCGCGGAAACGCCGGTAGAGCGGCCGCCTTTCCCGGTAAAGCGCCCCAAGATCAGCCTTTATCGACAGGGGGCGGCCCTCGCGGGCCAGCAGCGTCAGATCGCGCCGGAGATGATAGATCCGGCCGTTTTGGTGCAGCGAAGGGTAGTTGCGCTCGTCCTTGACTACCCCGCCGCCGGTGACAATGATCTTTCCCCTCTCTTTCCCGGCAGCGGCAGTGAGCCGGCGCTCGAGACGGCGGAATTCGCCCTCACCGTAAGCGGCGAAGATCCCGGCGATGGAGCAACCTTTTTCTCTGACGATCTCTTCGTCGATATCGATGATACCGCGTCCGGTGATCTCACCGAGGGTGAGCCCGACCACGCTCTTGCCGCAGCCGGGCATGCCGATAAGAACAATATTGGTCGTCTCACGGCGCAATTTCAAGATGATCCGCTCGATCTCGGAATCATCGACAGCCCTGCCCAAAAAAAGCTCCGCCGCTTTTTTCGCCTGCGCCACCAGCATGGGCAGCCCGTCGGTGCAGGGTATGCCCAGCGCTTCCGCCTGCATGATCAGGGCAGTGCGCCGGGGATTGTAGACCAGGTCGAGAACGGCGGTGCACTCCGGAAAGAGCGATAGATCGGCGGCAGCGGCACCGGTGTGGGGGTACATCCCCAGGGGAGTGGCGTTGATCAGCATCCCGGCATCATGGTGACGGGATAAATTGTCATAGCTGTCCGGCCCGGAGCGCGAGATTACCGCCACCTCGCGCGCACCGCCTCTGCGGGCTACATACTGCGCCGTTCGGGAAGCGCCGCCGCTACCGAAGACGACCACTTTTTTGCCGCCGGGGGATGCGCCGGCGCGCCGCATCATATAATGCAGGCCGTAGATATCGGTATTGAAGCCGGCAAGGCTGCCGTCTGCGCGGCGCACGATCGTGTTCACGCTACCCGTCGCTTCAGCTTCGGGAGAGAGGGTGTCGCAAAACTTGCACACCGCCTCCTTATAGGGGATGGTCACGTTGACCCCGCCGAGATCGCTGCGGCCGAGGAAGCCGGCCAGCTCCGACGGCTCCAGCTCGAAAAGGCGATAGGCGCTGTTGCCGAGTTCCCGGTGAAGGGGCACCGAGTAGCTGTGCTTCAGGGTGCGGCCGATAAGTCCGTAGATCTTTTTGCCCATCTTACACCTCGGCATAGTTGCCCAGAAAGACAAAGTGATCGTAGCTCCGCTCCAGATCCTCGAGCATAGCAAGAATACCCGGATCTTTCACGGAAGCATCGAGTTCGATAAAGAAGATAAACTCGAAATTGCGGCCCGTAACGGGGCAGCTCTCCAGCTTGCTCATATTGACCCCCAGGGCAGAGAAACGGGAAAGAATCTCGTAAAGTGCGCCGGGCCTGTTGTCGCAGGCGATGATCAGGCTGATCTTGTTCGCTCCTGGGTAGATCATCGGCTCTTTGGCGATGCAGACGAAGCGTGTATAATTGTTATCGTTGTCCTGAACAGCGGAGGCGATCACTTCAAGACCGTACAGCGCGGCGCAGGAAGGCGCCGACAGCGCCGCCGCGCCGGGATCCAAGGATTCGGCAACCGCTTTCGCCGCCATGGCGGTGTTACCGCAGGGGATCAGCTGCACCCCCGGCAGGGTGCCCAGGAAGCGGCTGCATTGCCCGAGGGCCTGCTCATGGGAATAGACGGCGGTGATCTCTTCGAGCTTCGTGCCGGGCCTGGCCAAAAGCTCATGGCGAATACAGAGGCGGGTGCTGCGGATGATAGCGGCGCCCTTTCTCTGCAGCAGATCATAATTGGCGCGGACAGAGCCGTAGGTGCTGTTTTCGATGGGAAGGACCCCGTACCGGCAGAGCCCCGAGGCGACGGCGTCGAAGACCGCTTCCACGGTCTTCAGGTAGACGATCTGCCCGCGGGGGAAGATCTTGTCGCAGGCTTCCTGCGAATTCGATCCTTCCAGGCCCTGGCAGGCGACGGTCCCCGTCTGCGGGAAGAGCTCGCTGGCACGGGACAGCGCTGCCTCGATCTGCGCCGCAATCTTCGATGGGGCAGTGCTGAGCTCTATCTGGCGCGCACGCGAAAAACCTATGAGCGTTTCAAAGAAGTGAAAAGCGTATTTCTCCATCTTTCCCGCCTGCGCACTCATCCTGGCAAGCAGCGCCCTTTCTCGTTCCCGGTGGAGAATGGGCAGATTGTTTTTACCTTTGTACGCGGCGATCTTTTCCGAAAGCTCCATCCGCTGAAGAAAGAGCTTCAGCATCTCCTCATCAACAGCATCGACTCTACTTCTCAACTCAGTTAACTCCATAATCCTGTCCCTCCAATATCAGATCAAAAATAACAGCGGCGGTGACGGCTTCAACAACGGGCACCGCCCGGTGAGCGATACAGGGGTCATGGCGCCCCTTCACTACTACCCCGGTAGCTTCGCGGCGGGAGAGACTCACGGTCTGCTGGGCCATGCCGATGGACGGGGTCGGTTTTACCGCCGCCCGCAGCAGCAGGGGCATGCCGTTGGTGATCCCGCCCAGGATTCCGCCGCAGTTGTTCGTCGCCGTCCTCACCGCGCCACCCTTATCGATGACAAAGGGATCGTTGTTCTGCGAACCGCGCAGCGCGGCGCTTTCGAACCCGGCGCCGTATTCGAGCCCCTTTACCGCCGGTATGCCGAAAAGAGCCGCCGCCAGCCGGTTTTCCACACCATCGAAATGCGGCGAGCCCAGTCCGGCAGGGACGCCGATGGCGGCGCACTCGATGACACCCCCGACAGAATCGCCCTGCGCCGCCGCTTCAGCAATTTTCTTCTGCATCTGCCGCCCCTTTTGTCCGTCGATGACGGGAAAGGCCTTTGTAGAGATGGCTTCAAAAAGCTCCGCCGTGGGCACCGGCGGAAAAGGTTCGTCGCAGATCCCGGCCACGGAAGCGAGGTGAGCACCGGTATGGATCCCCCGCCGCGCCAGGATCTGCTTCACAATCCCCCCCGCCAGACAGAGGGGCGCCGTCAGGCGGCCCGAAAGATGCCCGCCACCGCGCCCGTCGGCCCGCCCCCGCCACCGGACATAAGCGGTATAATCGGCATGTCCGGGCCGTGGCTTATCAGCCAGCGCCGTGTAATCAGAAGAGCGCACGTCGCTGTTGTCGATGACGGCGCACAGCGGGCTGCCGTTGGTCCTGCCGCCCGTTATCCCCGAGAGAAAGCGGGGCCTATCGGGCTCGCAGCGGGCGGTGGAGAGGGAATCTTTCCCCGGCCGGCGGCGATCAAGAAATTTTTGCAGCGCCTCCAGATCGATCGCCTCTCCCGCAGGAAGACCGTCCAGCAACACCCCCACTGCGGAACCGTGCGATTCGCCGAAAAGGGAAATTTTAAGGAGATTGCCGAATTGAGATGCCATCCACAACGCCTCCCAGCTCAAGGTAATCGGTAAAAAAACGGGGATAGGATTTCTCCACGGCAGCGGCGCCGTCGATAACTACGGGGCCGCTGCAGCCTATCGCCGCCACCGCCGCGGCCATGGCGATGCGGTGATCGCGGAAGCTGTCGACCCGTCCGCCGGTGAGCGACCCGCCCTCGATGACAAGCCCTCCGGAAAGCTCCCGGGCGCTGCCGCCCAGGGAGTTGATCATCGCTGCGGTGGAGGTTAACCGGTCGCTCTCCTTAAAGCGCAGCCGCTTTCCCCCGGAAAATATCGTCGTCCCCCGGGCCGAAGCGGCCGCCGCCGCCAGCACCGGCAGCAGATCGGGGATCTCGCTGACATCCAGCGCCAGCCCCGCCGCTTTCCCCGCACTCACCACAGCCCCATCGCTGCAGCGCTCCACGGAAGCGCCGAAGCGCTCAAGAATGGAGAGAACTTCTTTATCGCCCTGGCAGGAATGAGGATCAAGCCCGGTAACTGCCACCGGACCGCCCAGGGCGCCGGCGACCAGGAAGAAAGCGGCGCTTGACCAATCTCCCTCGATCCCGATCACACCGGGTGAAATATATTTTTGCCCCCCCGGTATCTCGAACCGGCGGCCCGAAGCGAGAACCGTTATGCCGAAACGGCGCAGGGCCGCCAGCGTCATCTCCACATAGGCGGACGACTGCAGCTCGCTGGTGAGCTGCAAGACGCTGTCTCCGGTAAGCCTGGGGAGCGCCAGCAGCAGCCCTGTGAGATACTGTGAGCTCACATCGCCGGGGAGCACATACTCTCCCGGGCGGAGTTTTCCGGTGATGGTAAAGGGCAGCCGCTCCTGCGAGAAAGCAACCCCCCGCTTTTTCATCACCGCGATCAGCTCGCTAAGGGGCCGCTCCGGCAGACGGCCGCTGCCGTGGAAATCGCCGCCTCTGCCAAAAGCGGCAGCCAGCGGCAGCACAAAGCGCAGCGTGGAGCCGCTTTCGCCACAATGAAGCTGCGGTGAATGAGGTGCCCGGGCCACCGGATCTACCGTAATCCGGCCTGGGGAACGGCTGACCCCCGCACCGAGCGCCTGCAGGCATGAGAGTATGCACTCGATATCAGCGGAGCTCTGCGATAAAATGATCTCCGTCGGGGCATCGGCCAGCGCCGCAAGGATCAGCAGCCGGTGCGCCTCCGATTTCGAGGGGATCGCCTTCACCGTACCCCGCAGGGGGCCGGGGGTAATCGTCAGCTTCACCGGATCACCTCCAGTCCCGCCGCAATGACGGAGTGCAGATCCGCCACCGCTATTGTCCAGAGAAAACAATCGCCAATCTGGCGCGGTAGCACCAGCGTAATCTCCTCGCCGCTCCGCTTTTTATCGCCCAGCGCCGCCGCGGTGAGCTCGTCGGCAGAGAAGGGAACGGTCACAGAAAGCCCATTTTCCAGCAGCGTTTTTTCGATACGGGCCGCTGTAACGGCGCTGCAACAACCGAGTTTCACCGCCGCCCGGGCGATGACGGCAATCCCCGCCGCCACGGCGCGGCCGTGGGTGATGCGGTAGCCGCTGCATTTCTCAATAGCGTGCCCCACCGTATGGCCCAGGTTCAGGATCCGGCGCGGGCCGGCCTCGCACTCGTCGGCTTTGACGATATCGCCCTTGAAACGCACCGAGAGGGCGATGATCTCGGAGAGCCTGCCGGCGGCGTCTCCTTCCAGAAGGGAGAAAAGCTCCTCACCGGAGAGGATGCCGGTCTTGATCGCCTCGGCGAGGCCGTCGGCAAGAACGGGGGGCGGCAGCGTGGCGAGGCAACCGGTATCGCAGAGCACCGCAGCAGGCTGCAAAAAGAGGCCGGCCATATTTTTGCCCCCACGCAGATTTACCGCCGTCTTCCCCCCCACCGAGGAGTCGACGGCGGCGAGCAGGGTAGTCGGCAGCTGCAGATAGCGGATCCCGCGGAGATAGCAGCCGGCGGCAAAACCGGCAAGATCGCCAACAACCCCTCCCCCCAGGGCGGCGAGGCAGTCGCTGCGGGTCAATCCCTCCTCCGCCAGAAATTCGAGGATCGCTGAAAGCGTGCCGATATTTTTCGAGCCCTCCCCGGCGAGGAAAGAGAAAGTGCAGACCCTAAACCCGGCGCCGGTAAGGCTCCTGACCACGGGGTCGAGATAGAGCTTTTCCACCGTCTCATCGGTGATCACCGCTACCCGGCGGGGTCCGACGAGGCGCGCGGCGATATCGCCGCACCTTTGCAGCAGCTCGGGGCCCACCATGACTTCATAGCCCGTTCCAGCATCTATATCTATGGTTAAAGTATCCATCAATTGCCTCCCGCCAGGATTTTTTTATCATGGCCCTCTGCAAGGAGCCGGTGAAGTAGCTCGCGATCCCCTGCGCGCAGCGCTTTGCAGTACCCGGTCAAATTCTCGAGGAGCAGCTCCAGCTCCTCCGCCAGGAAATCGGCGTTGCCCATCATCAGCTCTGTCCACATCGCCGGATCGAGCCGGGCCACCCGAGTCAGATCACGGAAGCTGCCGGCGGAAATTCCACGCCGCTGCAGCGCCTTCGGTGATTTCACATAGGCGCTGGAGACAACATGGGCCAGCTGCGAGGTATAGGCGATAATCCGATCGTGCTCTTCCGGCGTCGTGATAGTGAGACCGGCGAAACCGATAGCGGTAAAAAACTCTTTCAATTTTTTCAGCAGCGGTGGGGCGGCAGCTTCACCGGGCGTCAGGATCATGGCGGCGCCGTCAAATAGATCGGCGCTGGAATTGGCGAAGCCGCCCCGCTCCCGGCCGGCCATGGGATGGCCGCCGATATAGGTGAAGCCGTATCTATGGGCCAGGGCAGCCAATTTGCCGCAAACAGCTCTCTTGATACCGCAGAGATCGAGCAGGACGCTTTGAGATGAAAAAAGGCGCCCCTTTTCGCTGACCCAGGCCACCGTATCCCCGGGAAGAAGGGCCGCCAAGATCAGGTCACAGGCGGCGATATCTCCGTCACCCAAAGTTGCATCGATGGCGCCGCAGCGGCGGGCTGCAGCGACCACTTCGCCGTCCAGATCGCAGCCCCAAACCGTATGTGCCGTGCGCGCCTTGATACTTTTAGCCATGGAGCCGCCGATGAGCCCCAGCCCGACGATCCCAATTTTCATTCTCCCTTACCCCCGCTGTTCATGAATCGGTGCAGGCCCGTCAGCCTGCGGGCCAGGGCGGCGAAGTCCCCGGGCCGCAGCGATTGCGGGCCGTCGCAGAGCGCCTGCTCCGGGGCGTTGTGCACCTCGATGAGAAGCCCGTCGGCCCCGCCGGCTACGGCGGCCGTCGCCAGCGGCGGGATCAGGAAAGCCCGGCCGGCGGCATGGCTCGGATCGATAATGATGGGCAGATGGGTCAGCCGGCGCAGCACGGGGATGGCGGAAAGATCGAGGGTGTTGCGGGTATAGGTCTCGAAGGTGCGGATACCGCGCTCGCAAAGGATCACATTTTCGTTGCCCTGGCTCATGACATACTCAGCGCTCATGAGCCATTCCTCGTAGGTGGAGGACATCCCCCGCTTGATCATCACCGGTTTTTCCTGGGCGCCGAGCACCTTGAGCAGGTTGAAGTTCTGCATATTGCGCGCCCCCACCTGGATCAGATCGACATCGTCGTAGTATGCGAGGTGCGCCGCATCCATGAGCTCGGTAACGATAGGTAGGCCCGTCGCCTCTTTCGCCTTCAGCAGGAGCTCGATACCGCCGGTGCCAAGCCCCTGGAAGGAGTAAGGCGAGGTGCGGGGCTTGAAGGCGCCACCGCGCAGCATCGTCGCTCCCGCCGCCTTGACCGCTTTCGCCACGGCGATGATCTGCTCCTCGCTCTCCACGGAGCAGGGACCGGCCATAATCGTAAGCGAACCGCCACCTACCGTGACGGGACCTACTTTGACCACGCTATCCTCTGGGTGAAATTTTCTGTTGGCATTTTTGTAGGGCTCCTGGACACGCTTCACATCCTCCACTATCTCCAGCGCTGCCACCAGATCGATGTCAAGGCGTGAGGTATCGCCGACGAGACCGAGAATCATGTGGGACTCACCCACAGAGGTGTGCACCTGAATCTCTTTTTCCCGAAGCCAGCCGATGAGGTTTTCAAGCTGCTCT
>DUVX01000136.1 GCA_012840855.1 Bacillota bacterium | reverse complement strand
TCACTCTTGAGAGGCCTCCTCCGTTGGTTGTTTTCTCTACAACACTACCTTCTGGAATGAGGTCTCTCTTTTCCTGCTTAAAACAGGTTTTTCCAACCCTCTCCCCCCGCCAACATTTTACTCTCAGATCGGGGATGAGCATAGGGGACGGTGCCTTTTACTCATTTAAACCGGGGTGCTGTTAACCGGCTAGAGGAATATCCCTCACAGAAGTAGAATTAAGGTTTAGTATGTTGGGATAATTGATACCGAGTGCCCTGCTGCTGCAGGGGACAATCGTAGGGAGGTGCTTTCTGTGCTGCTTAACCCGAAGCGACATCACCGGGGCTACCCCGATGCGGCCTCGCGGGAGATCATGCTCAAGACCATCGATTTCTTTGAAAGCAAGGGCAAGGTGAAGCTGAAGGAAGATGACCGCGGAAGGGTCTGGTACGATGACTTTTTGCAGTTTGTGCGCGACAACGAAATCTTTTACCGGTTGCTGACGCCCGATCAGTACGGAGAGGAGGGCTGCCGCTGGGACAGCTGGCGGAATTGCGAATTCAACGAGATCCTCGCCTTCTACGGGCTCCATTACTGGTATACCTGGCAGGTCTCCATCCTCGGCCTGGGACCGATCTGGATGAGCGCCAACGAACAGGCCAAGCGCCGCGCGGCGAAGCTGCTCAAGGAGGGCCATGTCTTCGCCTTCGGCCTTTCTGAGAGGGAACACGGTGCCGATATCTACTCCACATCGACGACGCTGACCCCTCAACCCAACGGGACCTACCGGGCCAATGGCGAGAAATACTATATCGGCAACGGCAATATCGCGGAGATGGTCTCCACCTTCGGCAAGATCGCCGGTACCGATGATTACGTCTTTTTCACAGCTAACTACAAGCACAAGAACTACGAACTCGTCAAGAACATCATCAACTCGCAGTCCTATGTGGCCGACTTTATCCTGCGTGACTATCCTATCACCGAGGAGGAAATTCTTTCGCGCGGCCCTGCCGCCTGGGATGATGCCCTGAACACCGTCAATGTGGGCAAGTACAACCTGGGCTGGGCCTCCATCGGCATCTGTACCCATGCCTTCTACGAGGCGCTGAACCATGCTGCCAACCGCAGCCTCTACGGCATCTACGTCACCGATTTTCCACACGTGAAGCAGCTCTTTGCCGATGCCTACGCCCGCCTGGTGGCGATGAAGCTCTTTGCCCTGCGGGCGGCAGACTATATGCGGGTGGCCTCACCGGAAGATAGGCGCTACCTGCTCTACAACCCCACCATGAAGATGAAGGTGACCACCCAGGGCGAAGAGGTGATCAATTTGCTCTGGGATGTGATCGCGGCGAAGGGCTTCGAGAGCGACACCTATTTCGAGATGGCGGCGCGCGATATCCGGGCCCTGCCGAAGCTCGAGGGGACTGTCCATGTCAATATCGCCCTGATCAACAAGTTTATCCCTAACTATTTCTTCAATCCGCAGCGCTACCCTGCGGTGCCGCGGCAGGATCAGCCGCAGCATGACCGCTTTCTTTTCGATCAGGGGCCGGCAAGGGGTCTGGGAAAGATCCGCTTTCACGATTATGCACCCGCCTACGATCACTACGATCTGCCCAATGTGCAGCGCTTCAAGGAGCAGATCGCCCTGTTCAAGGAGTTCCTCATCGGCGCCTCGCCCGATGGAGAGCAGCAGCAGGATACCGATCTGATGCTGGCGCTGGGCGAGCTCTTCACCCTCATCGTTTACGGCCAGCTGATCCTGGAGAATGCTGTGATTTACGATGTAGGTACCGACATTGTCGATCAGATCTTCGATTTCATGATCCGTGATTTCTCCAAGTTTGCCCTGCAGCTCTACAGCAAGCGGGGCCTCAGCGCAGCTCAGGGCGGGGGGCTGAAGAAGATGTTCCTGAAGCCGGTGGGCGATGCAAAGCAGTTCGCGCGCTTCTGGAGCGACCGCGTTTTGTCGCTGAAGGACACTTACGAGATGAACCCCTGACTGGGTCGGGACACTCCTTTAATGTCCTCTGGTAAACAGATCTGAAACCGCCGGTCTGCTCGGAGCAGGCCGGCGGTACGGTATGGCCGCGCCCCGCCCGGTTTAGATATATCAGTCACCGCCCTTTTATTTTAGCCAGCTATCCTTTATGCCCGGGATGCTGTCCAGATCGCTGTAGTAGGGCTTCAGGTCGAGCAGGGGGCTGCCGTCCAGGGCATCGAGCCCCTGCACGGTGAGGCGGTTCCCCTTCATCTCGAGGAGTTTGACCACATTGAAGGCGATGGGGTTCGGGCGCACCGGTGAGCGGCAGGCGAAAACGCCCCGCACTTCACCGCGGTGGGGTGTCCTGACTTGGAGCAGATCTCGCCGGGCATGGTGCAGCCAGTGCAGGACGATGAGATGGGTCGCCCTATCCACATCCTTGAGGCCTTCAAGGTACTCTTCGTAGATCTCCAGCTCCATAGGGAGCTCGGAATAGCGGCCCTGGCGCGGAGCATCCCCGGAGACCTTGTAAGGGCTGTGGATGATACCGATGGGCTTCAGCAACATGGCGGCACGCCCCTTTCAGAAGTGTGATCCGGTGTTACCATTGTTTTCAAGCATAGCACCACTCTTTTTTGTTGTCAACGGGGGAAGCGGGGTCCCTTTCGCTGCTATCGGAACGGCAGGCGGGGGGAGCGATGAAGGCTCTCCCCGCCTAAAATTATTTTTACAGATTTTCTTCTTTCAGGGCGTCGATGATATTATCGCGTTTCAGCTTCGAGCCGGCATGGAGCATGGTCATGAAGACGATGACAAAGACGCCGGCGATGCAGATAAGGATCTCCTTCCAGGGCAGAAAGAAAGAGAACTGGAACATGTTGCCGAAGCCATGGTGCAGCCACAGAGCGATGAGGGCGCTCACCGGCAGGCCATAGAGCAGGGCCTTCAGCCCGTAGAAGATGCTCTCGTAGTTGATCATCTTGTTGAAGCCCCCGGGAGTCAGCCCCACCGATTTGAGCATGGCGAACTCGCGGCGGCGCAGAGCCACGTTTGTACTGATGGTGTTGAAGATGTTGGTCACCCCGATGAGGGTGATCAGGGTGATGAAGCCGTAGAGGAAGATGGAGAGCACCGCTTTGGTGCGGTTCATCTCCTGCTGGGTGGCCCTGATATCATTGATGTAGACATGGCCCCGAGCGTAATTTCCACAGATCATGCTGAGCTGCTCCGCCACACCGGCGCTCTCCGCGGTGGTCAGGTAGAGCTGCAGGGTGCTGCGGGCATCCTCCACCTTCTCCTCCTCCCTCTCTCCTTCTTTCAGCAGCGCCTCGACGGCTTCGAAGGAGCTTTCGGAGAGAAGCAGATAGCTATAGCCCACGTCGGAGGGCTGGACCCCCATGGGATAGCTGTCGGTCACGGCGCTGATCTCCACGTCCAAGGCCGCTTTGGAACCGCCCTCATCATAAACCGGCTTCTCCAATGCCAATTTATCGCCGGCTTTCAGCTGCAGCGGTGCAAATTCGGCCCGTTTCGCCTCCTGCGTCATCGATTTGTTGATCAGGATTCCCTTGAGGTGAGCGCTATCCTCGAATACAGCCGTGTCGAAGCCGTTCTCGGCGGCATAGCTGCTGAATTCATCCTCCCCTATTGCTAGCAGGTGAAAGTAGTAGCGGTAGCGTCCTGTTTCGTCGGCGGGGAGCCGGTCCTGGTTGAGGAAGCCCTTCTGGAAATAGGAACTGAAGCGGTTTCTCTCCAGCCACATATCCATGGGCCGCTCCCTGACCATGGCGCATCTTTCCACGCCCTCGAGCGAGGCAATTTGCTCGCACAGATCCCTCTGCTCCTCGGGGAGCAGGTCCATGGCGATGACAGCGGTGTCAAAATTTATCTCTCCGTAGTAGAGGCCGGAGCCGGTGAAGACGTAATCGACCAGGGTGGAGAAGGAGACAAAAAGGACGATGCTGATGAAGAGTGAGAAGACGGTGGTGCGGTAGCGGCGGCGCTGGCGTTTCAGATTTTTCAGGGCCAGTTCGCCCTCGATGCCGAAAAGGAAGCGTGTCAGCCGGGAGGTTTTCACCGTTTTCCCCTTGATCTTGATATCAGCGCTCTGGCGGATGGCCTCAATGGGCGAGGCGGCCGCGGCCCTTTTGGCTGGCAGGTAGGCCGAGATGAGGATGATCAGCCCGACAAAGAGCACCGTCAGGGGGATCAGGGAGGGGGAGACGACCAGGCGCAGGGGCACCTCCTGCTCGAAGAGGAGGCCCGTCATCAGCCGGTTCACGATGGAGAGGGTCACGCCGATGCCGCCGAGGCCCGAGAGTATGCCCAGCGGGATGCCGATGAACCCCAGGAAGGCGCCTTCTGAAAATACAGCGCGCCGGATCTGCCCGGGTGTGGCCCCGGTGCCGGCCAGCAGACCGAACTGTTTTTTGCGCTCGCTCACCGAGATGGCGAAAGCGCTGTAGATCACCGTCACCGAGCCGACGGTGATGAGCAGGATGACGATGCCGGCGATGGTGTTGAGCATGACCACGGCCCCTTCATTTCTGGTAACACCCGAATACATGAGCAGTTCGCGGTTGTAGCTGTATTCCACCTCTCCGGCGGCGGTGGCCATCTCCGGCACCCGGTCATAGATCTGGCGGGGGTTTTTCCCCAGGATGGAGATATTGACCGCCTCATCCCTGCCCAGTGCGGCAGGGTCCAGGTAGGCGACGGCTGTAAATCCTGGGGCGCTGGTGAAGTTCTCGAAGTGTGGTCTGGCGATGAGGCCGGTGATGGTATAGGTCCTGGCTGCCGTAGTTGCAAACTGTTCTGCCTCATTATAGGGCATGTCATCATCCAATTTTTCACCTTCAGGATCCAGTCTCTCTCCCAGCACCAGGGAAATAGTCTCGCCAGGGTGGAAACCCCTACCGCCGCTTTTCAGCGCCTCCTCCGAGAGCAGGATCTCTCCTGGTTTTTCCGGATAGCGTCCTTCGGTGAGTTGAATGGGCATATGCCGCAGGGCGGTGGCGTCATATTCCTTGATCAAAAAGTAGGGCCGGTACCTGTTCGCGGACTGGTCGAAAAGAGCGAAGCCCAGGTTCCGGCTGAACATGGCTGTCTGGGTATAGGCATTTTCAGTGATATATTTGCTCTTTTCCGGGCTGACATCGCGGAAGGTGGCATGGAAATTTCCGTCCGTTAGTTTTGCTCTCTGCACAAAAAGGTCCTGGAAACTGACGGCGATGGAGATGGTGGCGCAGATCATCGCCGCCGAGAGGATGATCCCGATGATCGTGACGATGGTGCGCTTCCGGTTCAGTTTCAGGCTGCGCCGGGTGAGTGTGTTCAGGATGTTCACTGCCGGATCACCTCGTCCTTGACGATGCGCCCGTCGGCCAGGGTGATCACGCGGTCGGCCTGCAGGGCGATGTCATGGGAGTGGGTGACCAGGAGCAGGGTCTGGTGGTAGCGCCGGTTCGACAGCTTCAGCAGATCCACGATCTCCTGTGAATTCTTGCTGTCCAGGTTGCCGGTGGGCTCGTCGGCCAGGACCAGGGCTGGGCGGTTGATCAGGGCGCGGCCGATGGAGACGCGCTGCTGCTCCCCGCCGGAGAGCTCGTTGGGCAGGTGGGCGGCCCTTCCCGATAGGTTCAGGGTCTCCAGAAGCTCGTTCAAAAACTGCGGATCGATCTTCCTCCCGTCGAGCAGCAGCGGCAGGGTGATATTCTCCTCCACATTGAGTATGGGCAGCAGGTTGTAGAACTGGTAGATCAGCCCCACCTGGCGGCGCCTGAATATGGCCAGCTTTGTTTCATTGAGCCTGTAGATATCTGTTTCCTCGACGAAGACTGTGCCCGAGGTGGGGCGGTCCACGCCGCCAAGCATATGCAGCAGCGTCGATTTACCCGAGCCCGAGGCGCCGATAATGGCCACGAATTCACCTTTTTTAACGCTGAAAGATACGCCGTCGACGGCTTTGACCTGCGCGGCGCCGCTCCCGTAAACTTTGGACAGGTTTTCCACCTTTAAAATTTCCATAAAACCAGACTCCTTTTACTTTAATATCTAAGATTATAGCGGTCCATGGTGACGCTGCGGTGACTATTATGGTGACATTTCAGTCACCAGACCGGTCAAGTTGTCAGCCAAGACCATTGCTTTCGTTGGTGTAGCTTATAGATTGGTGAGTCAAAGCAGGTTAAGGGGAACAAGCGATAATTTTTAAAGTCAGTAGTTTTATGTGCTGCTTACAGCATTATTTTTCTCACAGTCTGACGGTGACTCCGGCTCACCGATTAAGCCTTATTTCACAAATTATATTATAAATCAAACAAGGGTAATGCATTAAAAAAGATGTCATTGGGTAAACAGACCTTGTATTTTTCACCAAAGGCATTTATAAACTCAGCTGTAGGCTCCTTGTGAATCTCGTATTCACGGGCAAGTTCTTTTTTTACTTCTTCGCGTTTCGAATAGGCCTCTTCCGCATCCACATAAATGATTCCATAGAATATGCCGTATGAAAAGTATATTTCGTAGGGCCCCTCTTCCGAAGAAAATAGACTCACCTCGACTACCCCATCATATACCTCATTGATTTCCATGTAAGTATTCTTGTAATGCCTTTTTTTTTCCGAAAAAGATTCCGTCACATTTTCCCATTCAGGCAAATCTGTCCGCCCCGCTTTCTGTTATAAGCTGTACCGATTATAGCACGGCAAACCCTGTTTTTGATCCCTGAATACCGGGGACGGCTGCTTTGCCGGCATGACAATCAAAGGTGTGACCTAGACGGAAAAGGCTTAGGCCGGAACTTCAGCCATAAGGTATCACCAAACTATTGATAGATCTCATAGCATGGAAGTTGTAGAATATGATTAGAATGTTACTACAAGGAGTTGATACCATGCATATTAAACCGTCCGCAAGCATCAGGCAGAACTATAATGAAATTGCGGCTTTGTGCAAATCCTCCGGGGAGCCTGTCTATCTTACCAAAAATGGCGTGGGAGATCTCGTGGTCATGGATATAGATGCGTTTACCCGTCGAGAAAAAATGCTCAAGCTACGCGAAGAATTGCTGGCCGTTGAGGAAGATCGAATGGCCGGTCGCATCGGAGTAACGCCGGATGAACTGGACAGCTATTTGGAAAACACTATAGATGAGGTGGAGCATGGAAAAGAAGCCTCAATATAGGGTGATTGTCTCCGACCGTGCCCGTCAGATGCTGGCGGGTCATGTGCGGTTTCTGGCACAAAAAAGCCCCACCGCTGCCCGCAGGACAAAGAATGAATTGATGGATGCCATCCGTTCCCTTTCCGCCATGCCGGAACGGTTTCCCTTCCTTAACATGGAATTTATACCGCTGAACAAGTATCACAAGATGTTCGTTGAGAAAAGGTATCTGATTCTGTATCAGATCAAGGACCGGACAGTGTGTGTTGACTGTATCGTGGATTGCAGGCAGGATTATAACTGGCTAGTGAAATAGACATCACGTTCCCGGGAAGCGGCCTCCATCATAGTCCAGGCGCATCTCCAGCCGGAGTCCCCGGCGGCCGGTGATCAGTTCGCAGTGGTGGCGCAGGGCCTCGCATAATCCACATTTCTCCAGGGATGAGGGGGAGAGCTCCGCCACCAGCCGGCGCAGCTCCTGCTGGGTTTCCCCGGCGGTCCGCTCCAGGTGATCGAGGATTTCCCGGCCCCTGTCGCTGTCCGCCAAAAGGGGTTGCAGGGAGCGCAGGGAGTAAACAATCCCGTGCATGCCCTGGGAGATGGTGTCATGGAGCAGCAGCCCGGCCGTCAGGGTCACGGCAGCGATGAACAGGGGAGCGGGGTCGGGGAACAACCCCATCCGGTGAAAAATTAGGCCGAAAGGACCATTTCAAATCCTCAGAAAGGATGATCATCCGGGAGCGGCATGGAGTTTGTTGTAGAATATTTGTCCGCCCTCCGGGGCACTTTCTACGCTCCGTGGAAATAATCGCTGAATCATAGATTGCATAACTTCTCTCCCGGCCATAGAATTTAATCAACATGGATCAAGATCAGGGGGCGGTTACCTGTGGAGAAGAAAACAATGGGCGCCTTTATCGCGGCGCTGCGAAAGGCCGGGGGGATGACCCAGCAGGAGGTGGCCGACAGGCTGAGCGTTTCGAACAAGACCATCAGCAAGTGGGAGCGCGATGAGGGTTATCCGGAGATCACGATCATCCCGGCGCTGGCGGAGCTCTTCGATGTGACGAGCGATGAGATCCTGCGGGGTGGGCGGATCCCGCAGCAGGATCGG
>DUVX01000135.1 GCA_012840855.1 Bacillota bacterium | reverse complement strand
GTAACCCGCACATTCATCTCCAGCAACTGCGAGCGACCCTGCTCCGCCTCATAGTAGCTCTCCAGCGAAGGGGTGGCGCTGCCCAGGAGCAGAAGGGCATCGTGAAAACGCGCTCTCCACCAGGCCACCTCCCGGGCATGGTAACGGGGCGCCTCCTCCTGCTTGTAGCTGGTCTCATGCTCCTCGTCGATGACGATCAAACCGATTTTCTCCAGGGGGGCGAAGACAGCGGAGCGCGCACCCAGCACGATCGGTGCCACCCCCAGGCGGATCCGCTGCCACTGTTCCCTCCTCTCCCGGGCGGTAAGACGGCTGTGCAGCACCGCCACCCGGCCGGGAAATCGTGCGGCAAAAAGCTCGATCATCTGCGGCGTCAGTGAAATCTCCGGAAACAACACCAGCGCTCCCCGCCCCTGTTCGAGAGAGCGGGCGATGGCCTGGAGGTAGATCTCCGTCTTGCCGCTGGCAGTGACTCCGTGCAGAAGCACCTTTTCAGGGCGTCGGCGATCAAGGGCGGCGCTGATCCCGGAAAAGGCGCGCTGCTGCTCTTCTTTCAGCAAAAGCGGCTCTGTCGCTCCGGCGGGCGCGGGTCCCTGCGAGCCCAGCGTCGAGGCTGTCGCTGCCACCTCCTTAAGCAACCCTCTCTGCAGAAGGATGCGCACGATCTCACTGCGCACGCCCTTTCTGGTGAGCTCCCGACGCGGCAGGGGGCCGTGCTTACGGAGGATGGAGAGCGCCCGCCGCTGTGCCGGCGCCCGGGATAGATCAGCTTCGGCCGCAGCCGGAGTCGGTGCTAGAAGGCGCGGCGCCAGGGGGTGATCGCCGCGAAAAGGGGCGGGTAGGAGGGCATGAAGCGCCTCGATCTTCCGGCAGTAATAGCGGTGTGCCATCCAATGGAGCAGGGCGAGCTGCTCCCTTTGCAGCAGCGGTTCGCTGCCCTCGAGAGAGATGATCTCCCGCACCTCCTCTACGGAAGGATGCGGCAGAAGGCGCAGGATGTAACCCCTGTATTCACGTCGACCGAAAGGAACCCGCACCGCCGATCCGGGCACCGCTCTACCCCGAAGATGCCCGGGAATGCGGTAATCGAAAGGCCTGTCGACGGCATCGCTGATCAAATCGATGAGGATCTCAGCATACTCATGCATCGTTTTTTGTTAACAGAACGGGCAAGTTTTGATAAGATAGGGACGGTAATAGATATAGCCTTAATCGTTGAAAGGTAGATGCCAGTGTTCTCCCTCCTCAAGCCGGGTCTAAAAGCATTTGTGGATAATCGAAATTGGTTGGTAATAGCTTTATTTATTTTTGTCGCCGGAGCGTTCTACTCTTATTTTGCCGTTGCCTTCGAGGCCGCCCCGCTGCCGGGGGTGGAAAGCCAGCTGGCGGAAGTGGAAGAGCTTTTTCGGATGATCCTGGATAATCCGCCGCTGATCACTGCACTTCTTGTCTTTGTAAATAATTTCTTCAGTATGCTGATCATGCTTATGTTCGGTGCTCTGGCCGGCATCTCGCCACTGGTATCTCTCTTTTTAAACGGCTTCATCCTCGGCGCCGTCGCTGTAGCGTACAAAGCTGAGGGCATCCCGATCCTGACCATGCTCATTGCGGGGATACTACCGCATGGCCTTTTTGAACTTCCGGCGCTCTTTCTCTGCGGCGCCTTCGCCTTAAAACTCGGCTACCACTGCGTTGCCGCCCCGTTGCCGGAGAAGACGCGCCTAGAAAGTTTCCGGCTCATCTGGAAGGAGATTACCCCGGCGCTCCCCCTGGTAACCCTGCTGCTTCTGGGTGCCGCCCTCATTGAGATCTTTATCACCGGCCGCCTCGTTGAAAGTTTTCTGTAACAGCGAAAAACTGCTGCAGGCGGCGCCCCCTGCCATCAAGGGCCGGAAAGCAACGGCCGGATCCGATCGAGCAGGCGGTGCGCCAGGGAATCCTTGGACATGAGCGGCAGCTCTGCCACCTCCCCCTCCCGATCGATCAGGCAGACCTGGTTAGTCGGGGTGCCGAAACCGGCACCGGGTACATTGAGATCATTGAGCACGATGAGATCGAGGTTTTTGCGCCGCAGCTTTTCCTGGGCATGCTCCAGCGCCCTCTCCGTCTCCATGGCGAACCCGACGAGAATCCGCTTGCCCTTGTTTTTCCCCAGTTCTTCTAAAATATCGGGGTTTGGCTGCAGCCGGATCAAAGCCTCGCAGCCGTCTTTTTTCAATTTTTGCTCCGCTGTCACCGCAGGGCAGTAGTCGCCCACCGCCGCAGCTTTGATGACCAGGTCGCATCCTTCGACACTTTTCATAACCGCCGCATGCATCTGACGAGCCGTCTCCACCGGGATCAGCTCCACCCCGGCGGGGCGGGGCAGGGCGGTGGGGCCGCTCACCAGGATCACATCCGCTCCCCGCCCGGTAAGAGCGCGGGCCAGGGCATAGCCCATCAGCCCCGTGGAACGGTTGCTGATGAAGCGTACCGGATCGAGCGGCTCCCGCGTCGGGCCGGCGGTTACCAGGGCCCGGATACCCCGAAAATCTTTTTCCCGCAGCGCAGTCCTAACAAATTCAGCGATCTGCGGCGGCTCGGGCATCCTTCCTTTTCCCGAGCTCCCGCAAGCCAGCTCCCCGCCGGCCGGCTCCATGATCAGGCAGCCGCGCTCGCGCAGCCGCACAAGGTTTTCCTGGACCGCCGGGTGCTGGTACATCTGATCGTTCATCGAGGGAACCAGAATCACCGGGCAGCGCGCCGCCAGGTAGATGGTGGTAAGGAGGTTGTCCGCAACCCCGGCGGCCATTTTGCCGATAGTGTTCGCGGTAGCCGGGGCAATCACAAACACCCTGGCGGAAAGAGCAAGATCGATATGGCGCACCCTCTCTCCGGCGGTGGCGGTGAATTGCTCTAGGAGGGCCGGGCTTCCGGTGAGCGTCTGGAAGGTCAGCGGGGCCACGAAACGGGCCGCACCGGGTGTCATAACCACCCGGACCTCCTTTTCATCGCGCACAAAAAGCCGCACCAGTTCCGCTGTCTTGTAGGCAGCTATGCCGCCGGTTACCCCTACCAGGTGCATCTGGACAGCCCCCTTCTAGCTGCCGTGTCCGCCCCGCGGCGGCAGCTCGATCTTGATCTTGCCTTCGTTGATCTCATGAAGACCCACCGTAACCTCTTTACGGGAATTACAATCGATTGCCGGGGTGGCTCCATCCCGCAGCTGCCTGCCGCGCTTCGCGGCGGCGATAACCAGGGTATATTTACTGTCCACCCGTTTCAGCAGTTCGTCAATCGATGGATAGATCATCTCTGCTTCACCTCCAGATCCGGCGGCCTGGCGCCGCGGCTTACTTTGCATTTTTCAGCTTCGATAATCGCATCGAGTGAGGTGGCGGCATCCTCAACCCGGTTGTTTATGACCAGATAATCGTAAAGATGATATGTAGCCAGCTCCTGCTGCGCCGCCTCCAAGCGCCGCCTGAGCAGGGCGGCATCTTCAGTGCCGCGGCCGGCGATACGCCTGTGCAGCACCTCCATCGAGGGAGGAGCCAGGAAGATCAGGACCGCCTCCCCCAACCGGCGGCGCACCTGGAGCGCACCCTGGATATCTATCTCCAGCAGGAGATCCGTACCCTCTCCCAGGCTTTTTTCAACCCTCTCTTTCAATGTTCCATAATATTGGCCGTAAACAACAGCCCATTCCAGAAAAGCATCCTGAGAGATCAACTTCTGGAAGCGCGAGCGGGTGGTAAATTCATATTCCCGGCCCGTCTTTTCCCCGGGGCGGGGCAGCCGGGTAGTCAGCGACAGAGAGAGCTGAAGGGAAGGCCTTGATTGGAGAAGCCGCCGACAGACGGTCCCTTTGCCCACCCCCGAAGGTCCTGAAAGAACCACCAGCAACCCAGCTGCCATCATTCACCCTCCTGGGATAGATCCTTAACTGCACTCATCGTTGGAACCGGCACTGCTCGCCTGCAGGCGATGCCGAACCGTCTCGGGCTGTACTGCCGAAAGAACGATATGGTTGCTATCGGCGATGATCACCGCCCGGGTCCGGCGGCCGTAGGTGGCATCAATAAGGATACCCCGATCTCTGGCCTCGCTGATCAGTCTTTT
>DUVX01000015.1 GCA_012840855.1 Bacillota bacterium | reverse complement strand
TGCTGGTGACGCGTCATGCCGTGGCCACGGGCCAAAACATATTGGGGGAGGGATTCCGGGCGGTCTGCGCCCTTTCCCCAGGTGTTCTTGGGACCACGGGGATAGAGACGGGAGAGATTATTTCCGCCCTGGTCCAGCGGATCAGGCCTGCCCTGGTAATCGTGATCGATGCTCTTGCCGCCCGCCGCCTGGAACGGCTGCATACCACAATCCAGGTTGCCGACTCAGGGATCAGCCCCGGCTCGGGGGTGGGCAATAACCGCATGGCGATCAACCGGCAGACTCTCGGCATCCCCACGATCGCTGTGGGCGTGCCCACCGTCGTCGATGCTTCCACCATCGCCGGCGAAGCCTTCGACGCTCTGGCGGAGCATTTCAAAAAAGATGCGCGGGGGCATGCCCTGGGCAATGTAATGCGAGATTTTGATTGGGAGCAGAGACGGCATCTGATCACAGAGGTGCTTGAGCCTTATGCAGGGGGGCGGCTGATGGTTACCCCCAAAGATACCGATGCCTTCGTCGAGGATCTGGCCTACGTTATCTCGGCGGCCCTCAATGCTGCCCTGCACCCCCGTGTTCACAGCGAGGGAAGTGAAAAGTACCTTCAGTAACGAGCGCCGGGTACAGCATGTTATGCCGGGGCCGGCGTCACTCACTTTTGGTTTGATAAGGGATCAGGGTTTTATCACCCAGGCGGTATCGATCCACCTTTTCGGCCCGCTCTTCGGGAACCGCCACCGTGGCGGGATCGCCGTCGGAGATATAGCGCCTTTCCGGGTTATCGCTCAATCGCTCCAGCCAGTCGTATAGCCCCATCCCGTCGGTATCGATCTCGCTGGCGCGCACCCGGGGCAGCGCCCGGGGATCGTAGTCCAGGCTGAAAGGGGAAGGGGCGGGGTTGGCCCCCACCAGCAGAACACCGTCATTGCGGTAAGCGGTCCCTTCAAAATTACCCTCTAGGATATAGCTCATCTCTTCCGGACGCTCACCATAGGGGAGGGCCAGGCTGCGCACATTGTAGCCCGGCAGATAATCGCGGGTCCGCTTTACCTGCAGGGCCAGCTCGCGGCGCGCTTCCTTCGGTGAAAGGCGCCGCAGGTTGCCGTGGTTGTAACCGTGGTTGCCAATTTCGAAACCTTTCTCATCCAGGTAAGAGAGTTTTTTCTGAATATATTCAGCCTGCCCAAAGGGGGTCTCGTAGAAGATATAGAAGGTGGCAGCGAGGCCGAAATCGGGATGAGCGGCGTAAAATTCCTCAAGTATGGCGACAGCGCAGTGAGGATCGAGTACCGGCCCGCTCTTTTTCTCAAGGTAGCGGAATTGCCCGGCAGTGCCGTCATCAAAGGTGAGCACCACCGGGGAGCACCCGGCGGGGACGTCGATATGGCCGTCGAGCAGATCGTTCATCGAGATAAGACGGTAGCCTTCGGCGTAGAGCGTCTCCAGGTCCTTGCGGAAATTGTCGGGAGTGCGGCACCAGGTACTTTCAGGTTCCCCGATCTCATGGTACATCAGGATCATGATCTCCCCTATCTCATTAACGCCCAAAGCCTCGTAGTCCATCGCTTCTTCCCGCTTTTTCGGGTCCGCCGAATCTTTGTCGTCCTGTTTTTCTTCTGGGGAGGCGCCGATGAGATCATCCGCTTTGCTGCAGGAGAGCGACAGCGTCAACAGGAGAATCAAAAGCAGCAGAAGCGCCGCCTTTCTTCTGCAAGATAAGAACTGCGGAAATTTTGACATGAACATGGCCAACTCCTTTTTTTGCCGCTTGAGCCGGGTTTATAATATCCTTTCGACAGATTTCGACGCAGCATCTGCGCACTCCTGCCGACCCAGAAGATACCAGCCGGGAAAGCGGGCGGTGCAGTAAAGGAAAAATAGAAAGAGGTAAAGAATTGGAAAGAGAAGTGCTTCTAAAAAGGATGGGGTGAGAGCGGTGAAAGTGCTGACTGCTGCAGCCATGCGCGAGGTTGACCGGCGCACCATAGAAGAATGCGGCCTGCCCGGGATAGTTTTGATGGAAAATGCGGCGATGCGGGTGGTGGAGGCCATATTATCCCTGCGGCCGGCACCGGTACAGGTGCTGGTGGCGGCAGGGCCGGGGAATAATGGGGGGGATGGGCTGGCAGCCGCCCGCCTGCTACAGCAGGCGGGGTTTGCGGTTACTCTCTGGTCGACGGTAGCGCCGGGGGGGTACCGCGGCGATGCTGCGATCAATGAACAGTTTTTAAGACATAGCGGCTTTGCGGTCAAGCATATACTGGACTATGGGGCACTGGGAGAGCTTCGGGCTGATCTGGATAGAGCCGACCTGGTAGTCGACGCCCTTTTCGGCACCGGTCTGAGCCGGGCGGCGGAGGGTGTTTCCGCTGCAGTGATCGAAGCCGTTAATGCCGCTGCTGCGCCGGTGCTGGCGGTAGATCTGCCTTCGGGGATCAGGGCAGATAGCGGGGAGGCGCCCGGCGCGGCGGTGCAGGCGCGATGGACAGTCTCCCTTGCTTTTCCCAAACCGGGGTTACTGCAGCATCCGGGGGCGGCCCTGGCCGGTGAGGTCATGGTGGGGGAGATCGGTATCCCGGCCCATCTTGCTGCAGCGGAAAAAGCGGCGGTGACGACAGCGGAGCTGCTCTATCCGGCGCTGCCGGCCCGTCCGCAGAGCTCCCACAAGGGGAGCTTCGGGCGGGTGCTCGTTATCGCCGGCTCGACAGGGATGAGCGGCGCTGCGGTCCTGGCTTCGGAAGCGGCTTTGCGCGGCGGCGCCGGGCTGGTCTATCTTGCCGCACCGGCATCGCTCTGCACGGCGCTGGGCGCTCAGCTTCGCGAGGTGATCGTTATCCCCCTGCCGGAGAGCGCTCCCGGAGTGATCGAGCCGCAGGCTGCAGGGTTGCTGCTTGAAAAGGCCCTTCGCTGTGATGCGCTGGCGGCAGGGCCAGGCCTGGCGCCGCTGAAAGAGACGGCAGCGCTGATCGGTGAGCTGCTGCGGCGCACCCCCTGCCCTGCTGTTCTTGACGCCGGCGCCCTCGCTGCTCTGGCATCACATCCGAAAGAGGGGCGGCGGGCGCTGCTGCAAGGGGCCGGACAGCCTGTTCTGTTGACGCCCCATCCCGGCGAGATGGCGGCGCTGACGGGGCTGAGTACAGGTGAGATACAGCGGGATCGTCCGGCGGCGGCCCGCCGCTTTGCCCGTGAATGGGGCTGTATCCTGGTCTTGAAAGGAGCGGGGACGATCAGCGCTTCTCCTGGCGGCGAGATCCGTTTTAACCCCACCGGCGGGCCGGCTCTCGCTACCGCGGGGACGGGGGATCTGCTCACCGGATTGCTCGCCTCGCTGCTGGCCCAGGGGACGGCGCCTTTCGAAGCTGCCGCTGCAGCGGCTTATATTCACGGTCTGGCCGGCGATCTGCTGCCGGAAGGGCGGGGTTACCGGGCCGGAGATATCCTGGAGCTTTTCCCGGAAGCCTTTCAGCGCCTTCGCCGGGAAGCGGCAGCCCCTTCCCGGCGGGGCCCTTTTCTCCGTTCCATCAGACCGCTGTAAGCTTATCGCTGTGGCGGGGAGGTGATCCTTTGCAGGCAAAGAAGAGTTCTTCGGGAATGTTTCTGGTATTCCGGCTGCCGCTACTGCTCCTGCTGCTGTTGGCGCTGCTGCTGGGCCTGGGTTACGGAGGGTGGCGCCTCTATTACGGCCGCTATGCCGATCGCGCCGGAGCGATCCGCCGGGGGATGCGGGAACATATTGAAGGGCTGAAGAGCTACCACGCCCGCTTCAAAACCGTTCCCGTGGGTGTGGAGGACGAACCTACCTACAGCGTGGAGCTCTGGAGGGAACCGCCCCATCGCTACCGCATCGAGATGAGCAGCGGCGGTGAGGGGCGGCAGCAGGGCCCGCAGGTAATTATCGGCGACCGGGATGGAGCCTACTATTATGATCCGGAAAGCGCCGGCTTTATCCCCCTCGATGAGAAGGAGGGGAACGGGGTCAGCGGCGCATTTCTGGAGAACTACTGGTGCTCCATCAGCGAGGCGGCCGACTTAAACTATATCGGTGAAGAGAAAGGGGTGCGGCACCGCTATTACCAGATCGAGGTGATCCCCTCAGAGCCGCACCGCCATCGCGTCAGCGAGCGGGTTTGGCTGGAGCAGGACTCTTTTCTGCCGGTGCGGATAGAGAGCTTCGATGCCGCCGGGCGCCTTACCCAGGTGACCGTCTTTGAACTCCTTCAGCTCAATCCCGTACTCGAGGCCGCTCTATTTCAGGTCGAAGGCGGCCGTAGCCCCTAGCTCCCGGGGTGCGGGGCCTCTATTCTGCCGGCGGACGATCTCTCTGTAGAGCCGGCCCGTCTGCTCAGCGGTCAACCGCAGATTGCAGTTTTCCCGGACAAACTTACGGCTCTGCTGCTGCAGTGAGCGCAGCAGGGAGCGCTCTTTCAGCAGGGTGGAGAGGTCGAAGAAGATGGAGCGGTAGCAGGCCGGTTCATCCATTTCACCGGAGAGATCGGGAAAGGGGAGCGACGCCGGGTGCTGCTGCGGTTTGAAGATGCCGCCATAGCCCCGACCGGCGATCAGGACGGCGTTACCGCAGGCCATCCCTTCAAGAAGAGCGCGGCGCCGACCGATGACGATCTGGCTTTCCCCGAGCGGTGCAGGGAAACCCAGCGGCCAACCGTGGAAGCGGCCCTTGAGCAGGGGCAGCGGGCGGGGGCTGATCAGTTCTACCTCTATATCGGCCAAAGCGGCGGCCTTGAGCAGCGCTGCGCTGGTTTCTTCTTCTGCATTAACCTGATCCAGAATGAGGGTAACCTTAAATCCCCTTTTCTCTAAAGGATGGTACTCCTCCAGATCGATCCCCTCAGGTATAAAATAGGTCCTTGGCCGCAGGGACTCTGGTACGCCTGTTGCCGCCGGGTGAGATGTAATCAAAAATGAGGGCGCCGGCAGCGCGGCAAAGCCCTCAGCAGGATCCCACCGTTCATGGAGGGTGATCCCCCAGGGAATTGGCAGCGAGCGCAGCAGCCTGGGGAGGGTATCACCCGACGGGAGGGCATGAAGGTGCAGCAGCTCCGGTCGGTAACGGCGGGCCAGCCTGGCGATCTCCGCGGGCTGGCTTTCGGCGAAAACGGGAAAGAGGCGGTGGTAGCGGCGTAGCGGATCTCGGTATGCTTCGGGACAACCGGTGATTATCACCGCCGCGGTGATGCCCTGGCGGTTTAGCGCGGCGGCCAGGCTGAAGATATGGTTCATCGTTCTACTGTACTGGAAGCGGCTCAACATCAAGACACGCAAAATTGATCACCCGGGGTCAGCATATGCATTCCGGCGCCTAAAAGTGAATTTCCGTCAAGGGAATTTGTGATCTTCGGGCAGTTCATACGGGGGGGGTAGGGCGCCGGATGTCGGCCCAGGTCAATAGTGTGGAGATGCTGGATAGATGGGGAAAACCCGGTGTTTAATATACCGATTCGGATCGGGGGTCCATCAGTCCGGGGCGCGCGGGAAGAGCCCTTCCCAAAGGTCTTTTAAACCCCGGCGGCCCTTCCGGGTTTTCGGCCTGAGCGCCTCTTTCTCTCTTTCAAGTTCCTTGATAAGGAGCTGCTGCTCGCGGCAGCGTCTTTCCAGCTGGGCGATGAGTTTTTCCTTTTCTCGCAGGGTGTTTTCAAAACGGCGGCTTTCCTGTTTATGCTCCTCGAGGGAACGGAGAAAACGCTTTCGCTCGGATTCCGCACTTTGCCGGCCCCGCTCGATCTTTTCCTTTAAATTGTCAACAATCTGCTTGAAGTCCTGCTGTAACTTTATCAGCTCACCATCTTTACTCTCCAGGTTTTTCTGCAGCAGCCTTTTCTCCTTTTCGCTCTGTTGAGAAAAAAGGAGCATCTCCCTATCCCGGGATCTGATCTTCTCCTCGAGGCGATCTCGCGTGGTGGAAAGATCGGCGATCCGGTTAAAAAGTTTTCCTGAAAAACGATCGATCCTGGAAAGATCGCTCGCCGGATCGGTGCGATCAATTATCGCGGGGATTGCGGTAGTAATAGGCTCATCGTTCTCCACGGCGGCCCAGTAGGACAAAGATTTACCCGCGGGGTCAAGAGAGTAAATGCGGAGCAGCCGCGGTTTTTTAAACTGCTGCGGCGCTGCTCCCTCCCACCGGTCGCCGGCAAAGCGGTAGCGAAAAAGGGCGGATCCATCCAACCAGGCGATGAAGAGTTCTCCGGAGCGGTAGGTGAAAAAGGGGAAGGGCAGCCCCTCCATCGCCGCAGAGATCACCGTCTCCGGGGTCCATCCCTGTCTCTTTCGGCCCTGCCCCCCTTTAAAGCGGTAACAGATATAATGTTTGCCTTCCACCGCGGTGCTCCAGAGCAGGTGCAGGTTTTGCTCCCCATCGGCGGCCAGCGAGGGGAAGGCGCCTGGGGTGGTAGTGGGGAGGATCGCAGCCTCGCCCCAGCGGGAGCTGTGCGTATCGAACTGGCGGTAGTAGAGGGCGCTGCCGCGGGGGCTCACACGGCTATAAATGAAATGCAGGCGGCCGCTTTCTTCGATGAGCGGGGACCCGCTGATTTCTAAGGCGCCGCTACCGGAATCGATGATCTGCGGTTCCTGCCAGATGCCGGAGTTGTAGAGGTGATGCAGCAGCCACCAGCGCTCAGCTGAAGCGTCGATTACCGGACTGATGAGGTGAAGATTGCCCAGCTGATCACCGGCCAGCAGAAGAGGGCCGCTTTGCCGTCCTTCATCCCGGTAAAAGGGGGCTCTGGTTTCTGCTGCCTCCCATGCAAGGGCGGGGAGGTGATAATAATGTCCTTGCCGGGCAAACAGAAGGTGAGGCGTACCGCTTTCATCAAGGGCGGCGCTGAAGCGCTCCTTGTTCAAGGAAAGCAGAGCCGGCTCTTCCCAAAGGGCGCCGACCCCTTCCCTTGCCAGCAGCCCTTCGGGAACAGGTTCGATAAGGTACTCTTTGTCTGCTGAAAGAAGCAGGTAGGGGGCTTCAAGAAGAAAATCTTGCCGATGGGAAAAGGACACCGCTTTCACCTGCCTGTTCTGCTTTGTTTAATCTATATGCCCGGGCGAGAAGATCCAGAAGCCAGCCGGCAGGTGCAGCTTGATTGAAGGGGGCGATCTTTTGGCGAATAAAGATCACCTTCCCGGGCAGCAGGCATACTATGTCATTGAGCAGAATCCATCAATTTTGCATATCGCTCATCTATCAAATTTGTGAAGGAGGGTTGAATGATGGGATGCAGTAAAAACACTGGTTATTCCGGCATCCAGCAGAAGAAAAGCGGGGAAATTTATAGACGCCCGGTACCGTCCCAGTTCAAGCCGATGCAGATTCCTGAGCCTACAGAGGTTGTATGCATCAAAACGGAGAAGATTTATGAGTCTTGCGAAAGTGTAGAGACCAATGAGCAGATCACCGATCTTTGCGAAGTCGCTGTCGGCGAAATTGAGGATGTCTGGTGTATCGACGTTGAGATGGTTTCCGATAAAAAACACCCTTTCCACTGCGAAAAGATACCCAATACCAACCGGGCCAAGATTTCCTTCTGGTACCGCTTTCGTTTTGCCTATGTCGATCAGAGCGGCCAGAAATTTTACAGTAGCAGACCGGTCTATTTTGAAAAGATGGTGATCTTGAGCGATCAGATCTCTGACAAAAGGCTCCATCTACAGTGTGATGTTTTTCTCGATTGTTTTGAATGTTTTGTCTCTGCTTCGCAGCAGGTGACCTGTTGTATCGGTAAGCTCCTGCTGATCAGATTGGTAGCCATGGTACAGTTGCTTGTACCCGCCTACGGTTTCTGTGATGAGCCGGAATCCTGTACCGAGGTGGAGGCGGGATGCCCTGGTTTTGAACCAGTATGGCCTCCATTCCCACCCCAACCGGTGAATAGTAACAATAACAATGATGATGGGGACAATGGAGATGGTTAAACAGCATTTGTTTTCTTTTCCCTACCGGTGCGTCGCACCGGTTTTTTTTAGCCTCTCTCCGGACACGCCCCAGGTGGTTTATGGTATAATGAGCCGGAATTAAGAACAAGGGAGAGAACCGGGATTGAGCAGAGGTGAAACGGTAAATATTGGCATGCTCGGGATGGGGACGGTAGGGGGCGGCGTGGCAGAGATTATCGAGCGCAGCGGTGAGGCGCTGGCCGATAAAACCGGCATCGGGATAGAGCTGCGGCGGGTGCTGGTGCGGGACCTTTCGCGGAGCCGGGCGGTGTCGCTGCCGCCGCAGACCTTGACGACCGATCCTGATGCGGTGATTAAGGATCCCTCTATCGATATAGTCGTGGAGCTGATGGGCGGGATCGAGCCGGCGCGCACGCTTATCAGCGCTGCGCTACAGGAAAAGAAATCTGTCGTTACAGCCAACAAGGATCTGATGGCCCGCCACGGCCGGGAGCTGAGCCGGCTGGCCCACCGCCATGGCCGGGAAATCTACTATGAGGCCAGCGTTGGTGGCGGCATCCCCTTGATCCGCCCGCTGAGGCGCTGCCTCGTAGCCAATCAGATCGAGCGGATGGTCGGTATCATCAACGGTACGACCAACTATATTCTCACCCGGATGTCTCTCGAGGGTATGGATTTTGAGGATGCGCTAAAGAAAGCACGGGATCTCGGCTTTGCCGAAGCCGATCCCACCAACGATCTCGAGGGAATGGATGCCGCCTATAAGCTGACGATCCTTGCCGGGCTCGCTTTCAATTGCGCTTTAAGCCCCGATGATTTCTCCATTGAAGGGATCAGCGGCGTGACCGGGGCAGATATATTTTATGCCCGCGAACTGGGCTATACGATCAAGCTTCTCGCTACGGCCGGGCAGAAGCCAGCCGGCCTGGCTTTGGGGGTCTACCCGGCGCTGGTGCCGCTCTCCCATCCTTTAGCGACGGTCCATGATGAATTCAATGCCATCTTTATCACCGGCGATCTCACCGGTGATCTCATGTTCTATGGGCGCGGTGCCGGCGCCCGGCCCACCGCCGGTGCGGTAGTCGCCGATATTGTCGAGGCCGTCTGCTCGCTGCGGGGTATTGGTGGAGCGGGGCTCCCCCCGGGCATGGAACGGAAAATAACTCCCCTGCCGCCTGCCGCTCTCTCCTCCAGGTTTTATGTGCGGCTGCTTGCCGGAGATCGCCCCGGTGTTTTCGGCACCCTGGCCACCGCCTTTGGCGAGGAGGGAGTCAGCCTCGACATGATTATTCAGAAGCGCAAAGCAAATGGTACCGCCGAGATAGTCCTGGTGACCCATGATGTCAACGAGGAACGCTTCTATCGCTCCCTGGAAAAGGTAATCCAGCTACCGGCTATTGAGCCCGGGCCTGGCGTTTTCCGGGTTCTCGGGTAAAAGCAATGAAGGTTGTTAAGGCCCCCTTACTCTGTCCCTCTCCTGCCGGGGGAAAGGGGATGTACTACGGGGCCTTTTTAAGTTTCCCCCTTGAGGGGATTTGAATTAGTCTCCCCCCTTGAGGGGATTTGAATTGGTTCCTCCCCCTTGAGGGGATTTGAATTGGTTCCTCCCCCTTGAGGGGATTTGAATTAGTCCCTCCTCCTTGAGGGGATTTGAATTAGTCCCTCCCCCTTGAGGGGATTTGAATTAGTCCCTCCCCCTTGAGGGGATTTGGATTAGTCTCCCCCCTTGAGGGGATTTGGATTAGTCTCCCCCCTTAAGGGGATTCCAAATTAGTCCCTCCCCCTTGAGGGGGGAGGGTCGGGGTGGGGGTGCACTCCTTCCCCAATTCTTTCGAGACAAGCCGAAAGGTGGTCAGAGAAGATGACAGTAAAGGTACGCGTACCCGCTACCAGCGCAAACCTCGGCCCGGGCTACGACAGCATCGGCCTGGCGCTGCAGATCTACAATGAACTCACCCTCTCGGTGGCGGAGGGGAAGCAGTCCACAGTAGAGATTACTGGAGAGGGAGCGCTGTCGCTACCGCGCGATGGAAGTCATCTTTCGCTGAAGGCCGCCGATCTTCTTTTTGAGAGAGCCGGTGAGGAGCCCCCGGCCTGGCGTCTGCACCAGCATAACCGCGTCCCTCCCGCTTCCGGCCTCGGCTCCAGCGCGGCGGCCATAGTGGGCGGGCTTTTTGCAGCCAATGCTTTTTTGCCCCGGCCTTTCAGCCGTGAGCAGCTTCTGGAACCTGCGGTGGCGCTGGAGGGGCATCCTGACAATGTGGCCCCAGCGCTATTCGGGGGGGCGGTGATCTGCTGCCGCAACGGGGAACGGTGGCACACCCTTCGCCTGTCCCCTGCAAAAGGGCTGCAGCTGCAGCTGGCCCTGCCCGATCTGACCCTGTCTACGGGTGAGGCGCGCCGGGTTTTGCCGGAGCAGATCTCACGGAGCGACGCCGTCTTCAACCTGGGCCGTGCCGCCGCCCTCACCGCCGCTCTGCTCACGGGAGAAGAGCGGCCCCTAGGCTGGGCCATGGAAGATCGGCTCCATCAACCCTATCGCTGCCCTCTCATCCCCGGAGCGGCGGCGGCTATGGCGGCTGCCGAGGAGGCCGGAGCAGGCGGTGCGGCGCTCAGCGGTGCCGGGCCGACGGTAATTGCGCTCAGTTTTGAACGCAGAGCAGCAGGCGGCTCCAGAGCAGATAAAATTGCTGCCGCCATGCTGAGCGCCTTCGCGGACGCCGGTGTGGAATGCCGGATCATCTCTACCTCCATCGACTGCAGTGGCGTCATCCTGCTTGACTGACCCTCCCCCGGCCATGGTAAAAATTTGCTGCAGGATTCGGTCTGTTTTCGTGGAATAGAATAAGCAGCAGAACAGTATTGCCGGCGTTGACGATTATCTTACTCCAGCCGGATCCTGATGGGAGTGTGGAGCTGAGTATGCCCCTTCACCGCTCGCCGACGAGGGCGGAGATTGATCTTGACAGCATTGAGCATAACCTGGGTGAGATCCGCCGCCTCCTCGGTCCGGCAGTGAAGATCATGGCTGTGGTCAAAGCCGACGGTTACGGGCACGGGGCTGTGGCGGTGGCCCGGGCCGCTCTCGGGGCGGGGGCTTCTTCTCTGGCGGTAGCCTCCCTGGATGAGGGGCTGGTCCTTCGCCGGGCCGGGATCACTGCTCCCGTTCTCCTGCTCGGCTTTACCGATCCCGCCGACGCTTCTTTGCTGATGGAGCATCGCCTGACGCCGACCCTTTTTGGTCTGGAGGCGGCCCGGCGCCTCAGCCGGAGCTTTGCCAGTGAGGGCCGGTGCTGCCCAGTACACCTCAAGATTGACACGGGGATGGGGCGTCTCGGTGTCTCTCCGGGAGAAGCCCTGGAGCTCATCACGGCTTTTTCCCACCTCCCCGGGCTCCGCCTCGAAGGGCTCTTTACCCATCTTTCCTCGGCTGATGAAGAAGAGGGACGTGCCTTTACCGGGGAGCAGCTGCGCCTTTTTGAGGCTGTTCTGAACGCCGCCCGGGAAAGGGGCCTGGCCCCCCCGCTTTGCCATGCCGCCAACAGTGCCGCCGCTTTGCTTTACCCGCAATCGCGCTATAACCTCGTCCGTATCGGGATCGCCCTTTACGGTTGCTATCCCTCACCATGGGTGCGGCAGCAGAGCACCGTTAAACTGAAGCCGGCCTTCTCGCTGAAGAGTGAGATCATCTTTATGAAAAAAGTTCCTGCGGGAACAGCGCTCAGCTACGGCCGGATCTATTGTACCGAACGGGAATCGATCATTGCGACAGTGCCTGCCGGCTATGCCGACGGCTACTGCCGCTCCCTTTCCAACCGCGGCGAGGCGCTGGTCTGCGGCCGGCGGGTCCCCGTAGTCGGTCGTATCTGCATGGACCAGCTATTGCTGGATGTAAGCTCCGTAAAGAGCGCTACTCTGGGCGATGAAGTCACCCTTTACGGCGGTCAGGGCCCGCAGCGGATCGCCGTCGAAGAGATGGCGGGGCTTTTGGGGACAATAAATTACGAGCTTCTTTGCAATATCGGTAAAAGGGTTCCCCGCCGTTATCTCAGGCGGGGCCAGCCGGTGGGGGAGTAGAGGCGCTGCAAAAAACTTGTTTGCGGTGCTTCTTTTTACAGGGCAGGCTGCATAACTATTAACCGTAACCGTATAATAGCCCATATGCAATGATTGCGGCCCGATTGCTCATACTATTTAAGGAGGCGGTTAGCATCATGGCGAAGACGAAACGGATCATGATCAGTCTGCCGCAGAAACTCTTGACAGAAGTAGACGGGATCGTAGCGCTGGAAAACCGGACCCGCAGTGAATTTATCCGTGAAGCGATGAAGCTTTACCTGCGGGAACGGAAAAAAAGGCAGATTCGCGAGCGGATGCAAAAAGGTTATCTCGAGATGGCCAAGATAAACCTGGCGCTGTCAAGGGAGGCAGTTTATGCAGAAAATGAAGCCGGCAGGATCCTGGAAAATCTGGTCAGCGGGGAGTGATGCCGGTGGAGGTACGGCGAGGCTACGTTTTTTTTGCGGATCTCAGCCCCGTTGTCGGTTCCGAGCAGGGCGGGGTGCGCCCGGTGCTGGTTGTCCAGAATAATGTGGGCAACCGCTACAGCCCTACGATCATAGTTGCCGCGATTACCTCTCAGATCAACAAAGCAAAGCTGCCCACGCATGTTGAACTCAGCGCTCATGAATGTAATCTGGACCGCGATTCTGTGGTCCTTCTGGAGCAGATCCGGACTATTGACAAGCAGAGATTGCAGAATAAGGTCACTGAACTCGATGAGCGGATCATGCAGCAGATCGACGACTCCCTGCGTATAAGCCTGGGCCTTATAGAATTTTAACCTTTTATCAGCTAAGGAAAAAACACTGCGCACCCTTTTACTGCCTTTATGCGGGCGGTTTTTATTTTATGGAAGGGGGCCGGCATTCAGTTGAGGGGATTTTCATCGGGGAGGCCGCTCATCGGCATTACCGTTAATCGGGACTACCGTCGCGAGCGGCTCTGGCTTCCCTTTGCTTACAGCCGCCGTCTCGAGGAGGCTGGGGGGATCCCTTTGCTGCTGCCCCCCCTGCAGGAGAGCGCCGCCGGGGTTATGCCCGGTCCGCTGAAAGCTGTGCTGCTCGGTGGTGGCGGCGACGTCGCCCCTTTTTACTACGGGGATAAACCGGCGCCGGGCCTCGGTGAAGTTGATCCGGAGCGCGATGCCTGGGAGATCGCTCTGGTGCGGGCCGCCTTCTCCCAGGGGATGCCGCTTCTGGGGATCTGCCGGGGGATGCAGCTCTTGAATGTAGCTCTGGGCGGGACCCTGCTTCAAGATATTGGCGTGGCGGGCTACCTGCAGCACCATCAAAAGGCGCCGCGCCATCATCCCTCTCACTGTGTGGAGCTCCTTCCCCGGACCCGCCTGGCCGGGATTCTGGGCCGGGGTCATCTGGCGGTGAACAGCTTTCACCACCAGGCTGTGGAAGCCATCGCTCCGGGGCTGCAAAAAGCAGCTCTTTCACCCGACGGTATCGTCGAGGCCCTGGAAGATCGGGAACACCCCTTTCTCATGGGAGTGCAGTGGCACCCGGAATCGCTCCTCGACAGGGCTTCGGAATTTCTGTTCCGGGCTTTTATCGGCGCCGCCGCGGATGCAGCCCTTTAACGATGATCCCACAGCCACCATTGCTGCGATAAAAGTGTTTTCAACGGGCTCCAGAACCTGCTGATCGGTAAGGGCGAAAAGTCGATCATCTCTTTGTAGAAACTGCCGGCGAATGGAAGGGCCCCCCTTCCCGTCTCCATGATTCACCCAGTGAAGCCGCTGTAGGTGCGACCGGGACGCCGCCCCCTGATCAGGCGGGCGATATTGCCGGCGGCAACGAAAGATTGCAGATGGGCTATGGCGCCTAGTTTGGGGAGCGGCGCTCCCGAGGGGGTTTCGATTCGGGTAATATCCCCTGCGGCAAAGATAGAATCCTCTCCGGGCAGCGCCATCGTCCCGGGATCTGTTCTGACCCAGCCTTCTTCATCACCCAGGCCGCTCTTCTCGATGAAGGGCGGCGCCATTACCGGGGCATAAAAAAGCAGCAGGTCAAAGGGGAAGCGGTTACCGTCCAGGACAGCGGTTTTTTCCGCTCCGTCGATCTTGCTGATCCGGGCGGCGGGGTGCACGCGGATCCTTCTTTTCAGCAGCAGCCCGGCGACAGTCTCTGAAACCCTTTTACCGAAGAGCGACAGCGGTGCTTCCTCAGGCGTATAGATGGTGATGCTGATATCCCGGCTGCGTCCCCGCCGTTGAAACCAGTTTTCCAGCAGGAGGGCGTATTCGTAGGGCGCGGCGGGACATTTGATCCCGGTGGAGGGGACAATGATGGCGATCTCGGCACCACCGAAATGCGGCAGCAGGGCGCGGAGTTTCTCCACCCCCTCCAGACTTTGCAGATCGATGGCGGCGTCGGCGGCGCCGGGTGGTTGAGACCGGTCTGGCACGGCACCGGCGGCGATGAGGAGCAGGTCGTAGCTGATCTCGCCTTCATGGATATACACCCTCTTTTTCGCAGCGTCGATCTTCTGTACCTCTCCGGTGATCAGCTTCACGCCTCGCCGGGTAAGCCGGGAGCGGCTTCGCGAAAGGTGGCCTCTCTTTCTCTTTCCTACAGCGTAAAGCGGAAAAACAGCCGGGTTTATCACCGTCTCCTCTTTTTCTATGAGGATCACCCTTTGTCCCGGGTGAAGCTTCTTGCTGAGCGAACGTGCTGCCGGAGCTCCGGCAGCGCCTCCGCCGATGATGACTACAGTAGCCATGGTTCTCACTCCTCAGGCTGCATTGATCTCAGTTTGCCCCACTGCAGGGTCGCTATCATGGAAAGCGCTGGCAGCTCCTGAAGGGCGGCGGGCGCGCCGCCTGGGTAAAACTGAGAGTAAAATGTTGGCGGGTGGAGAGGGTTGGAAAAACCTGCTTTAAGCAGGAAAAGAGAGACCTCATTCCAGAAGGTAGTGTTGTAGAGAAAACAACCAACGGAGGAGGCCTCTCAAGAGTGAACGGTCAAATAAACTTTAGCATTACGGACATAGAACAACTCATGTGGAATGCTGTGTTAGATACCTTTCAACGAGCGATGGTGGAACTCCTTTCTACTCTGGACGTTTATCTGATGGCTACAAGGGATAAAAACAGGTACGAGTACAAAGAGATCAAAGAAAAGAGCTATGTAACCATGGTGGGCTCCATAAATATTAGTC
>DUVX01000134.1 GCA_012840855.1 Bacillota bacterium | reverse complement strand
GCCAATGTTAGCGACCACGGTCATTTTCGATGTTCGCGCTGCGGCAAGGTATACGATTTTGAGGCTGATCTTGATTCCCTGGAGACAAAGGGGCTGGGGGGGTTCGCCGTAGCCGAGAAAAACCTGATCTTTAAAGGGTCTTGTCCCCGGTGCCGCACCGATTGAAGCGGGCGAATCAGGGGTTAAAGCGATATCTAAAATGCTGACAAGGAGGCAACAAAATGAGCTGTGCAGAAGGTAATAGTAGGGTTATGGTGGGGCGGGAAGCGCCAGAATTCACAGCCAGCGCTTTCGTCAATGGGGGTTTTAAAAATATTAAGCTCTCCGATTACCGGGGAAAATGGGTGGTGCTCTGCTTCTATCCCGGCGATTTTACTTTCGTTTGACCTACCGAATTGGCGTCAGTTGCCGCCAGGTATGACGAACTGAAGGAATTAGGGGTGGAGGTGCTTTCCTGCAGCGTAGACAGCCAGTATACACATAAGATCTGGCAGGAACACGAGCTCTCCAAAATGGTTTCCGGCGGGGTGCCCTATCCCATGCTCTCCGATACCGGAGGGCGGATCGGTCGACTTTACGGTGTTTACGATGAAAAAGGCGGTGTAAATGTACGGGGGAGGTTTTTGATCGATCCCGACGGAGTAATCCAGGCCATGGAAGTACTCACTCCGCCGGTGGGTCGCAATTTTGCAGAGCTGGTCCGTCAGGTAAAAGCGTTTCAACATGTGCGGGAAACCGGTGAACCGACTCCGGCGGGCTGGCAACCCGGCAAGAAATCTTTAAAACCTTCCCCCGACCTTGTCGGCAATGTATGGAAAGTATGGAAGATCGGCGAGTAAGGGTAACAGAACCGGTCCAACCGAAGAAGGCCGACTCGCAGCAATCCACTGGTAACGCCCTCCCCGGCGTTACCTTTTTTATTGGGTCCCCCGGGTGCAACAGGAACGTACGTCCCCGGTGTTTCATTTTCGGGGGCAGGAACTCCCCTTTGATTGGTAGAAGTATTCAGACAATGCTTTCAAAAGGGGGTCGCAGCATGAAGGTTGTCTATCATGAAAATTTTAACCAGGTCTATACCTCTGACCCCGCTGCCGCCGCCGGGAGGATGGAGGCGGTGGTGGATGTTCTCAAGGGGAGGGTCACTTTTGTTGAACCGGAACCGGCGGAGCAGGAGGATATCGAACGGGTCCATACCGCGGGGCATATCGCCTCTGTGAAAAGAAAGGGGCTTTATGAGATCGCCGCACTGGCCGCTGGTGGTGCGATCAAAGCTGCCGAGATAGGTCTGACGGAGCCCTGCTTCGGGCTGATCCGCCCTCCCGGGCACCACGCTTCGGCAAACCGGTCCTGGGGATTTTGTTACTTCAATAATATGGCTACGGCGCTGGAAAATCTAAAAACCCGGGAAAAGATTGAGCGGGCCTTTGTCCTGGACTTCGATCTGCATTTCGGTGATGGCAACGTCAACATTTTGGAGACGAAGGGTTATGTCTCCCTGCTCAACCCACCGGAGCGAGATCGTCGCAGCTACCTCGAAGCGGTGGAGGAAGCGCTGGCGGAGACCGACGCCGACATGATCGCTGCTTCCGCCGGTTTCGATCATCACGTGGATGACTGGGGTGGACTTCTAAAAACGGAAGATTACGCCCTGATGGGCCGGTGGATGGGGGAGGCGGCCCGGCGCAACAGCGGAGGCTGTTTCGGTATCCTCGAAGGCGGCTATAATCACAGCGTCTTAGGGAAAAACGTATTATTCTTTATTGAGGGGTTGAGTACCGGCCTATGCAAGGCGGCACCCCGGTTTTAAACAGGGGCGCCGAAGCAGGTGCCGACAGCGGCGGCAGCGCGGACCTGCTCGCAGGTAGGATCGATTCGCTTAATGCCGGAGACAGCCTCGGCCAGGGGGACAGAGCCGATCGCTCCGCCCCGCAGGCAGACCATCTCGTTGCGGCGCCCGGCATCGATCAGCTCCACCGCTCGCACCCCGAAGCGCGTAGCGAGGGCACGGTCGTAGGGGGTGGGGGTGCCGCCGCGCTGCAGATGACCGAGAACAGTGGCCCGGCTCTCCATACCCAGGCGGGTTTCGATAGCGTCGGCGACGATCTGGCCGATCCCGCCCAGCCTCCTGGCGCCGCCTGCAGTTTTCCGGTAGAGCGGCTCATCTCCGGCAGGATATGCTCCCTCGGCGACGACGATGATGCTGAACTGCTTCCCCCGGGAGCGGCGCCCTAAAATCTTAGCGCAGACGACCTCGTAATCGAAAGGAATCTCCGGGATGAGGATGATATCGCCGCCACCAGCCATGCCGGCTTGCAGGGCGATCCATCCTGCATTCCGGCCCATCACCTCCACAACCATGGCGCGGTGATGGGATTCGGCGGTGGTATGCAGCTTATCGATAGCCTCGGTGGCAGTGGCTACCGCGGTATCAAAACCGAAAGTCACATCGGTGGCCGGCAGATCGTTGTCAATTGTTTTCGGGATCCCGATAACCGGCACGCCCATGGTGCTGAGGCGGTGAGCGAGGGCCAGGCTGCCGTCACCGCCGACAACAACGAGGCGGTCTACCGACCTTCGTTTCAGGCTCTCCAGGCAGCGGTGCGAGCAGTCTGCGCGGCGGTAACCGCCGCCGGCGACGGGGAGGCGGAAGTCAAAAGGGTTGTCGCGGTTGGTGGTACCGAGAATGGTGCCGCCCCGGTGCAGGATACCGGAGACAGCTTTCTCATCGATCACCCAGGCATCATTTTCCACCAGCCCGCGGAAGCCGTTGTTGAAACCCACCACTTCCAGACCGTAGCGGTAAAGCGCCCCCTTGGCCACGGCTCTGATCACTGCGTTCAAACCGGGGCAATCGCCGCCTCCGGTCAAGATGCCTATCCTGCTCATATCCTATTCACTTCCTGCCCTCTCTGACTTAGCTCCCCAAGATCGACCTGCTCCACATTAGAGGCGCCCGGTTTACCGGGAAAGAATGTCCAGTTCATTGAGCACCTTCTCCAGCTCATCTAGCGCCTCACCGTAGCCGGCCCAGTCACCCTTTTGCTGACTCTTCTGGGCCCGGTCGAAGTGTTTTTGGGCCTGCTTGATCAGAGCAGCCAGCTCCGGGTCCAGGCGCGATCCGGTTTGATCTGCCCGGCCTGTTTCTGCCTCGCCGGCGCTCTCCAGATCTTCTTGTGCCGCTTCCGGCGGAAGTTCGCCGCGCTCGCCGAAGATGCGCACCAGGGCCTGCTCCAGCGACTTTTCCATGACCACTGTCTCCTGGAAGACGGCGATGACGCGGGCCAGTTCGGGCAGACCGCCCTTTTCTGCCTCGAGGAAGATCGGCTCTACATAGAGGAGCGAATCATTTATCGGCAGCACGAGCAAATTGCCGCGGATAACTTTAGATCCGGCCTGGCTCCAGAGGGTAAATTCCGTGGAGATCTCAGTGCTCTGATCGATCCTGTTTTCCACCTGTTTTGGCCCCATGACCACCCTCTCCTTGGGAAAGAGAAACAGCTCTACCGCACCATAGTTGGGCCGATCGCAGCGCGCCACCATCCAGGCGATCATATTGTTGCGGTTGCTCGGGGTAAAGGGCAGGATCAGGACAAACTCGGGTTCCTCGTAGCCGGGTAGCTGCAAGATCGTGTAGTAGGGCTCCATCTCCTGCTCCTCACCGAAGTACTGCTCCTCGGGAACGCTCCAGAGATCTTCGCGTGCGTAGAAGGTGTTCGGATCGGTGACGTGATAAAGGGTGATCATGCGCGACTGGATATTGAACAGGTCAACGGGGTAGCGCAGGTGGTCGAGCAGACCTTCGGGCATCTCTTCCCCCGAAGTGAACAGAGCGGGGAATATGCGCCCGTAATTTTGCGCCAGGGGGTCGTCCCCGTCCATGAGGTAAAATTTGACGTCACCATGATAAGCATCGACGATAACCTTGATGGAGTTGCGAATATAGTTGATCGAACCGCGCGGCGCCGAGTAGGGGTAGCGATCAGTAACGGTATAGGCATCCTGGATCCAGAAAAGCCGTCCATCATGGATGACGATATAGGGGTTGCCGTCGTACGTAAGGAAGGGAGCAATTTTGCGGACACGGGTCTTGATATCCCGATCAAAAAGGATCCGGCTGTCGTTGCTCAGCTCACCGGAGACGAGAATCCTGTATTCGCCGAACTTCAGGGCAAAGAGCAGTCGCCGCCACAGCGAGCGCAGAGGGATGCCCCCTTCGCCCTCGTAAGAGGCGAAGACATTTTCATCCCCGGCGGTGGAGTAGTGAAATTCCTTCGTGCCGGTGTTGACGATCACATAATCTTTAGTCAGTTCGCCATAGTAGATCGCTGGATTCTGCAGATCGAGCGAACCGGCCGGCGGGATATCGCCGAGAAAATAGCGGGGCAGCCCTTCGGCGGTAACCTCGTTGACAGGGCTGACGGTAACGCCGTAACCGTGGGTATACTGCAGGTGCAGGTTTACCCAGGTCTGGGCCTGCTCAGCGAGGGCTGCTCCGTCGAGCTCGCGGGCGGCCAGCATTACCTGGCGGTATTCGTCCTCCACGGTGTAGCGATCGATATCGACATCGTGGAAACGATAGTACGGTCGGATCGCCTGCTGCTCGTTGAAGGTAGTCTTCAGTGGGCGGTAGTCCCAGAGACGCACATTATTGATCGTGCCCGGGTTTTCCTGCAGGTCATTCCAGGTCAGCTCCTTCCCGGCAGGATATTGCCGGGTGGTAAAGCTGTCGAGGCCGTAGGCCTGCCGGGTGAAGGCAATATTATGCGCCAGGTACTCTTTTTCGAAATTGAATTCGCTGGGCTCCACGGTAAAGCTTTGGACAGCGGCGGGGTAAGCCCAGCCGCCCAGGAAGGAGACAGCGATCAGGGCCAGGGCTCCGTAAAGGGGAAGCAGGGGGCGTCGCAGAAAAAGGTTGGCCAGGCAGAGCAGGGCGATGAGGGCGGCTAGGGCCATCAGTACCAGCAAAACAGGATAGTTGGCATGGATATCGGTATAGCCCGCCCCGAAAACGATGCCGCGCTGGGAAAGAAGAAGCTCGTATTGCTGCAGGAAGTAGTCCCACGCTTTTAGGGCAAAGAGGGCGGCGGCGAGCACGCTCAGGTGTGCATACGCTCCGCCGGAGGAAAGAATCCGGCGAGGCCTGATATTGGAAAGGGCGCTGACGGCAAGATGGATCGTCCCCACGATCAGGAAGCTGATGACGACAGCCCCCATCAGTAAACCGTAAAGAAAACGGTAGAGAGGGAGTTTAAAAATATAGAAAGAGATGTCGAGGCCGAAAACAGGATCGGCGCTGCCGAAGGGTACAGTGTGGATATAGCGCAGCAGATCCATCCAGTGGGCCGAGGCGAAACCGGAGAAAGCGAGGGAAAGAATCGTCGCCAGGGCCAGAAAAAATATATTCAGGCGGCGCGGCGTGAAAAGGTGGAGGAAGCCGCGGGCCATCAGCTGCTCGCGCAGGGCCAGATTGTGCAGGTTCAAGATATGGCGTCGGGTAAACAGAAGATTTACAAGGATAAGTACAAAGACGAGCAACCAGGAGGCCGCCTGCACGCCCCAGCGAGTAAGGTGTTCTGTCCAGAAGATCCCTTCAAACTGGAGCTCTTTAAACCAGAGCAGGTCCAGATAAAAATTAGCCCCCGCCAGGCCGAGCGCCACCACAGCAATGGCAGCGGCAATGATCCAGGGCGTACGGCGCTGCATGATAATCTCCTCCAATCAAACAAATACCGGTATGCCTGAACAAGTAAAAGTAACCATAGTTTAACGTAAGCAAAATACTTTTGTCAAAAAATTATTCACATTCTGCTTCCCGCACCTTGGGAAAGCGGCGATTTCAGCAGGATTTGAAAGCGGAGGTCAAGAACTAGATCCCTCTGCGATTATCCCTAGGCCGAACAGCTTTTGAATAAAATTGAAGCACAGGTGGAAACCAAAGAACGGGAAAGTGCACCTGGGGATGATCATCCGCCACGCCGGTTTTGGCATCGTTTGTTTAAGGGCAGGGGGTGCGTTTCATGACTATGCCGGCGATCAGTGTTAAAAACCTGAGCTACAGCTACGGCAAGCTTCAGGCGGTAAAAAAGATCAGCTTCGAGATATTTCCCGGCGAGATCCTCGGCTTCCTGGGACCCAATGGAGCGGGTAAAACAACGACGCTCAAGGCGCTCATAGGGCTGCTCAAGCCCGAAGGCGGCGGGGGTCAGATCCTCGGCCACGCTATCGGCAGGGACGATCCTGCCCTGCGGACCCGGATCGGGGTCTGTTTTGAAGAGAAGAACCTTTACCTGGAGATGAGCGCTCTGGAAAACCTTAACTTTCACGCCGCTCTTTACGGCATTCGGAAGCCCGATTCCATGGCGCTGCTGCAGCGGGTAGGGCTGGGCGATCGCGCCGGAGACCGCGTTGCCAACTTCTCCAAGGGGATGCGCCAGCGCCTGATGATCTCACGCGCTTTCATCAACCAGCCCGCAGTCCTCTTTCTCGACGAGCCCACAGGCGGGCTGGATCCGGTGACAGCGGCTGTGATCCGCCGTTTGATCCGGGAAGAGGCCGACAGCGGGGCAGCGATACTGCTGACAACACATAACATGATGGAGGCGGATCAGCTCTCCGACCGCGTTGCCTTCATCAACGAGGGCGAGATCGTCGCTCTAGACAGCGCTGAAAATCTCAAATTGAAATACGGCCGGCGAGCGGTGCGCGTGCGACTGCGCGGCGGCGACGGCGAAATTCGGGAGGAGCTGATTCCGCTGGATACCAAGGAGGGCCCGGGACGCCTGGCCGAGCTGGCATCTTCCCCTGATCTGCTGACGATCCACACCGAAGAGGCTACGCTGGAATCGATCTTCATCCAGTTAACCGGCCGGAGGCTGGCAGGATGAGGATACCGCCGGCGATTTCATCCGCCCGGATCGTGGGCGCGATTATGAAAAAAGATCTCCGCTTATATGCGCGAAACAGGGTCTATCTCTTCCTAACCCTGCTCGGCCTGCTCAGCCTGGGGGTCCTGTTCTGGGTTATGCCTGATGAGGTTGAAGAGGCGATCATTCTCGCTGTATCTCCACCGGTGAAAGAGATTGTGGAGCAGGGCAGGGCGGGGTTGCACGAGCTCGGTTTTTCCGAAGAGAAGCTCATGGAGCTGGAGCGTGCCGATTTTTCAAACGAGGAAAGTATTGAACTGGTCGAGCTGGAGAGCGAAGCGCTGCTCAGAGAAGTTATCGCCGGCACGCACGAGCTCTACCGCACCGGAGATGGTGATCTGCTCGTCCGCAACAGAGCCGCCGGGGAGAAAAGGCCGGGCGATGCGCACCGACTGCAAATTGAGCTGGGGATCGTTTTCCCCGGCACATTTATAGCTGACGTGGCCGGGGGCAAACAGAGCAGCGTCAAGGTATACGCCGACAGCGCCGTGCCTGAAGAGATCAGGGCGGCCATAGAAGGGTTCGTTCGCGAAAACGGGTACCAGCTCGCCGGCCGGGAGCTGCCGGTGGAACTGCCGGAGGAAGAGGCGATTATCCTCGGCCCCGACCGCGCCGGCACACAGGACTCACTGCGGGAAAAGCTGCGGCCGCTGCTCGCTTTTTTTATCCTGCTAATTGAGACTTTCGCGATGGCCTCACTTGTATCGACGGAGCTGCTGCAGCGCACCGTGACCGCCCTGCAGGTCACCCCGATGAAGATAGGGCACTTTCTCGCCGCCAAAATTATTTTTGGCACCGTCATGGCCTTTCTCCAGGGGCTGCTCATCCTGCTTCTGGTGGGGGCATTTACCCCGCACAACTGGCTGCTCCTTTTCACAATCATCCTCCTCGGTTCCCTTTTATTTACTGGCGTGGCCATGCTCATCGGTGCCGCCGGAAAGGGCTTTCTTGATCAGCTGATCTATGCACTTCTTTTTACTATACCGCTGCTCATCCCCGCCTTTGCCATGCTCTTTCCCGGCACCGCTTCGTCCTGGATCCGGATGATCCCCAGCTTTCCCCTGGTCGGCCTGCTCATGGGGGTCACCGTAGATCTGGCCGGATGGAGCGAGTCCCTTCCCGCGCTGGCCGCCACGGCTCTTTGGTCGGTGCTACTCTGCGGAGCCAGCCTTGCTGTGCTGAAGCGAAAGGTGAAGTCGCTATGAACCTGAAACGGATCTGGAGCATACTGCGAAAGGATCTGCTGACGGGGTCGCGCAGCACTGTATTTTTATTTGCAGTGATCATGCCGCTGGTCCTTACGTTTATCTTCCAGGTAGTTTTTGGCACCCTTTTCAACCCGAAGCCGCGCCTTGGCATCGTCGATAAAGGTGAGTCGGCGATCACTGCGTCGGTTCGGGAGATGGAGGGGATCGCTCTCACTCTCATCGGCGATGCAGGGGAGCTGAAGAGAAAGGTGGAAGAGAACGATCTTGATGCCGGATTGGTGCTGCCGGCGGGATTTGACGAAGCCGTCCGGGCGGGGAGTAAACCGTTGCTACAGCTCTATATCGGCGGGGAAAGCCTTGCCTCAAACCGCCTCATCATCGCCATCACCGCCCTCGATCAGGTGCGCGAGCTCGAGGGCGCCGCCGCGCCCGTGGAGGTCAAAACGATCACGTTGGGGGAACCGGGGCTGCCGCTTTCCCTTCGCCTAGTGCCCCTGCTGGTATTCTACGCCTTAGTCATGGCGGGAGTCTGGATTCCCGCGGCAGGCCTTGTGGAAGAAAAAGAGAAGGGTACCCTCACCGCGCTACTGGTGACCCCCGTCAGGCTTAGCGAAGTGCTCGCGGCCAAGGGGATCCTCGGGTTTTTCTTTTCGGTAGCCCTGGCTGCAGCGACGCTTCTTTTGAACCGCGCTGTTGGTCCGCAGCCCCTCGCTCTTCTCGCCGTAATTTCAGTGGCAGCCGTGCTCAACTGCATGATCGGCCTGCTCATGGGTGTAATCTCGAAGACGGCGGTCGCCTTTTTTTCACTGATCAAAGGAGCGGGCATCTTCCTTTTTGCGCCCGTTATCTTCTACCTCTTTCCCCACTGGCCACAGTGGATTGCCAAATTATTTCCGCTCTACTGGATCATCGAACCTATCTGGCAGGTATCGGTCATGGGCCGGCCGCTTGGCGCAGTCTGGCCGGAGCTGGCTGTCGCCCTGGCCCTCTCGCTGGCCCTGGCGCTGCTACTGCCAGCGCTGAGCCGGCGCATGAAAGGAGCCTAGCGCAGGGCGGTTGCCTGCTACCGCAGAACCGCCGGCCGGCCTTTTGTTCATTGTTTATTCCTTTAGATATCTATCTTCGATGAGGTCGACAATACCGGCGCTGTCATCCAGATCAAATTCGGGAACCCCCATATTGAAAGGAGTATCGGTAGCCAGTGCCAGCAGTTCCTCTTTTTCGCAGAGGAGCGTATCCGATACCTCTGCTCGGTGGACCTCAATCTTCGGCTTATCCTGCCTCTTGTACCCTTCCGTGAGGATAAGATCAACATGATCGATCTTTGCAGCGATCTCATCGAGGGTTCTTTCCCGCTCCACCTTTTCAATGGTGGCCATCTTCTGATGGGAGGAGATAATCACGATATCGGCGCCAGCCTGGGCATGCTTCCAGGTATCCTTGCCGGGTTGATCAATGCTGAAACTGTGAACATCGTGTTTAATCGTGGCTACCCGGTAGCCCCTCTTCTTTATTTCCGGAAGAAGCTTTTCAAGCAGGGTCGTTTTCCCCACATTGGACTTACCTACGACAGAGATAATTGGAACCGTTTTTGCCATTTCATCCTCCTGTATACTGTATTTTTAAACACGCCCACCTGATCGCCCCGCCGCCCGGGGCCTTAATCGCCGCCGGCTTTTTTTCGGAAGACCAGGTGCTCCATGATCAGCACCGCCAGCACCCCGACAACAAAGCCGTTGCCAAAAATTGGCCTGAGGATAACAGGAAAGGCCGCGGTGATGCCTTCGGGCATAAAAGAGACGATGATGCTCAGCATGAGGGGAAGGCCCATCACCAGGCCTTTTTCAAAGATAAACCCCTCTTTTGAATCCAGGGCCATCGCCAGCCCCGCCGCTATCTGCGAGCACATGATATAGAGCAGGATGCTGCCGACAACGACCGGGGGGACGGCGCCCATGAAGGCCAGGGCCGGCGGAATAAAAGAGATCGCCAGAAGGATCGCCGCCGCCGGGATGAGTGGGTAGCGGGAGCCACACCTCGTTGATGCGATGACGCCGGGGCTCAGGGAAAAGTTGACGGGGCCGATAACGCCGAGCAGGCCGGAAACAAAGTTGAGGATGCCGGTGAGAGAAAGCCCGCGGGAAAGGCGCCGGGGGAGAGAATCGGGCTTCAGCAGCCCCGCCACCGAGTAGATCGAACCCAGATCGTTGATCGAGAGGGCTACAAAGCAGACCATAAATGCGATGATCACGCCCGGGTCAAAGGCCGGCCGCAGGTTCATATGGTGGAAAAACAGGGTAACCACCCCTGTTTCGGCTGTCCAGGCGGGGTCAAAACCACCGGGAAAGAGGAACAGGTAGGCGGCGGTGCCGCCGATAAGCGCCCACAGGAGCAGGGTGGAGCTCCAGAATCCGGCGGTGTGCCGGTTTATCCAGAAGAGCAGGAGCACAAAGATTAACGAGAAACAAAAATTCGGCAGGGCCAGCTCCGGCGGCGTGGATGCCAGGATCAGCTCGAGGATCATGGGGCTTAGAGTAAAAGCGATGAGCATGAGGATGGTGGCGACCACCGGCGCCGTGAAAAGCCTTCTCAGGTAATTGAAAAGGCCGGCGATGTTAAGCAAAAATAGAGCCAGCCCTCCCAATGCCACGGCGGTGTAGATGGCGTTTAAGCCGGCGGATTGGCTGGCAACGATACCCACAAGCAGGATGGTGGCGGGGCCGGTGATCAGGGGCAGCTGGTGGCCGTATAGTAGCTGGGCCAGCAGGGAAAGCCCCGTGATAAAGAATATCTTCTGGATATAGATAAGCTGATCTCCGGGATCGCTGAAATGCAGCCCGGCGACAATTTTACCGACAATGATCGCTACGGGGACGGCAATGGCGAACCACTGTAGCCCCAAAAGAAGCAGCTCGCCTAAAGGGGGGCGATCGTCTACCATGTACTTTAACTTTAACATCGATCAATACCTTTCCATGACCCCGGTGCCGGCAGGTAAACTGCTGCACCGGGCTGATTTAGCTGTAGCTTCTCTAATTTGAATTGAATTTCCTTTAAAAGCGCTCTCATCACCTAAAGCTCTCCCCTTATTCTTACCGCGTCCGGGGCGCTTATTTAACAATAACCGGATTGGCGATGACCGTACGACCTTCTTCGGGGTAGGCTACGTAGTCTGTACCTTCAATGTTGTGATTGGGGCCGTAGTCGGTGGTCAGGATCTGGGCACCGCTGGCCAGGCCTTTCCTGAAGCGCTTTTCATCGACAATGAGGTTGCAATCCAACCTGGTCCGGACAATATAATTTTCTGAGATGAGGCGGTTGATCGTTTCCACGCAGGGGTCGTTGTGAACGATAAAAGAGGCGTAACTGTTGTCGGTGTCGTCACCCTGCGACGCCGGGAAGGCAGCCATCTCCATGAAAGTGGGATGCAGATGGAGATAGCTTTCTGTGTAGCGGCCGGGGTGCAGGATAAAGATCACCTTTCCCCGGAGATCCTTTAACAGTGGCCATCCCCTTTCTCGCACCGCCCCATTAAGGGTCTCCCCGGGGAGAACCAGATCGCCGGGCGAGAAGAGTTTCTCCCCAAAAGTATCCTTGATCATGCCGTCGAGACGGGAAAGCTCTTCGCTGGTGAAACCGTGGAGGGCGGGATCGAGGAACATCCAGTCCCCCTTTAGCTCCAACAGGAAGACGAGCGGGATATGGCCGGGATTATGCAATGACCACAGCAGAATCTCCTCCAGGGCCAGCTCGAAGCGAGGGCAGGTGCTGCTGTTATCCATCAGCGGTGCGTGGATCACCTCGAAGTCGCCCTTGCGGCAGCGCAGATCGAGCTCAAAGCTTCTCACGCCATCATCAAGCTGCTCTGTGAGATTGTTGTTGTGATATTTCAGGGCATTGGCCTCGGTGCGGTTGCCCAGCCAGATAATCGCCTTCGCTATCGCCGAACCGAGCTTTTTGTAGCTGTTATGTGTCGCCAGGAGCTGGATCTCGTTTAGCCGCAGATCATTTTTCATAAGATCAAAATTAACAAACGCCTGTTCTTCCCGGGCGGTATAGCTTGTCTGATAACGATGGCGTAGCGCCGCCATACGTTCAGCCTGCTCCTGGATATCATTGATGCGTATCTGGCTAAAATAGATTACCAGGCCGGTGAAGGAAAAGATGGTTATACCCAAAACCGCCAGCAGGGCCAGCCCTATCCGGGATCTTCGACGCATTTTTCCCTCTCCTTCCAATATTTTTACATGAATTATATCATATGCAGCAAGGTAATTTTAACGCTACGTGCGCTCCAACAGGGGGATATTTTCACAAAGATAAAGGATTTGTCCTATTGCAGCAGAAAATTAGATATAATTGTACCAAGATCTTAATCTGGAGGGATAACCAATGTTCGTGCGTGATTATATGACTCCAAGCCCGGTGACCGCATCGCCCGATGACCTTCTGGGAGAAGCCCTCAGGTTGATGAAGGAGCATTCCATCCGGCGTCTTCCGGTAATATCCAAGGGGAAAATTGCCGGCCTGGTTACAGAGCAGGACCTGATGAAAGCTTCCCCTTCATCCGCCACTAGCCTTTCGGTGTGGGAGATCAACTACCTTTTCCATAAGATCAAGATCAAGGATATCATGACCAAAGAGATCTTTACCGTTACCCCCGACACCATCCTCGAGAAGGCGGCGCTGATCATGCAAGAAAAGCAGATCAGCACACTGCCGGTGCTGGATAAGGGCAGGCTGGTGGGGATTATTACAGAAAGCGATATCTTCAAGGCCTTTATCGATGTCTTGGGGATTAACCATCCCAGCATGCGGGTAACCCTGCAAGTGGAGGATCAGATCGGCGTGCTCAAAAATATCTCTGAGCTGGTGGGCGCCGCCGGAATCAATATTGTCTCCACGGTGGTCCAGCGTTTTTCCGATGACCGGGTCTACTTGATCCTGCGGCTGGGCACCGCAGATGTAGCCGCTGTGACCAGGCTATTCGACGAAGCCGGCATTGAGGTGGCCCATATCTGTTAAGAGCTTTCCTGGAGCCGGAATCGCCGGAGAACCCGCCCGCAAGAAGGGATCACCGGCCCTCTCCAGAATATAATATGGTCAAAAATGGGACGATACTTTTACTGGCAACAAAAATTTATTCACCGGAGGTAAGGCATGGCTGTACAGATGAAAGGCAAAGATATACTCTCAATTCACGAACTGACCAGGGAAGAGGTCCGGCAAATCCTGGAGACGGCCCGGATCCTGAAAATGAAGAACCTCACCGGCGAGCTCTTTCAGCCGCTGAAGGGAAAAACCCTGGGGATGATTTTTCAGAAAGCATCCACCCGCACGCGGATATCCTTCGAAGTGGCCATGTGGCAGCTGGGGGGCTATGCGCTCTTTTTAAACCCTGCTGATCTACAGCTAAAACGCGGTGAAAGCATTGCCGACACGGCCCGTGTGCTGAGCCGTTATCTCGATGCGCTCATGATCCGCACTCATGCTCATGAGGATGTGAGCGAACTGGCCCTTCACAGCAACGTGCCGGTAATCAACGGCCTTACCGACCGGTTCCATCCCTGCCAGGCGCTGACCGACCTCTTCACCATCGCAGAGAAAAAGGGCTCACTGGCCGGCCTGAACCTCGTCTATATCGGTGACGGCAATAATATGGCCCATTCGCTGATGTACGGCGGAGCCAGGGTAGGGATGAATGTCACGATCTGCTGCCCGCCGGGCTACTGCCCCGACGAGGAGATAACAAAGCAGGCCACGGCAGACGCCGTCGCCACCGGCGCATCGATCGCTATTGAGCATGAGCCTGCTAGGGCGGTGGAGAAAGCCGATATTATCTATACCGATGTCTGGACGAGCATGGGCCGCGAGGAAGAGCACGCCGAAAGGCTAAAAATATTTGCCCCATATCAGCTCAACAGTGCCCTTCTGAAGGGAGCGCGGGAGGACGCCCTGGTGATGCACTGCCTGCCCGCCCACCGGGGCGAAGAGATCACCGATGAGGTCATCGACGGCCGCCGGTCCATCGTTTTTGATCAGGCTGAAAACCGCCTGCACCTGCAGAAAGCTATTCTCGCACTGGTTATCTAAATTACTGAGACAGGAGTGCCGACAATGGACCAGGTGAAAAATATAATCATCATGGGCGCCGCCGGGCGCGATTTTCATAATTTCAACGTCTGCTTCAGGGACAACCCTCGCTACCGGGTCGTCGCCTTCACTGCAACGCAGATCCCCGATATCGAAGGAAGGGTCTACCCCCCAGAGCTGGCGGGAAAGCTTTATCCTGAGGGAATCCCCATCTATCCCGAAGAAGAGCTCCTTTCACTCATTAAAAAGGAAGACGCGGACGAGGTAATCTTTGCTTACAGCGATGTCACTCACGAATATGTGCTTTCCAAAGCCTCCGCGGTAATGGCGGCAGGCGCTGATTTCAAGCTGCAGGGACCCGCTACAACGGCGCTTCCGTCAAAAAAACCGGTTATCGCCGTCACCGCTGTCCGCACGGGCGTGGGCAAAAGCCAAACTACGCGGCGTATCTGCGAAATACTGCAAGAAAAGAATAAACGGGTGGTGGTGGTGCGCCATCCCATGCCCTACGGCGATCTGGGCGCCCAGACCTGCCAGCGCTACGGCGATTATGCTGATCTCGATCGCTACAACTGCACCATTGAAGAGCGTGAGGAATATGAGCCGCACCTCGATCGGGGAACCATTGTCTACGCCGGGGTAGACTACGGCCGCATCCTCGCCGAGGCGGAAAAAGAGGCCGATATCATCATCTGGGATGGCGGGAACAATGACTTCTCCTTCTACCAGGCCGATCTTTATATCACTATGGTCGATCCCCACCGGCCCGGCCACGAGCTGAGCTATCATCCCGGGGAGACAAACCTGCGCCTCGCCGACGCCATCATTATCAACAAGGTCGACACGGCCTCCCTGGATAATATTAATACCATCCTGGAAAATATTGAAAAGGTTAACCGCGAGGCGACGATCATCGAGGCGGCTTCGCCCATCTCCGTCGAAAGTAGCGACCAGATCAGGGGAAAACGCGTTCTGGTAGTGGAAGACGGCCCGACGATGACTCATGGCGGGATGAATTATGGAGCCGGGGTGATCGCGGCGAAGAAATACGGCGCCGCCGCGCTACTGGACCCGCGGCCCTTCGCCGTAGAGAAGATCAGCGCCGTCTTTGAGAAATACCCCCATATCGGCTCCTTTTTGCCAGCCATGGGCTACGGGAAGAAACAGATCGCCGATCTTGAGCTGACAATCAACCGCTCGCCCGCCGACCTGGTGATCATTGCCACACCCATCGATCTGCGCCGGATCATGAAGATCCAAAAACCCGTTCTGCGGGTGCGCTACGATCTGCAGGAGCTGGGCAGCCCCACGCTGGATGACCTGCTCAGCCCCTATTTTTAATTCTACCCGGGGAACCTTCCCGGTATAGCCTGACTGTAAATAGTAGAAATAGAGGCGGTGGCTAAGATAATGATCGATTTACGAAGCGACACGGTAACTCAACCCACCCCAGAGATGCGCCGCGCCATGGCGACGGCGGAGCTGGGCGACGATGTTTACGGGGAGGACCCCACAGTCAACCGGCTGCAGGAGCTGGCGGCAGAGATGCTGGGCAAGGAGGAGGCTCTGTTGGTCACCAGCGGCACCCAGGGCAACCAGATCTCTATCCTGAGCCATTGCGCGCCCGCCAGCGAAGTCATCCTCGAGGAAGGCGCTCATATCCTTAACTACGAGGCGGGAGCGGCTGCGGCGCTGGCGGGGGTGCAGTTCCGACCCCTTGCGGGCGAACGGGGGGCCCTCTCGCCGGCCGATGTAAGCGAGGCGATCCGGGAAGATAATATTCACTTTCCCCCCACCGCCCTGATCTGCCTGGAAAACACTCACAACCGCGCCGGGGGGACGGTGATCCCCCTGCAGACGATGGCCACGATCTACCGCCTGGCCCGCTCCCGCTCCATCCCGGTGCATCTCGACGGCGCCCGCCTCTTCAATGCCGCCGTTGCTTCGGGGATCCCGGCTCGGCAGTACGCCGCAGCCTGCGACAGCGTGCAGATCTGCCTCTCGAAAGGCCTGGCCGCCCCGGTGGGCTCGGTGATAGCGGGGACGAGCGATCTTATCGCCCGGGCGCGCCGCTGGCGCAAGATCCTCGGCGGAGGGATGCGCCAGGCGGGGATTATCGCCGCACCGGGGATCATCGCCCTGCAGACAATGGTAGAGCGCCTTTCCGAGGACCATGCCAACGCCCGTTTCCTGGCGGAGGGTCTGGCATTGATGCCCGGGATTGAACTGAATCCGGTGCAGGTAGAGACAAATATCATCATCGTAAGGTTAACCGCAATGGACGCGGCCCAATTCAGCGAAGCCCTGCGTAAGCGAGCCATCCTGGTAAACACTATCGGCAGGGACAGGATCCGTTTTACCACTCACAAGGATGTCACGCGCTCCCATCTGGAAAAAGCGCTGCCGCAGATCAACGGAGTGCTGAAAAGAGGCGAAGCCTGAACCGGCCGAAAAAGAATGGAGATATGGATCCAAAATGGCTCTTTATGTCGGTAAGTTTCTGCTCACCGGCGAATTTTTGAACAGGGTCGCCGCACCTTATCTTCTGGGGCATTACCGCTTTTTAAGCGAGCTGACTTTCAGGGTCGCCGGCTCTACCATCGCCGCCCGGGTTGCCGGGAGATATACTTTGCTGAGGTTTAAAGGCTCAATATCAGCAGAGCTGCTGCAGTTCCGTTTTCAGCCCTCCGCCCACCGGGTTCTCGTGGAGCTTTCTTTAGACCTGCAGCCCCACATGATCAAGCCCCTTGTTCTCTCTTTATTGGAAAAAAACCTGGCCAGCCGCGACGGGGTTACCTGGTCAGGGCAAAGGCTTTCGCTGGATCTCGACAGGCTGCCTTTTTTCAATGCACTGCGCGACAGCCCCGGTGGTGACAATATATTATCGCTTCTCCGGATAAACCCTGACGAGCGAACCCGCAGCGACGGTATCACCTTCAATATCTATCTTAAGAAGACTGCTCCGGGGCCTTTGGGGGACGATAAAGAGGGTAGGGTAAATCCGCCGGCAGGAGGGGAGGACTTATGATCAAGTATTTTTTGTTGATTATCCTGTTTCCCCTGCTGGAGCTCTGGATCCTCATCGAGATCGGCAAAGTGATCGGCAGCGTCCCCACCATTGCCCTCGTCATCGTCACCGCCCTTCTCGGTGCTCTGATGGTCCGCTCGCAGGGGTTCTATATTTTGTCGGAGATCCGCCGGGATCTGGAACGAGGTGTGATCCCGGGGGAGAAGCTCTTCGGCGGTCTCTGCGTGCTCCTGGGGGGACTCCTGCTGATGGTGCCGGGCCTGATCTCCGATCTGAGCGGGTTTCTCCTCCTCATCCCCCTCACCAGAAAGCTGTTCAAAAAGCTTCTGCGACGCTACCTGCACCGCGCTGTAGAAAGAGGTACTTTTCTGATACGCCGGCGATGGTAGCGCCATCCTAAGGATCTTCCCACCCGGCAGGAGCGACCCGCAAATTGACGATCCCCTCCAGGGGTATGGCGATCTCCCGATCGCCCTGTTGAAAGCGAAGCCGGTCCGGATCGGGCTGCCGGCGACGGAGTAGCGCTGTAAGGGTGCGGCGGACGGGGCCATCGGTAAAGGTTACCTCCACGGTAAGCCCGGCCTCACCCGACCGCTCCAGAAAGCGCTGGAGCTGCTCCAGCTGCTGCTCATCGGCGTCGGCGAAGTAGCTACGCAAGCCCTCAGCGGCTTTGTTGCGGCGATGCCGAGCCAGTGCAGTGCGATGCTCAGGCAGCATGAGACTGCTGCAGGCAAACTGGTGGTAGAGCTTTTTTTTCATCGTTCATGCCCCCCGATCAATTTGGCGCGGTTGAAAAGCTGCCCCCCCGGGGTAAGCGAGGCCGCCCGGAAAAGAGCGGTGGGCCCGAAACGCCCGCGAATTTCATCGGCGGCAGCGCTGAGCGAGTCGAGCGCCTCGCGGCGATTGAAGAAGGAAAGCTGCTCGCAGCGGCGGTCAGTGAACCCGCTCAGGGTGATCCCCAGCGCCCGCACCGGCCGGCCGTCCCAGTGGCGATGAAAAAGCTGCCGCGCGGTAGGGTAGATCTCGGGGGCGGCGGAGCCCGGCTCCGGCAGTTTCTTCTGGCGGGAGAAGCCCGTGGGGCGGTCAAAATCGGCGCCGCGGCAGTAAACATGGACTGTCGTGCCCCTTTTTCCCAAAGCCCGCACCCGGAAACAGACTTCTTCCGTGAGCTCGAGCAGAACCGTCTCGATCTCCTGCGGGGAGGCGTAATCCCGCGGCAGGGTGGCGCAGTGACCGACCCCCTTGCGCTCCGCCGCCTCTCCGGGCTGGAGGGTTGAGTAATCGATCCCCCGGGCATTCAACCAGAGCAGTAGGCCGTTGACGCCCCAGCGCCGGCGGGGGATCTCCCGGGGGAGCCGAGCAAGATCGCCGATACGGCGCACAGCCATACGCTTAAAATGGGCTTTCATCCGCGATCCCACACCAAAAAGATCGCCGATGGGCAGCGGCCAGACATGAGCGGCATAGTTGTCGCTGTTGAGCTCGAAAAAAGCATCGGCTCTTTTTTTGGCAAAGCGGTCGCAAGCCATCTTCGCCTGCAACGGGCTTTCGCCAAGGCCGATGCGGCAGCGAATCCCGGTCTCCTCCCGGACCTGCCGGAGGATACGACGGGCCGCTTCGGCAGGCTCGCCCCAGAGGCCCTCGCAGCCGCTGAGGTCGAGAAACTGCTCATCGATGGAATAGGGGACGACGCGGTCGGTAAACTGCTCGAAGATACGGGTCATCTCCAGGGAGACCTCGAGGTAGCGGCTCATGTGGGGGCGGACAAAGATCACTTCGGGGCAGAGACGGCGACATTCCCAGGCTGGCTGACCCGTTTTTACACCGAACGCTTTCGCCTCTTTGCTCGCCGCCAGGACAATCCCGTGCCGCAGGGCGGGATCGCCGCAGACCGCCACGGGTTTGCCGCGCAGAGAGGGATTATCCACGCTCTCCACGCTGGCGTAAAATGATTCTGCGTCTGCCAGCATGATCACCTTTTGCCGCCGCTCCTGCACCGCTATCCCCCTATCGAACGTATGTTCCCTTTACATTATACTATAATGGGGGGAAAATAGTAGCGGTAATATCTGTCACCGCGCCACGGCGCTATCTGTAAAACTAAAAATTCGCGGTGCAGGGGATCTGTTCCAGCTGAAGAATATGCAAAAACTGAGGGTAGCCCGCTTTATTTGCGGGAGAATCACTTTGCCGAGGAGGAGAGCGGTTGAAAAAGAAAGCGCTTCATTGCATCGATGTTCAGCAGTTCAACCATAATTTTTTAGAAGAGATCTGTGACCTCGCCGACAAGATCAGGGAGATCTCCCGCACGAAGGCGGGCATGGAGTACCTGGCCTCTATTCTCAATCACAAGCGGGCCATGCTTTACTTTGTACAGCCGTCAACGCGGACGTTTCTCTCCTTCTACAGCGCCTGCCAGATGCTGGGGATTAAGTGTGCCGAGGTCCGTGACCCGAAGACCTCCTCGGAAATCAAGGGCGAATCGGAAGAGGACACGGTGCGCACATTTTCGCTTTACTTCGATCTGATCATCATGCGCCACCCCCGAGCCAATTTTGCCGAGAAGATCGCCAATCTGCTCAACGACACAGATCACCCGGTGCCGGTGATCAATGCCGGTTCGGGCAAGGATCAGCATCCCACCCAGGCGCTTCTCGATATCTATACCCTGAGGCGCAGTTTTTTGCACCGCGGCGGTATCGCCGGGAAACAGATCGCCTTTGTGGGTGACCTGCGCCGCGGGCGGACGGCACGCTCTCTGGCGCTTCTTTTAACCCAGTTCCAGGGAGTCAAACTTTACTTTGTGGCGCCGTCGGAATACCAGATGGGGCAGGATATCCTTTCTTTCCTTGACCACCAGAAGACCGCTTACGAGATCACCGACGATTTCGAAAGGATGATCCCTGCGGTCGATGCCATCTATATGACCCGCCTGCAGGATGAATGGGATCGGGAAGAGGGGATCTCGGTGGATATCGATATCGAGCGGTTCTCCTTTCAGAAGCGCCACCTCGATCTCCTGAAGGCCGACGGCATCATCATGCATCCGCTGCCCCGACGTCAAGAGATCGCTGTAGAGGTAGACAGCGATCCGCGGGCGGCGTACTGGAGACAGGTGCGCAACGGGATGTATATCCGGGTGGCCCTTATCGCCGGCATATTCCAGCGCGATAAGAAGATACTGGATTACTATCTCGCCAACACCTAGAGGACAGAGGGAAAACAGAAAGGGAAAGCGATGTCGCTGGAACATATTTTGCTGTACTGCGGTCTAGGCCTCCTGGGGCTGGTCCTGGGCAGCTTTTACAATGTTGTGATCTACCGTTACCCGGCCGGCCTATCCATCATCCGGCCGCGCTCGTACTGCCCCCGATGCCGCCGTACCCTGCGCAGCGCCGATCTGATCCCTATTTTCAGTTATCTATTCCTCCGCGGACGCTGCCGTTATTGCCGCGAAAAAATCCCCTTTCGCTACGCTACGGTGGAGCTCGCCGGCGCCGCCATCCTCATCGCCCTTTTCTGGCGTTTCGGATTCTCAGCCGGGTTTTTCAAATATATGCCCATACTCTCTCTCCTTCTGATCATCTCCATCATCGATCTCGATATCCAGAAGATACCGAACCTTTTCGTTGCTCTTATCCTGGGGTGGGCGCTTCTCTGGCAGCTATTCAGCCCCGCACTCCCCTGGCTCGACGCGCTCCTGGGGCTCCTTGTTGGAGGAGGAGCTACTTTTTTGGTAGCGCTGATCAGCCGCGGGGGGATGGGAGGGGGAGATATCAAGCTCCTGGCTGCGCTGGGTTTTCTGGCAGGCTGGCGCGATCTGCTCCTCCTTCTATTTGTCGCCGTGCTGCTGGGCGCCATCGTAGGGATCGCTGTGATCATCATTCAGAAAAAGAACGGCAAGACGGCTCTGCCCTTCGGTCCTTTCATCGCTGCCGCTTACCTCATCGCTCTCTTCTGGGGAGAGCAGATCTGGTCCTTCTATTTCACGACAATCCTGCCCTGAAAGCATATTTCCTCTCCAAAAATGTTCATGTACCCGGTTATTGCCCCTTTGTTTGTGGAACATTTAAATATGTTGTGTTATAAATATAGAGGAATGGGCACGTAAAAAGTGGCAAAATGCAGTACACCAGGCCTTCTTAGAAGGAATAAGAAGGTAATTTTATAGCGAAAGGGTGGTTGGATGACCAGTAACAGAACGCTGCTTCAATGGATCGCGGAAGCACAAGAGCTCTGCCAACCCGATCGGATCGTCTGGATTGACGGCAGCAGGGAGCAACAACGACAGCTGGAAGAAGAGGGCTTCTCAACAGGGGAGCTGAGCAGGCTCGATCAATCGAAATGGCCGGGTTGCATCTATCACCGCACCGCAGTCAATGATGTGGCCCGCACTGAAGATCTCACTTATATCTGCACCTCGAAAAAAGAGGATGCCGGCCCCACCAATAACTGGATGGCGCCGGCCGACGCCTATCGCCGGGCATCAGAATATTTCCGGGGCTCGATGAAGGGCCGGACCATGTACGTGATCCCCTTCTCCATGGGGCCGCCCGGATCACCCTTCAGCAAGATCGGTATAGAGCTTACCGACAGCATCTATGTGGTCCTGAATATGCTGATTATGACTCATTCGGGCAAGGAAATCCTGGAGGAGCTGGGGGACAGCGACGACTTTACCAGGGGGCTGCACGGCAAGGCCGATCGTGACCCCAGTCGCCGGCTGATCCTGCATTTCCCCGAAGATAACACTATCTGGAGCGTCGGCTCCGGTTACGGCGGCAACGTCCTGCTGGGTAAAAAGTGCCTCGCCCTGCGGCTGGCGAGCTGGTTTGCCCACAAAGAGGGCTGGCTAGCCGAGCATATGCTGATCATGGGGATTGAAGATCCCCGGGGGCGCATCGACTATATCGCCGCCGCCTTTCCCAGCGCCTGCGGCAAGACCAACCTCGCCATGCTGATTCCACCGGAGCATTTCCGCTCCCAGGGCTACCGGGTCTGGACCGTGGGCGACGATATCGCCTGGATCCGCCTGGGCGAGGACGGCCGGCTCTGGGCACTCAACCCGGAAACAGGCTTTTTCGGCGTGGCACCGGGGACGAATTCCCGCTCCAACCCCAACGCCCTGGCGACGATACGGCGCAATACCATCTTTACCAATGTGCTGCTCACCGAAGACGGCGATGTCTGGTGGGAGGACGGCGAGGGCGAGCCCCCGGCTTCGGGGATCGCTTGGGACGGCCGCCCCTGGAGACCGGGTTTAACCGATGCATCGGGGAAACCGATCCCCGGGGCCAACCCCAACTCTCGCTTTACTGCTCCGGTGGTCCAGTGCCCCACGATCTCACCAGAGTGGGATAACCCCCGCGGCGTTCCGCTCTCAGCGATCATCTTCGGCGGCCGCCGCTCCCGGCTGGCACCGCTGGTATACGAAACATTCAGCTGGCAACACGGCGTCTACACGGGGGCAACGATGGCCTCAGAGATCACCGCCGCCCAATATGGTGATCAGGGCGCGGTGCGCCGCGATCCCATGGCGATGCTCCCCTTCTGCGGCTATAACATGGCCGACTACTTTGCCCACTGGCTCGACTTCGGCAAAAAGATCGCCAAGCCGCCGGGGATATTCCATGTCAACTGGTTTAAAAAAGACGAGGCGGGCCGCTTTATCTGGCCCGGCTTCGGAGAAAATATAAGGGCGCTGAACTGGATTATCCAGCGAACCCGCGGCGAGGCCGGGGCAAAACGCACCCCCATCGGTTTTGTTCCCAGCACCGGCGAACTCGATCTCACAGGTCTTGATCTATCCGAAAAAGCGGTTGCCGAGCTTTTTGCCGTGGACCCGCAGGACTGGCAAGAGGAGCTAGACGATCATAAGCGCTTCTTCGAGCAGTTCGGCGAGCGGCTCCCGCAGGGTTTACGCGATGAACATCAGGCTTTCCGTGAAAGGTTCGCCCGGAGTTAAACCTGCTTTTAACATGAATTGGGGTAAAGATTTAAGGGGCATCTGCCCCTTAAATCTTTTAGATCTGCTTCCTAAGCAGTGGCTTGAACATATCCGTTACTCCCAGCACCACATGAGCAAGTCCGAAGCCGGTAATCCCTGCCCCAACGGTGCCGCCAACCATCCGGCCCAGGCCGGTAATGACCAGCCCCATCCCGGCCACAGCCATGCCGGTTTTGTTGCCCTTCTGCATTAAATCTTCGATCATCATTTTCATCAGCACGACCCCCTTTAGCCTATTCTCTCCCTCAGAGGTGTTTTTCATGATAGCGCAATTCAAAAGAAAGCCCATTTTTGTCTCTGCAGCAGACTCCGGGATGAAATATTGGGCAAATTGTGTTAATATGGGCCTACCAGATATGGGAAAGAGGTGCCCCTGTGTTCGATTATCTGCTCACGGAAGAACAGCTGTCTTTCAGGGAAGAGGTGCGGGAACTGGTGAAATGGGTTCCCCGCGAGATGATCCTGGCGATGGATCGCGACGAGATAAAATTTCCCAAAGAGTTTTTGAAAGAAGCCGCCCGACGGTCCCTCTTCGGAATCCGCTATCCCCGGGAATGGGGCGGACGGGGGATGGACTGGGTCACCACCTGCATGGCCCTTGAAGAGGTGGGGACGCTGGGTTACGAATTCGCCTGCGTTTTCGGCGTCGGCGCCGAGCTGGTCTGCGACGCCATCGTTCTGCATGGCACCGACGAACTGAAAGAAAAATATGTGCGCCCCTTACTCAATGGTGATCTTTTTGCCGCCGAATGCCTCACCGAGCCGACAGGCGGTTCCGACTTTTTCGGCTCCAGAAGCCGGGCGGAAGATAAGGGCGATTACTTTCTGTTGAACGGGCAGAAGCGCTTTATCGTCGGCGGCGAGGGCGCCGACTTCTTCCTCGTATATGCGGTGACCGATCCCAGCGTGCGGCCACAGGAGGGGATCACCGCCTTCGTTGTGGAGCGGGGCCCCGGCGTGAAGACCAAATACCTTTATGGCCTCATGGGCTGCCGGGGCGGCGGGACTGCACGCCTCGTCTTCCGCGATGTGAAGGTACCCCGCGCGAACATAGTCGGGAAACTCAACGGGGGCTACGATGTCTTTAACACGATGATGATCCCCGAGCGCCTGGGGACAGCGGCGATGACCATCGGCGCGGCGCGCCCGGCCCTGGAGATCGCCACCGGCTATACCTCACGCCGCAAAGCTTTCGGTCAGGTGATCAACCGTTTCCAGGGAGTTAGCTTCCAGGTTGCCGAGGCCGCGATGCTGCTCGATGCCGCCCGCTCCCTGGTCTACGCTACTGCACGCGCCGTGGATGCAAAGCTCAACCACCGCCGCATCAGGCGGATGGTCTCGGAGACGAAAAAATTTGTCACCGAATCTTGCCAGAAGGTGGTCCACAATTCTATGCAGGTACTCGGCGGCATCGGCTACACCAATATCCTACCCGTGGAGCGGATCAGCCGCGACATCCGCCTGGCCTCGATCTGGACCGGTAGCAACGAGGTCATGTCCATGATCGTGGCCCATGAGTGGTACCGGGAGTATCACCAAAAAAAAGCCGCCGAACAGGCGCGCAACTACGCCGCCGACGCCGAGGAGGCCTTCGCCGAGGAAGAGATCATCTACGAATAGCTATGAGTAAACAAACATGAACAATGACCGGCCGGCAGGAAGCGGCACAGCAAGCTGCTTCCTACCGTGGCCTAGAGATCTCGTGTGTTAAAAATGGTCCTGATCAGGATGTACGCTTCCTTGTTTTTTCTTCTCAGAGTTACCCTCGTGGCTAGCAGCCTGCTGCAGGTGGGACAGCGGATCGCTGCGGGAGCCCCGGATAGATCAACCGAGCACTTCACAATTCTGTCCAGATACATGCGCAGCAATTTGCCGCGGCCCACTTTTTGATAAAGCGCTAGATCGGCTTTGCAGTGGCCGCAGGAGACTATGATAAGACGGCTAGCCCTGGCCTTTCCGGAACAGGGTTGCCGAAGTGGTCGGGGGACACCAGTGCGTGATGGGCGGTCTGCCACCTTCCCTGCTTATCAGCAGCACCCCCGCCGAGGTGAAAGATCACGTCAAGTAAAATGATCGAACTGTTCAAAGATGGGGGCCTGATCCTAACGCCCAGGCATCACCCCAAACCTATCTCAATCCCAGTGCAAACTCTTCGATTAACTGTTCCAATTTTTCATTTATGCGCGTTGCTTCAAAATAGGCATTGTAAAATTCAAAGATAGATTCGTGGTTATCCTTCTTGATCAGCTTTGTGATTTTGTTATATATCTCTTCCCTATCGACATCTTTTTCAATTGTTTCATAGCCCTTACTCAAAGCAATAGAGCTGTATATATTTTGATGCAAAATTAACAGATATTTCAGATACCTGTACAGATCTCGCCGCAGCCCGGAATACTGTGGCTCACCGGGCATGAAGACGATACTTCTGTGCAGAGCCGTCAGCCTTTCAAGGTTTGACTGTATGGCGTTGATCGAACGGCGGTATTTTTTTATAATTATTTTATTTGCAGGCAGGCTATCTCTGGTTAAAAGAACATCCTCGATCAGAAGGGAATAAACCTCCCTGGTATCATCCAGTTCATCCCTGATATTTTGTCTTTTATCTTTAATTATATCTTTATCGATCTTTTCCTCCCGTAAAAGATCGTTGATCACTCTTTCGTAGAGGTGCTCGAATTTTAGCCGCAGATCGTTTATTTTTGTTTTTAAGTTATCTGTGTAGTCGGGAGGCATAAAAACTATATTCAGGCCGGTGGAAACGGTAAGGCCGATCAGCATCCCCGATACCCTGTATACCACGTCCATGATATCGAAGCCGTTATGATGAATTCCCAGAGCAACCAACGTGATCAGAGCAAACCTGATGCTCTCATTTAACTTTAACGCCAGGCAAATCAGGACAATTACGATACTGCCTATCCCCAGGTAAAAGGCATTCAACCCCAAAGTATAGGCCAGTGCCAGGGTGACCAGGGTGCCGATTAAAGTAGCAATCAACCTGTTTCTAAAAGTTTTCAGGCTTCCTTTGATAGTGGGTTGCATCGCGATTATTGCTGTAACAGCCGCCATCCCGGCAAGGTTATAGCCCAGGTCGCCAACTTTCGCCTCCAGGATATTGATCAACAAAATTGTCAAAGTAACCGCTAAACCTGTCTTTACTGTCCGCGCTCCAATTTTCATTTAAGATCCATCACCGCTCCTTGTTTCATCTCCATCGCCACCCTTAACTTCAGATTCACGCCCGGTCGTTCCAGCCTTTCCGCATTCTGCTTGTATCCATTCAGCAAAACACCAAGCTTTTGGCCTTGCCCGTTTTCGATCCTGACAACGATACCGTTCACCTTGCCCAGCTCTTCTGTCAGCCCGTTAAATTTGGCCTCGAGCCGGTCCATCCTGGTGATAAGTCCGTCTGCCTGGACGGCAACCAACTCAAGCAGATCTTTATCGGTCATGGTGCCATTTAACAGGAGCCTGCCCTTCGCAGTACGTGAAATATCCATTGGGGTAAGGTTCTTCTCTGACTGGTGGTTCTGCTAAACACTTTCCATTTCACGCTTATTATATAAGCCCAACGGGCAATCCCATTGAAGCTGCTAAAAGCTTTGTTTTCTGCGAGCAGCGGTAATCTTTACTACCCGCGCTTGCTCTTCCTCTGTAAATTTATAAAAGAAAAGGGGTATTGTCATCGCCAGCATGCTCAACCCAGCCAAAAAGACCGATGTAAAATAGATGCCGTCCTGGACATAAACAGAGGCCGCTACGTTTTCCTCAAACCTGACTATGCCCAGGGTGAGCATGATAGCAAAGGCGCAAGCCGCCATACCAATTTTTGAAATGAAGGTTTGCATGGAAAAGCAGATTCCTTCTGCCCGTTCACCTGTCTTCCACTCTAAATAATCGACCGTATCTGCAATCATCGCGTAGGTCAAAATATTAGAAAATCCAGCAGGTATCCCCAACAAGATCAGACCAACAAAATTGAAACCCAGGCCAAAAGGCGTTCTCCAACCTACAAAATACATCGCAAACATCACTAGAGCACCGGCGATATGGCTGTAAATAAAAAGATTGCGTTTGCCAAATCTCCCGGAAAGGTAAGGTGTAAAAACCGAAGCAAGCAGCCCCCCAGGTGCAGTAGCTATATTGATAATAGTAAAGGCAGCGGCGTTGTCAAGACAATACTTTGCAAAATAGATGCCGCTAAACATATAACTAGTCCGCAACATGCCCAGCGTCCCAGCAAGCACGATCAGCAGCAAAGGTGTGTTTTTAGTCAGCAGTTTCAGGTTTTGACCCAGCGGAAGCGGGGGAGTCGGGGAATAGTAGCGTTCACGGGTATTTTTAAATCCGATCAGGAAAAGAGGCACCGCCAGGACTGAAATAATCACAGCTAGCCAGAAAAAAGTTTGCTGAAGATCAGCAGCGATAGCTGTCTGCATTGTTTTTTGCAGGGCCGGGGCAATCTCCTCCAGACCTTTTCCACCTGTTGTTTTATCCTGAACATAGTCGATAATCATGGGGACAGAAAGGGCGATTAGACCCGCCCCGGCAGTGCAAACCAGCCGGGCCACTGTAAGCAAGGTTGCACGCTTTTTGGTATCGGAGGTGAGTGCCGAAGATAATCCCCAGTAAGGAACGTCAACAATAGTATAAAGAATGCTCCAGATCACATAAGTAACAGAGGCGTAAATAAATTTGGTGTTGTAGCTTCCCGAGATAGTGGTAAAACAGAGCACGGTAAGGATACCGATGGGGATAGGGGTGAAAAGAAGGTACGGGCGCAGCTTGCCCCATCTGGTCCTGGTGCGGTCCACAATACTGCCCATAATGGGATCATTAAAAGCATCGAAAAGGCGGACGCCGAGCATCAAGTAGGCCACTCCGGCGGGAAGCAGCCCCACAGCATCGGTGTAAAAGACCATTAGGAAGGTGCCAATTAAAGTGCAGATCATATTTTGACCAAATCCGGCGACGCTGTAGCTGAAAGCCTCTTTAGGCTGAATCCCTTTTCCGGGAGTTGTGCCGAAAAGCTTGTGTACAAAAGTCATTTGCTTCCACCTCGTTTATAATAAATCTGGCCGTTGAATAGGGGGCGCTAATCTTGTAAAAACTTACCTGGATGCCTTACGAGTTTCATTTTCAGAGCAGGTGTGACTTTCACACCAGGGTGATGGAGCTAGCGCGGAGTTAAAGGTAAGGTTAAAATAGATTACCAGGTCCTGATCGTTGGCCCAGGGATCGAAAAAACCTCCCTTCTTGCCGTTGATCCAGTAGGGATAGATATAGGCACAGGAGCCCCGCCCCCCTCTTATAAGACACAAATTATTCAATAGAATATTGTCAGCGCGGGACGTAAAAGTTTCATCCTTCGTGATCTGAGCGTAGCGAGCAAAAACCGCTGCATTAAGGCAGCTCCAGTAGTGAGGAAAGGTGTCGCCGTACATTTTGCGCTTCCCAAACCAGTAACCGTCCCAATGTCTGATCGCGATCTCGTTCATCCGAAAATCGGGCTGGATAAAGCTAAACGCTTCGAGCAGCCTGAGCTGCCTCTCTGCTTCGGCGAGGTACTTTTCTTTTCCGCTAATCTGAAAACCCTGCAGCAGCATATCAACAGAAGGCGCCACAATGGATTGCTCGTAGTTCACCTCATGGCGCGGATAGCTTGTCCCCCGGGCAAGAAGATAATTGCAATGATCAATAAAGTAAGATTTCATCTCTGCAAGCAGCCCGGGGCTGTCCCGATGAGTAGACTGCTCCAACAACTTTATGAGCGAGGCCATGGGAATATTGATCGCGTAGAAGTGGGATCCGCCCAACCGGTAGTACTCTCTCAGTATTTTACAGGTCTTTTGCAAATAATAGTTTGCGCCGGTATAGCGATAAGCTAGAGTATAAAGCAAAGCATAAAAACCGTAATTATATTTTCTTTGAAAGGGTAATTTCCGGTAACCCACATTTTCATAGACAACACCCCGGTCATCGCAAATTTCGCGATCGACAAAGCCCAGAGCCAGCCTGACCGCCTCATCGTACTTTTGGTAGACAGCTTTGTCTTCAACGCCTTTGATCAGCCGGGCCAGCAAAGAAGTAATAATCCCCGAGCGCTCCCGGGCTGCATTGCGGTCGTTAAAACAGCGGTCCTCAACAAAGGTTTTTTCAGTTTCATGATCATAGAGTAAAAACCCGCCGTAAAACTTACTCTTTTTATCCCTGACCTGCTGGTGGTCGATTAGAAAGTGCAGCCGTCTATCGATAACCGCCAGGGGATTGTCAAAAACCTGTAGGACCAGATGGGTTGTGAGACCGCTGCCGTAGCCGATCGGAAGAACCTTTTCAACAGCATCGCGTTCGCCGGAACCGGCTGAAAAGGAAGGATCAATCGAAAACACGATCTTCTTCGAACTGCCCGCAATCTCTTCTGCGGTTACTGCAACCCCAGTTTCTTCTTTGAAAATAAACTTTACGGTTTCAGGGTGCGTACAGCTAACAGTACAAACAACCTGTTCACCGGCAGAAACGCTGTACCGCTCTGCCTGGACAAACGCAAAACCTGGACAGCTTTTCAAAGTGCTTATAAATTCCTCTCTATCGGTGTACTTTTTCAGCTGCCAGCGCACCGTGCAGTTTTCCCCCGGCTGAAAGGTAACCGCAGGAAGCAAAAGTGCAAAATCGCCGCGGTCATTGCTGTTCCACCTCCGCTCAACGGCATAATGAAAGATTTCACCCTCTAAAAGAACCAGGCCGAGACAAGAACCGCAGGCGTTCATCGGCTCCCCCAAAATATAAGTAGAGCTGCCGCCGCACCAAATGTGCCCGTGGCATCTTTTCTTGAGACAAGTAGCCGCCTTTTCATAGCGATCATTGAACGGTGTCCTGATACCCAGAGCACCTGCGGCAAAGGCGAGAGGGCCACTACCGGGATTGCTAAAGGTATAGCTTTCGGTGATAGTATCGCCTTCAATAAGTCTGACCACGGTCAGATCCAACCCTTGATAGCCGTAGCGAGCTTTAACTTTAAAGCTCTTGCAGGTAACCTCCCTTACAGTAAAACGGCCGAAAGGAAGGCCGAAGGGCCTTCTGCCAGCAACATAGTTCAGCCTGTAGGGATCATCGCTAAAGCTGATCGCTCGCAACCCGCCTGTTTTCTTATCCACCGCTACTGCTAACGCATCAGATTTTAAATTTATTGTCCTGAACCTTTTAAGAATAAAAGCCATGGATTAATCTGCTCCAGAGGCTAAATTTAAACCGAAATGTTAATGAACTTATTTCTCTATTAAGATAAGATATCCTGCCCTTGCCTTTTTCTTGAAAGTGGGGGAAGTTTCTATGATATCATATTCATAATAGCGAGAACAATGGGGGGGGAGAAAAACATGAGGAATAAATTGTCCTTGTTTTTGTTGTTGCCGGGATGAAATAAGCCGGGTTTTTTATCTGCTTACTTGGTTTTAATTACTGTTAAATCGCACTACATCGCAGCAACATGTGGTAGCTATTACTGTGTTATGTTACACTAGAAATGTTTAACTCACTAATCAAGCCTAGAAGCGAGCTTTTTTGTGTTAGCAAAGATACTATCCGTAACTTGATTAAATGTGGAAAGTACAAAAACCAAGAGGCTTAAACGGTCGCAGGGCAGTTTTGCTGAATATGATTTGATCGGAAAAATTGCCAAAGGAGCCACGCTTACGCGGGGGCGAATCGCTCTAAACATTTCAAATATTTCTAGGGGAATGAGCAATTAAATGCGCGATAGGATTAAGCTTTTAAAACCTAAAACAGCTTATTATGAAAGCAAAAGGGATTGAGCCTACCGAAGAATACACAAACGAAAAATAGAAGCGCATATTGTAGTAGCTGTGTTGTTGCTGCCCAGTAGAAAAGGAGTTCCTATCTAGCCTAAAAGGTAATGGATTGCAGGAGGCCATTTATGCAGAAAGTAGTGACCTATCTTTATCCCGATGTTAAAAAAGCATCATCGCTTAAAGTTTTTCAAGATCGCACCAACCAAATAAGGGCTTTCTATTTTACCAGGGATAATATTAACCTGGTCGAAGGATTAGAGTCGGCCACAAATTATGCCGTCTATTTTCTTTTTGATGAGTCACCGGAAGATGAAAGAACAAAAGTGTACGTAGGGCAATCAAAAAACGGGATTGTCCGGATAGGGGCCCATAAAAACAAGAAACTGTTTTGGTCCTATTGTGTTCTTTTTGTTACTGACAACAATTCATTTGACACAGCAGCGATCGACTATATAGAATATCATTTTATTAATAAATTACAAAAAAGTAGCTCCTACCTGTTGGAAAATGTGGACATGAGGAAAAATCCCCCAATTGTAAGCATATATGACAGGCCGACACTCTTATCATATATTGAGCAGATCGAATTTTTGCTGATGGCAGAAGGAATCAACTTGGAGGAGCAAAAGAAAGAAAGGCAGAATAAGTATTATTATCCACAGGACAGCAGATATAAGGCCCGAATCTATTTTCAAAACGGCCAATTTTATTTAGTGGCCGGCT
>DUVX01000014.1 GCA_012840855.1 Bacillota bacterium | reverse complement strand
TGGCGGAGCATGTTCTGGAAAGCAGGCCTGCGGTCAGGGTCTATTTCTTCAGCTATTGTGTGGATACCAGCCAGGGGGACAGCGAAGCTTACTTCAAGCGGAGATATGGCGGACGCTTTAAACTGCTTAAACGGAGGAACCCTATGGCGCTGCTCGCGGCGTTGCGCTCCCGCCTTATCTTTATCAGCCATGATCTGAACAGGGATGTAGGGTTCCCCCTGACTACTCTTAGGGGCCGCCGGAAGGTGATCAATCTTTGGCACGGTATCGCTATGAAAAAACACTGGCTGCTTAAAGAATATGATCTGCGCAACACCCACCGGCTCAAGGCCCGCCAGTTCAGCAAAGTGATCGCCTCCTCTCCCCTCGATGCTTTGGCCAAGGCGGGATCTTTTCAGAAGACCCTTGACGATATCTGGATCACGGGCAACCCGCGCAGCGATATCCTGATGGGTAGGGCGCTGCCCGGCGATCTGCAAAAACAGGAGCAGCGTCTCAGGGAGGCACTGAAGGGACGCTCGCTGGTGCTCTATGCACCCACCTGGCGGAGTTATGGCAGCAGCTTTCAACCTTTTCCGCCCGGCGGTCTCGACAGGCTGGCCCGTCTACTGAACGAAAACAGCCATGTGCTGGGGCTGCGCCTGCATGGGAAAGATGAACCCATCTTTAAGGAACTGTACCGCGCCGGCGCCGCCTTAAACCTGGGGCCCGGAAGGTATCCCGAGACAGAGGTGCTTTTAAAGAATACGGCTGTACTGATTACCGATTATTCGTCGATCGGGCTCGATTTTCTCCTCACGGGAAGACCCCTTGTCGCCTACTGGTACGATCTGCAGGACTACAGCAGGAAAAGAGGGTTCCTGTGGGATCTGGTCGAACTATATCCTGGAACCAGGGTCTATACTTTTGCTGAGCTGGAAACAGCCTTGCAGGAGCTGGTTGGCGGAAACCGGGATCCCGGGCTTGAGCCCCAATACCGCTTTGTCAGGGGGCTCTTCCACCGGTATAGCGACGGGAAGTGCGCCGAGCGCGTGGTAAACAGAGCAGTCTCCATCCTATAGCAGTAATTTCTATTCTACATAAACATATCTGTCGCTTTCCGGCGCTTTGCAATCCGGAAAGCGACAGGCTGGAAAAGGGAGTTTTGATGATAGGAGCAGGGCAGCTAAGACGGCTGGTAAAGTTGATCTATTACTGGTTTCTCTGTCTGGTCTTTGGTTCCGGGCGCAAGACCCGCCGGTCCCCGTTGAAACAGCGCCTTGTCGATATCGCACCCGGCAGTGAGAATACCGCGGTTGCGGTGGCGATCTATGGCAAAGTGGCCCGGGTAGGCTTCAGAAGCTGGCTGCGGCAGCGGGCCGGATTGCATCGGCTGGAAAGCCTTGTATTTTACGGCGCCCCGCATATTCTTGGCGCTGTTTTCATCGGTTCACAGGAGGAACTGGAGGCCATCGTCCGGGCAGCCTGGCTGGGACCCACCAGGGCAAGGGTCTACCAGATCAAAGAGAAATGGCTCAACCGTCACGCGTCCAGCGCGCCTAAAAAAACAGAGGCCGCGCCCCCGTGCTCCCGGGAAACAATTGCGTCTCTTAAAGAAGCCCTGGCCCATCTCGGCCCGGTGATGCAGCGGCCGAACCGCTTCCCGGTAAAGGGCAAATACAGCAATGCCGCGGAGCTGGCCCGGGCAGCGGAAAAGCGCAACCTTTTTATCGCCCGGCTCGGCAATGTCAATTACGTAGTCTCGCCCCAAAAGGAGCTGGGCCTGCAGCAGTCCCAGAGCCACCGGGTCTCTTCGCTGGTGCGTTCTTTGACAGATCACAAGCAGCTTGCCAAGGACCACCTGGCGGCCCTCGGGCTGCCTGTGCCGAAAGGCCGTCTATTCAGCGACTTTGACCGGGCGGCGGATTACCTGGCAGAATGCGGCTACCCCCTGGTGGTTAAGCCCCTGCAGGGATCTTACGGCCTCGGTGTAACCGTCGATGTTCGCACGGCAGAAGAACTTCGCGCTGCTTTCGGCTACGCCCGGCAATATCATGAGCAGGTGATCCTCGAGGAGTTTGTCCAAGGCCTCGATGTACGGGTTCTGGTGATCGGGGGTAAGGCCGGCGCCGCGCTCTCCAGAATACCCGCACATGTTACCGGTGACGGTAAGAGCAGTATTGATCGGCTTATTCTGCAGAAAAACAGGCTGCGCTTTGAAAATCCGCGCCTCGGTAAAGCCCCAATCATCCCCGATCGCGATATAGATAGATTTCTGGCCCGGCAGGGCTATTCTCTGGAGAGCATCCCCGAAAAGGGCGAGGTGGTTTTCCTTCGCTTAAAAGCCAATATCGGCGCGGGGGCCGACAGCGTTGTCCTGACCGATCAGATCCATCCCGACCTGATGCGGCTGGCCGAGGAGGCCGCTGCGGCCTTCGGCGTCGTCGATTTTTGGGGTGTCGATCTCCTTGTTGAGAGGATCGATCGGCCTCGTGGTGAGCAGCGCACGGTAATCCTGGAGGTAAATTCCCGGGCTAATATTTTCAACGTACAATTTCCGCTTTACGGCGTCCCTTTTGATGCAGCTCGCTCGCTTATCGATTCCCTCTTTCCCGAAGAAACGCCGGACAGCGCCTATCCCTGCGAGGCTCTCGAGATTGAGATAACAGGCCAGCTTAGCCCGAGGTTCTTGAAGAACGCCGGCAAGGCGGCCCGCAGACTGGCTCTGCAGGGCCATATCCGTCCGGCGGGATCTGCCGCGCGGGCGGTAATTTACGGCCGAAAGCACCGGATTCTTACCTTTCTGGACTGGCTATGGGGCTGGCGCGAGGGCGACTGGCTTGTTGACGGTCTTGGGCTGTCGGTCCATAGCGGTACAGCAGAAAAAACATTTAGGGTTATATGGAAGCAGGATCTCCCCGCAACTCGGCCCAGGTTCACTGCTAATGATTCCCAGCCCTGTTTGCAAAAGGCAGCCCGGCGGACTTATGATTTTACGCCTGAAGATGGAATTCAGGGAGCAGAGATTAACACTGCGCTCTTTCTGGAAGAATTCGCTAACAGAGGTTACCGCGCCGAAGCGTTGGGCGATGGTTTGTTAAAGATAAAGAGGGATAACCGACTGGGGATTGCGAATATATATTTCAGCTCTCTTTTTTGCGATAAAGCCTGCGGTAATATTCACCCGGCCAAAAAAATATTGGCTTTAAAGGGGATTCCCGTTTTACGAGGGTTTCGTTTTAAACTTAGCGAGATGAATCAGGCACTGCGCTATTTTGAGCATTTGCAGGGCTCCTGCGTCCTGACAATTATTCACCCGCAGGAGGGGAACAGCTCTTTACTGATCGGCGATAAAAAGAAGCTGGCTGCCGTCTGGCGAAAGGCGGTTAACCGGGGGGTCAGGTACTTTATCATCGAGGAGCAGCTGCCGGGGCGTAATATCTGCGCCGCCGTTGTTGCAGGGCAGTTCGCCGGGGCTCAGATGCGGCTGCCCCTGAGCCTTCGCGGCGACGGTGTGCTGACGCCGGCCCAGCTGATCAAAAAAAAGAACGAGGCCCGTTTGATGAACCCCTGGTACCGGGATAAGCCCCTGCCTGCCGCCGGTCATTTCGAAAAGCAGTTTGTCGCTACAGGCTACCGGCCCGATGAGATCCTGCCCCGGGGTGAAAAACTTTATCTCGAAACAGAAGCGGTGCTGGAGCTGGGGGGAGAAACGGTGGGCTTGAAAAACTACCTGCACCATGATTTTAAAGATATGGCGGTGAAGGCCGTTGGAGCCATTCCCGGACTCGAGCTGGCTTTTGTACACCTGATCGTACCGCGGCCCGCCGAAGCGGCTTCAGGCCAGCGATGGGCCGTAAAAAGAATAGAGACCAGGCCTGCGCCGGCTGCCTTTCATTTTCCCTGGAGAGGTGAACCTCACAACCTGGTGGAGAAGATAGTAGACCGGCTATGCCTGACGGAAGGAATACTGTGGAGGGGCCTCCCGCCACGCTAAAGAAAGTGCGGCAGGAGTAACAATAAATGGAGGGCGACTAAGTGGTAAGCAGAAAAAAAATAAGACGTAAACTAAAACAATACTATTATCGAACGCTTTGTTTTTTTCTAAACCCCAAAGGCAGTTTCCAGGATCCCTACAGCCGCTCTCCATTCAGGCGCTGGCTTACCGGAATAATGCCAGGTAACAACAATTCAGCGGCGAGTCTCAGGATTTACGGCGATGTAGCCGAGGTTGGTTTTCGTGGTTGGCTGGGCCGTAAAGCCAGATCCAACGGCCTCGAATGCTCATCGAGAAATAACGGGATGACTATCGACGCCCTTCTCATCGGTCCTGGTGAAGACGTAGAAAACGTGATCCGCGAAGCCTGGAAGGGGCCGGCAAGGGCCCGGGTGACGAAAATCGAAGACCGGTGGTTTAATCGACCAGTTAAGACAGCCGGGGTGGATAATGCTGACGCGGATGGAAAAGACTCCTGGTCCCAGGAGATAGCGGACCAGGTGCGCCGGACGATAAAGTACCTGGCCCCGATAACAAAGCAACCTAATCAATATACGGAAATTGGCCGGTTCAGCAACGCCAGTGAGATCTACCGGGCTACAGCTAATAGAAACCTTTTTGTAACCCACCAGTCAAACCTTAATTACGTAGCTTCGCCTGTAAAGCAGGTGGGTTTTCAAAATTCGCTGAGCTCCCAGATCACTTCCTTGATTCGCTCGATTACAGATCACAAACATTTGACGAAGCTGTTGCTAAATGAGCGGGGCCTTCCCTTTCCGCATGGCAGTGTGTTTACCGATATAAAAGATGCGGAAAAATACCTTCGGTCTAGCAGGTTCCCGTTGGTTGTAAAGCCTGTGGCAGGCTCTTATGGTAGGGGGATCACGATAGATGTAGGGACGCCAGAAGAGCTAAGAGCCGCCTGGGATTTTGCCAGAAAATACGACGATCATATTATTTTAGAAGAGCTTATTGGGGGCGCAGATATCCGCGTGCTCGTTGTAGGGGGAACCGCCCGCGCAGCTTTGCTGAGGGTGCCGGCCAATGTGGTGGGCGATGGTAAAAATACAATCGAAAAGCTGGTAGATCAAAAAAACAAAGAGCGTTATTCCAACCCACGGCTTTGCAAGTCCCCCATCATCGTCGACGCCCGCACTGAAAGTTTTTTGGAAGGGCAGGGCTATTCGCTGAAAAGCATACCGCCGGAAGGTGAGCTCGTCTTTCTTCATCTAAAAGCCAACCTTGAGGCGGGCGGCGACAGTATCGGGGTAACGGAGCAGATCCATCCTGATCTTTTAAAGCTGGCAGAAGAAGCGGCGGCAGCTCTGGGGACCGATGTTTACTGGGGCATCGATCTGATGGTGGAAAGAATTGATTTGCCGCGCGATCAGCAGCGTTGCGGCATCATTGAAGTTAATTCCAGGGCAAATATATTTAACGTGCAGTTTCCCATGTATGGCCATCCCGTTGACGTTGCTCAAGCGATGATCGATTATCTTTTTCCTGAGCAATGGCGCGATCAGGATTATCCCTTAGAAACAGTGACGGTAAAAATTACGGGTATCCTCAACCGTGACTTTATCAAGCTCGCCTATGAGAAATCGCAGGAGTACAGGATTAGCGGCAGCATCGGGCTGGCCCCCGACGGTAACAGCGCCCGGGTAAGGGCAGCGGGGCGACGGCACCACCTATTGTTTTTCCTCGATGCTCTCTGGGATTGGGAGGACGATAGCGGTATAGTCGATGGGCTGCAAATAGATGCATATGATGGTGCAATAACCGAAGATGGGTTTATCATAGAAGATAGCTTTATTGATTGCGGCGACAGCAGCTTTGGAGAGCCGGACACCCCTTCTGCGATATTTGCAGATCTGGAGCCCACGGAATATCCTCTAGCCGACCAGTCTGCGGATGAACCTTTTAGCCTTAATATGCAGCTTTACCTAAATGAGTTGGAGCGTCACGGCTGTGAGGCGAAGCCGCTGTACGAAGATCTCATTGAAATAAAAAAGGAAGGCACAATGGGTATAACCAGCATCTACCACAGCTCGATATTTTGTGACACTGCATTTGAAAAAGTTATCCCGGCTAAAAAAATATTAGCCTTTCACGGTCTCCCGGTAAGGCGCGCTGCTAAGTTTAAAGGAAGGATGCGCGCAAGGGCTGTTGAATATTACGAGAGGTTTTCGGAGGACTGTATATTAAGCAGCCTGCATCCCCTGAGGGTCGAAGAAGATTATATTAACAGTGCGGACAAACTTAGATCAGCCTGGCAAAGGGCCAGGAAAAGGGGCACTAACAATTTTACCCTTGAGAAGCAGCCGCCGGGGTGGAACATCTGTGTAGCCGTCGTTTCCAGCGAGGCAGCAGGGGCGATGTTGATCGAGCCGGTAAGCGTAATCGGAGACGGCTCATCGAGCATAGCTGAGCTGATAGACGGGAAAAACAAGGTGCGTGCCCGGAACCCCTGGTACAAAGGCAGGCCCATCGAAATTAACAAAGTTCTCCTGAGACACCTGGAAGAGCTCGATTTGCAGTTGGAGGATATCCCCCAGAAAGGGGAAAAGATACCCCTGGAAAGCGGAGCCTGTCTCGGGATCGGCGGGGAAACAATTGCGGCCGATCACTACCTGCATAGCGATTTCAAGGAAAAAGCGGTGGAGGCGGTTAAAGCGATCCCCGGTCTGAACTTCGCTTTCGTTCATATGATTGTCCCCCGTCCGGGTGAGCCTGCCGGCGGGCAGGGATGGGTTATATCCAAGGTGGAGACAGAGCCGCTGGCGGCGATGTTTCATTACCCCTGGAAAGGACAGGGGGGCAACCTTGTCGAGAAAGTTGTTACTAATTTGTGTCTGGGGCAGCATGCAATCTGGACAAAGAAGGAGGATACAGTTGAATAGATCACGCATAAAACGTCTCCTGAAAGGGCTTTATTACTTTCTTCTTTGCATATTATTGGCCCCCAGAAAAAGGGGCCTGGACCCCTATAAAGACGCACCGCTGAAGTATTGGATTGCCCAAAGGGTGCCGGGTAATAAAAATTCAGCGGTCTGCTTGCTTATTACCGGAAAAGTGTCCGGCGTCGGTTATCGCAATTGGCTGAGGCGGCGGGCGCGGATCAGGGGCCTCGATTACATTGTGCGCAGGCGGGACAAGCGTACAATTATCGCCCTTCTGATCGGATCTCCCACAGAAATTGAAGCTTTGGCTCACATTACCTGGAGGGGGCCTTCCAGGTCGAGAGTTGAAAAGGTGCGCGAGCTCTGGTTCAATAAGCCCGTGAAAATAAAATCGGATGAAGGCAAGGGCGAAGAAACGGTGGCCTGGTCCCGGGGAACCGCCAGTCTGATCCGCCGGGTACTGGTGCAATTACATTCCATCATGCAGCACCCAAATGAATACACCGAAACTGAGCGTGTCAGCGGCACCGATGAGATGATGAAAGCGGCCGAGGAGAGGAACCTGTTCACTTTGCGCTGCTTGCGGAAAGAGATGTATGTTACCTCTCCTGTCAAAACTATGGGTCTGCAAAGAACAAAGACCACCCGGGTCCCCATAATGATCTATACCCTTACAGATCACAAAGATCTGGCTAAAAAATTTCTATCCAGCAGCGGGCTGCCTGTGCCCAGGGGTGGTCTCTTTGAAGATCTTGATGCGGCAAAAGAATACCTGGCTCGTTCCAACGGTCCTTTGGTGGTTAAACCTGCAGTGGGCCTCAACGGAGCAGGCGTAACCGTTGATATCCGTACCGAAAGCGCACTGGAAGCCGCCTGGAATCACGCGAAACAGTTTCATGACACCATCGTGATGGAAGAGCTTGTTGAAGGCGTCGATATAAGGGTAATCTTAATCGGGGGCAAGGCAAAAGCGGCCTATATCAGGGTCCCCGCCAATGTAGTAGGCGATGGAATTAACACTGTAGAGCAGCTTATGGATCAGAAGAACAGGCTCAGGCTTAAGCATCCCCATCTGAGCAAAAACCTGATTGTTCCCGATGATTACTCCGACAGCTATTTAAGCCGTCAGGGGCACTCGTTTGACAGTGTGCCACCGGCCGGCGAAATTGTCTTTTTGCACCTGAAAGCGAACATCTCCAGGGGTGGAGACAGCGTTAATATAACTGATTACCTGCATCCAGATCTGATGCGCCTCGCTGAAGAGGCCGGGGCGGTGTTCGGGGATGTTGATTACTGGGGGATAGATCTTTTAGTAGAAAGAATCGATCTGCCCAGGGACAAGCAAAAAGCGGTCATCATCGAGCTGAACTCCACTGCTAATATAGAAGGCGTCAACTACCCTTTCTATGGTCGCCGGGTTAACGCGGCCAAGGATTTTATCGATTATCTTTTCCCTGAAGACACTGGTGATAATTCCTATCCTCTGGACACCGTGAAAGCCCGGGTAACGGGAATTTTAAGCCCCGCTTTCGCGGAGCAGATCGGGGAGCTGGCCGGCGCACTGGATCTTGACGGCTCTCTTAGAGCTGGTGACAGCGCTGCAGAAATAACCCTATCGGGCCGACAGCACCGTATTCTCGCCTTGCTGGATCGCGTTTGGCTTTGGCAGAAAAAGAGTCATCTTATTGATGGGCTACAGATCTGCTCTCACAGCGAAAAGGTAGAAAAGGGGTTTGCCGTCGAGGTCACTCAGCCCGAAGAGACTCCCCTTTACTGTGGCCCAAGGGATGTTCTGGATCTTGAACAGTTAGACAGCAATAGTTACAGCCTCGCCGGGGATCGCCCGGACCAGAATATTTCGCTGAACAAGCGGCTATTCTTTGACGAATTTAAAAAACGCGGCTATCGTCCTGCTGAGCTTTACGAAGATCTGCTGGAGATACGTAAAGGCGATGCTACCGGTGTTACCGGGATGTATCACAGCTCCCTTTTTTCCGATCGGGTTTGCGACAGGCGTTACCTGGCTAAAAAGCTGCTGGCGTTAAAGGGCTTGCCGGTGCTGCGCGGCTCCAACTTTAGATGCAGTAGGCGGCGGAGAGCTCTGGCTTACTTCAGACAGCTGTCCAGGCCCAGCCTAGTTACCAGGTTGCTTCCGGGGCAGTATGAGACTTACCTGGTTAAGGATGAAGAAAAACTGAAATATATCTGGAAAAGTGCCCGGAAGGTCGGCACCAACCAGATCTCGATTGAGGAACAGATCGATGGTTGGAACGTTTTAGTTGCTGTCGTCGCCGGCAAGGCGGTGGGCGAGTTAATTGTGGAGCCCCTGAGCCTGTACGGTGACGGTGTTTCTACTGTCAGGGAGCTGATTAAAGAAAAGAACAGGAAGCGGGCGCAAAATCCCTGGTACAAAGAGAAGCCCATCGCTATTTCCAGCGATCTAAAACGCCGCTTAAAATTAAACGATATGGATCTGGATACTGTACCGGGCAAAGGCATAAAGGTCCCGCTGGAATCGACAGTAGGGTTCGAATATGGAGGAGAAACTGTCAACGCCACCGGGTTGCTTCATGACGACTTCAGGGGAAAAGCCGTTGAAGCGGTGGAGGCCATCCCCGGCCTGGAATTCGCCGTAGTCCAGATGCTGATCCCGCAACCCGGACAGCCGGCTATCGGTCAAAGATGGGCGATCTACAGTTTGGATACAAAGCCTGATGTGGCCATGTTTCACTATCCCGGGAAGGGCGAGCCCTTCGATCTTGCCGGCAGGGTAGTTGAAGATCTCTGTTTGGCTGGCAGGGTCAGGTGGATGGAGCGGGGGTAACGGAGCTATTAGAAAAAAAGCCGAGGAGCTGTGTTCATGAAACGTAAGATGAAGTATGTTTACTACAAGATGGCCTCTATTTTGCTGGGCAAGAGCGCCTTAGATTACACCGGACGTGGTTTCAGGTACAGGCTGGCGCAGTTGTTGCCGGGCCGCTCTTCAGCTGTGTTGCTTACGATAAAAGGGAAGCTTTCCGGTGTGGGTTACAACCGTTGGCTACGTAGCAACGCCCGTGCTCACAAGGTTAACTGCTGGGTCAGAAGACGGGATAAACACACTGTTGAAGCGCTGCTGGTGGGTAAGCTAAAGCGGATAGACGCCCTGGTGGATCTTGTGAAAAGCCTGAAGTTCACCAGGATAGATCAGATCAATGAGCGATGGCTGGTGAAAGAGAAGGCCAGTGGACTGGCGGCAATGTCGGGTGTTCGGGGTGGGG
>DUVX01000133.1 GCA_012840855.1 Bacillota bacterium | reverse complement strand
TTTTCTTTTCTGCGGCGACATTGAGGATGAGGCCGTCCGTGAGCTGCTCAGGCGAGAGAAAGCCCTTGGGGCCACTGTACTTCTGGTCCCCCACCACGGCGCTTTTATGGAGGCGATGCCTCTGTTTCTTCAGGTGGTACGGCCGCAGTATGCTGTTATCTCCGTGGGCGTAAATTCCTTCGGCCATCCCCGGCCGGAGACCCTGGCCGCCCTCGGCGAAGCCGGTGTCAAAACCTTTCGCACCGATCTGCACGGCAGTGTTATTTTCCATTCCTGCGGCCGTACGCTCCGGGTGGAGACGATGCAGAAACCGGCCTTAGCACATTAGCCCCCCATTCTCCCGCCCTGCGTTGAATTGCTTATCCGAAAATCTTTGTTGGAGCAACCTGCTCTTTGGGGCAGCCTACCGGTTTTGGAGCAAGTTTATTTGAAATCAGGGGATAATAAAGGCATACCCGATGAGATGGAGTGGAGCAGATGCGTATTCTGATGCTTACTTGGGAATATCCCCCCCGGGTGGTGGGCGGGATCGCTCATGTGGTCAGCGAGCTCTCCCGTGCTCTGGTACAGGAGGGCTGTGAAATTGATGTGATCACCACTTTGGAAGAAAACCTGCCGGAATCAGAGGTCAGGGATGGGGTCAATATCCACCGGGTGGCCCCCTATCACGGGCGGCCGTTGAATTTTTTCGCCTGGGTGCATCAGCTTAACCTAGCCATGCTGGAAAAAGGGGTCTGCCTTTGCCGTGGAAAGCGCTATGACCTGGTCCATGCCCACGACTGGCTCGTTGCCTATGCCGGGCGGGGACTAAAGCACAGTTTTCAGATACCCCTGGTTGCCTCGGTTCATGCCACCGAGTTTGGCCGCAACAACGGCCTCCACAACGACGAGCAGCGCTATATCGGCGAGGTGGAATGGTTACTCACCTACGAAGCCTGGCGGGTGATCTGCAACAGCCGCTATATGCGAGAGGAAATCGAAGGGGTCTTCAACTTGCCGCCGGATAAGATCTCGATCATCCCCAACGGGATCCGCCCTGAAGCTTTCCAGGTTGCTGCTCCCGATCCAGCGATGCGGCAGCGTTTTGCCGGGCCCGGGGAGAAGATCCTCTTTTTTATCGGACGGCTGGTGAGGGAGAAGGGGGTGCAGGTGCTGCTCGGAGCCCTGCCCCAGATCAGGGAACGGTTCCCCGACGTGCGGGTGATCATCGCCGGTCAGGGGCCTTACGGCGAAGAGCTGCACCGCCTCAGTGTTCACCTGGGGCTCGATCGCCAGGTCACCTTTGCCGGCTATATCGATGAAGAGACGCGCAATCAGCTCTATGCTCAGGCCGATCTGGCAATCTTCCCCAGCCTCTATGAACCCTTCGGCCTTGTCGCCCTGGAGGCGATGGCGGCAGGAACACCGGTGGTGGTGGGCGACAGCGGGGGTTTTGCCGAGACGGTGGAACACGGCGTCAACGGGGTCAGGGTTCCTGCCGAAAACTCTTCCGCGCTGGCGGAACAGGTTTGCACTTTGCTGGGGGATCCAGAACTGGGCCGCCGCCTGGCCCGGCGGGCCTTACAGGACGTGAGCGATAACTATTCTTGGGCCTCTATCGCCCGCCGTTACGAGGAGATCTACCAGCAGATCGTCTTTTCACCGGAGGCCGGGCGCTGGCGCAAGGGAGACGGCGGGGCGGCCACTTCATCTATACAGCAAAGGGCGGAGGCGGCTCCCTCTCGCTACACTACACTTTAAGAGAGATAGACAGGAGTGAGCATCTTTGAAAGCGGTGATCATGGCGGGAGGCGAGGGTTCGCGGCTGCGTCCGCTGACCTGTGACCAGCCCAAACCGATGGTGCCGGTAATGAACCGCCCGCTGATGGAATATGGTGTGGAGCTGCTGCAGAGGCATGGTTTTCGCGAAATTGCAGTGACGCTGCAGTACCTTCCTGAAAAGATCAGGGATCATTTTGGCGATGGGCGGCGCTTTGGGGTGAACCTGCATTACTTTGTGGAAGAAGAACCGCTGGGAACGGCGGGAAGCGTCAAAAATGCCGCCTCGCTTCTCGACGAAACCTTTGTTGTGGTCAGCGGCGATGCGCTCACTGATTTTGATCTCACCGCCGCTGTTGAGTTTCACCGGGCCCGCAACGCTGCTGCCACTCTGGTCTTGAAATCTGTGGAAAATCCCCTGGAGTACGGCGTAGTCATGATCGACCCGGAGGGGCGGATCAACCGCTTCTTGGAGAAACCGGGATGGGGCGAGGTCTTCAGCGATACGGTAAACACGGGGATCTATATCCTCGAGCCCGAGGTGCTCTCCCTGGTCGAAACGGGGCGGATGTTTGACTTTAGCAAAGATCTTTTCCCCCGCTTGCTGAAGATGGGGGAGCCACTTTTTGGCTGCGTACTCGATGGCTTCTGGTGCGACATCGGGGATCTAAGGGAGTATCTACGGGCGCACCGTGCGATCCTCGGTGGCAAAGTGCGTCTGCGCCTGAAGGGGCGTCAGTGCGGTAAAGGTATCTGGGTAGAAGAGGATGTTTCGATTCATTCCCAGGCCCAGCTCTCCGGACCGCTTTATCTCGGAGCAGGCTGTCGTCTCGAAGCGGGGGCCCGGATCGGCGGCGACACAGTCCTGGGCTCCCATACCCGGGTAGCGGAAAGAGCGACAGTGAAGAGGGGGCTCACCTGGGTAGGGGCCTATATCGGCCGCGATGCCGCTCTGCGGGGTGGGATCCTTGGCCGCGCCGCCCAGCTCGGCCGCCGTGCCGCTCTTTACGAGGAGGCTGTAGTGGGTGACTGCAGCGTCGTCGAGGAGGGAGTGGTGATCAAGCCCGGGGTGAAGGTATGGCCCAACAAGGTTGTTGAAAGCGGTATTACCCTGCGGGAAAGCCTGATCTGGGGGGCCAATGTTCCACGGGGGCTATTCGGCCGTTACGGCATCGGGGGAGAGATCAACCGGGATATTACTCCGGAGATGGTGGTCCGTCTAGGAGCCATTTCCGGTTCGCTCTTGCAGGGGCCGGTTCTCGTGAGCAGCGATGCTGACAGGCCCTCAGTGACCCTGCAGAAAGCCCTTGTTGCCGGCCTGCTCTCTGCGGGGGCAGCGGTTCTCGATGCCGGGGAGCTGCTCATCCCCATGGCCCGGCGGGCGACAACATACCTCGGTGCAGCGGGAGGAATCCATCTCTCACAATCACCCGAAGAGAAACACGGTATCCGCCTCTCCTTTTTTGACGCTGACGGGCTGCCGCTTTCCCGTAGTCTTGAGCGCAAGATCGAGCAGCTTTACTGCCGCGAAGATTTTCCCCGCGCTCCGGGCGATGCCTTGGGAGAGCCCCTGCGCCTTCCCAATATGGCGGAGCCCTACCGCGGCGAGCTGCTGCGGAATATCTCTCCGGAAAAACTGGCCCGGGCGGGGCTGCGGGTGGTCCTGGGTCATCCCACCCCTTACCTGCGCCGTTTTCTAATCCCTCTGCTTCAGGAGCTCTCCTGCACTGTGATCACGGTCAATGCCGCTACGGGGACGGGGAACTCCGCCGATGGGAGCGGCAGCCCGGGGGACAACCTGCCGTTGCAGCGCTACAGCGATCTGGCGGCGGCGGTGCGCAACAACAGCGCCACCCTCGGAGTGGTAATCCCCCGGGGGGGCGAAAAAGCGCTGATCTTTGACGAAAGAGGGAGGGCGGTGCGGGGTGATCTCTATACCGCCCTACTTTCGTTGCTCGTTTTCCGGGCCCGGCGGGGCGGAACCATGGCTGTGCCGGTGCATGTTTCGCAGGTTGTCGAAAGGCTGGCCGAGCGCTATCAGGGGCGGGTCCGGCGAACGAAGGGGGCGCCGCGTCACCTTATGATGCCGGATAGCGAGGGCGGGGATTCCCGGAAAGGCTCCGGCAATCTTTCCGCGACCCTTTCCTTTGACGGTATCGCCGTTCTGATCTACCTGCTCGATCTGCTCGCCGGACAGGATCTCACCCTGACGGGGCTGCTGGAAGAGATCCCCGCCATCAGAACCAAGGAGCGCGAGATCCCCTGCCCCTGGACGATGAAGGGGCGAGTGATGCGCCGCCTCATCCAGGAATCGGCGGATCAGGAAAGGGAGATGATCGATGGTTTGAAGATCTACCATCCCCAGGGGTGGGCGCTGGTTCTCCCCGATCCGGAAAAGCCTTCCTACCATATTTACAGCGAAGCCTGCTCCGAGGAGTTTTCCGATTCGCTCACCGATCTTTACGTGCAGAAGATAGACAGCCTCCGCAAAGAAGAGGTGAAGAAGTAAGTAATGCAACAGGAAGGTACGTCCCCAATGTTGCATCATGGGAAATTTAGGCTTGCAGGGAGCGCCTGCATATTGTATCATAAACTTGTGAAGTGATTGTTAACCGATAAGGGCAAAACTGCCGCGAGGCAGTGACGCAAAGCTATGGGTCCCCCGGGGATTGCCAGGCTGCCGGTCTCAGGTTTTTTCTCCCTGGTGAGGCAGCCGCGGGCTGTCTCTTTTTTTGTACAGCAGATGCAACAGCGGGGACGATCCTTGTTGTTGCATATCTTTTCACTGTCGGAAACCAGTGCAACAGGAAGGTACGTCCCTGATGTTTCATTTCCGGTGTTTCATCAGGGGATGCTTGCGCCTGCGGGCATCTCTACGGGTACGGTGGTCTCCATATTCCGGTAGAGGCGATAGTCGAGATGGGGGAAGAGGTTATCTGTCTGCTCCAGCTCCCCGAGCCAGTGGGGATCGATAGCGTTTTCTTTGATCTGGCGGATCAGCTCTCTGAAGCGGATCAGGTGATTTTTAACCCGATTGCGGGCATACTCGACCATGGTGCCTGCAGTCATGATGAAAGGCCAGTCGCTGCTCTGGGCCAGGATCAGCTCACGGGCCGCCTGGCCCAGCGCCCTTTCGGTAAGCTTGTCGGTTTCGGTGTGAGCGGTGGCCAGAGCGATCATCTCCGCTGCAGCTTTATGCAGATGGCGGTAAAGCCAGTCGTTGCTTCCATTCAGCCAGAACTCATGGTAGCCCTTGTCGCCCCAGCTGGAGGGGTTGGGGGTGGCGATCTGCAGGGGATAGCCGAGATCGAGGTATTCCCCGGGGGTGATCATCTTGACATGCTGCTGGTCGCAGGCGATTTTTCGGCAGAGATAGTCGAGCCACTGCGGCCCTTCGAACCACCAGTGGCCGAAAAGCTCGGTGTCGTAGGGGGCGACGATGATGGGGGGACGCCCCATCGCCGCGGCTAGGTATTTGACCTGCTGCTCCCGGTTGAACATAAAGTTTCCGGCGTGCTGGGCCGCTTTCTCACGGGCCTTCTCGGGGCGGTAGGGTTCCTTGTATTCCAGCCCTTCGCGGGTGATCCGGTAATATTTTATCCCTGTATCGCTGCGCATGCCGGGCGGATGAAGATGAGGACCGATATAGTCGAGGGGCAGATCATAGGCGATGTCGCGATAGAATTCGCGATAATCATAATCACCGGGGTAACCTTCCTGGGAGCTCCAGACCTGCTTCGAGGTCTCCGGATCTCTGCCGAAGACGGCAACGCCACTTTTTGTCAGGATGGGGCTGTAGACGCCGTACTTTGGGCGCGGTGAGGCGTAGAGAAGGCCGTGGGTGGCGGTGATGAAGTACTGCAGGCCCAGTTCGGCAGGGATCTCCTCCAGCCCGCGGTCATAGGCGCATTCGGGCAGCCAGATTCCCCGCGGTGGTTCTCCAAAGATGGCCTGGTGGTATTGAACGGCGTTGGCCAGCTGGGCGTAGATATTCTCTCGCTGCACCAGTAGCGGCAGGTAGGCATGGGTCGAGGCGGTGGTAATCAGCTCAAGGCAGCCCTTTTCGGCGAGGCTGCGAAAAGCGCCGGTGAGGCGGCCGTTGAAACGATCAAAGTAGGCGGCGGCGTCATCGAAATGCTTGCGGTAAAGTTCAGCGAGGGGTGCAAAGTCGGGATCGCCGGCGGTGCGTTCCTTCTCCAGCCGGGTCAGCTCCTGCAGCCCCCGGAGATAGTCGCGGTAGCGTTCCTGCAATAGGGGATCTTCGAGCATCGCTACCAGGGTGGGCGAAAGCGAAAAGGTGAGCCGGTAGTCGATGCCTTCGGCATGGAGTTGTTCAAATACCATGAGTAGAGGGATATAACATTCGGTGATCGCTTCAAAAAACCATTTCTCCTCCAGGGATCGCCTGTGTTCGGGGTGGCGGACATAGGGGAGATGGGCATGCAGGACTATAGCGAGAAAACCTTGAGCCATATTAAGATAAACGCCTCCTTCTGGTCAGGGCTGTGACAGCGTCTTGCTTGAGATTATTTTTTTACCCGCCGCATAAATTCTGCCGAGCTGAGATGATGGAGGGAGATACGGCGAAAAAGTTTTTGCGCTTTCCAATCGGGCAGCTGCCATTCTTCATCGATGATCTCGCTGATGCTGTCCCGGGGTGTGCGGATCTTGTTCGAATGCAGAAGAACCTGAAAAGAACCCTGCGGCGATATCCAGCCCAGTTCAACGGAATAAAGCCGGTCCGGCTCCGGTACCGTGATATACCAGCTTGCATCCTCCCGGCCGGGATGGAGCTCAAAATAGCTCTCCGCATTCCCGGCATCGTTCCGGGCATGCTGGTAGACCCGCAGAACGTAAAAGGGTTGGTGCTCTCCTCCCGCCTGCTTTTCGACTCTTTCTCGAGTTGCTGTGCTCAGTTCCCAGTAGGCGAAGATACAGCGGGGGTCCCGGGGCAGGATCACGAGGCGGTCCTCATCATAAAAATGCGGCAGGGAGCGGCCGCGATTCAAAGAGCTTATCTCCGTATGGCCCACCGTCAACCTCCTAACAGACAGACAGATCGTTAAAACCTTTAGAGGGCCTGCCCTGTAGCTAACCGTAGTGCCGGCGGGCAGGTTTTAATTACAAAGCTATTATTCCCTATGGGCGGTGATATATATCCGCCGGTACGGCTCCATTAAGCGGGAATAAAAGAGCCTGCCGCGGGCAACCTAAATTTGAATTTTGTCCTTTGGATATTCGTGCCGTCAGCAGTAAGCAGGTTTTATCGCCTGGACTATGTTGCGGGGGTGCCTCTTTGTCTGAGTTTCGCTGTGATCCTATCACCGGGCGGCAGGTGATCATCGCCCCGCAGCGCTCCCGGCGGCCCATAGCTGCCTTAAGCGGGAGTGAAAGTAAAAGGGAGCCCGGGCCTGCTTACGAAGCGGGCTGCCCCTTTTGCGCCGGCAACGAGGCGATGACCCCCCCGGAACTTCTGGCGCTGGGAAGCGGCGGTGTGTCGGCCGATGAAAGGGGCTGGCAGGTCCGGGTGGTACCGAATCGTTATCCGGCGGTGGAAAGGACCCAGGAAAGGCCTCGGGCAAACGATTCCGCTTCCGCCGGCTACGGCGCCCATGAAGTCTTGGTGGAGAGCCCTTTGCATAACCGCCAGCCTGGCAGTTTTCCCCCCGGGCAGATGGAATTGGTTATCGAGGCGCTTCACCGGCGCGGGGAGGCGCTGGCAGGCGATCCGAAGCTGCACTATCTTCAGTTTTTCCGCAATTACCGCTCCGGGGCGGGAGCTTCGTTGGAGCATCCCCATTCCCAGATAATCGCTCTCCCCTTCGTTCCGCCGTTGCTCCGCCGGGAACTGGAGCAGACTCGAAAACTGTATCTTGCCGGGGGAGGCTGCCCTTTTTGCCGGCTTCTCGAAGAAGAGTGCGTTTTAATGGAACGGATCCTCGCTTTGAACGAAAGCTTCAGCGCTTTTATCCCATACGCTGCTCGCAGCCCCTTCGAGAGCTGGATCCTGCCCCGACGGCACGGAGCTTCGTTTCTGGGAACCGGCGCAGAGGAGCGGGCGGCGCTGGCTGCGATCCTCGAAAGGGTACTGCGGGCGCTGGCGCAGGCCCTGGATGATCCGCCGTACAACTACTACCTGCATGCTGCACCCCTGCGTAGCCCGCCGCTGCCCTATTATCACTGGCATATCGAGATTCATCCCCGGGTCGGCATCAACGCTGGCTTTGAAATGGGCAGCGGAGTCTATATCAACGAAATTGTGCCTGAGGAGGCGGCCCGCTTTATACGGGAGAAAGGAAGAGACGAAGATGGCAGAGAAAGGCAACAGGATCTACTTCACCCTTGCGCTGCACAATCACCAGCCGGTGGGGAATCTTGATGAGGTCTTTGAGGATAATTTCACACGGAGTTACGAGCCTTTTATCGCAGTTCTGGAGCGTTTTTCCTCGATCAAGGTGGCGCTGCATTACTCCGGCAGTTTGCTGGACTGGATCATCAAAAAGAAACCTGATTTTATCGGGCGGCTGAAGGCGCTTATCGAAGCCGGCCGGGTAGAGATCCTCGGTGGCGCCTACTACGAACCGATCCTGCCGGCGATCCCCGATGAAGACAAGATCGGCCAGATCAAGATGATGAGCGCCCGGCTGGAGGAGCTTTTCGGCGTAAAGCCGCGGGGGATGTGGCTCGCCGAGAGGGTCTGGGAGCCGCATCTGCCGCGTCCCATCAGCCAGGCTGGGATCGAGTACCTGGCGGTGGACGACAGCCATTTTCATGATGCCGGTTACGCAAACCGGGATCATTACTACCGCACCGAAGAAGAAGGTTATCCCCTCGATATCTTCCCGATCAATGAACGGCTGCGCTACCTGATCCCTTTCGAGGAGCCCGGCGATACCATCGCTTACCTCGAGGAGCGCCGCAGTGAACGGCGGCCGCGCCTCTTTGTGCTTGCCGATGATGGTGAAAAATTCGGCGGTTGGCCGGGGACTTATGAGGCCGTCTATGGGCAGGGCTGGTTGGAACAATTTTTTTCGCTTCTGGAGGAGCATGCCGGCTGGCTGAAGGTAGTGACCTTTGCCGATTACCGCCGCCTGTTTCCGCCGCGGGGGCCGGTCTATCTGCCAGCGGGCTCTTATCGCGAAATGAAGGAGTGGTCCGGCGGTTTTTGGCGCAATTTTTTCAGCCGCTATCCCGAGAGCAACCGCCTGCACAAGAAGATGCTGGCGGTGCGCCGGCTCTGGAAGGGACTTCCCGAGGGGGAAGGCCGCAACCGGGCGCAGCAGCTCCTCTGGGCGGGACAGTGCAACTGCGCATACTGGCATGGTGTTTTCGGCGGCCTTTACCTGAATTTCCTGCGCGCCGCTATATGGGAAAAACTCCTAGGAGCCGAGAAGGTGATCAACGAACAGCTGCACCGGCCGCCCTATCTGTCGGTGCAGCGCGGCGACTACCTTTTCAGCGGGCGGGAGGAGCTCTATATCTCCACGGATCGCTTCGGCCTCCTCTTTTCGCCAC
>DUVX01000132.1 GCA_012840855.1 Bacillota bacterium | reverse complement strand
CCCTCCCGTCCTATGCTCCCAGAAGCTGCTTGGCCAGATCTACCGCCGCAGCTCCGTCTGGTGCGTAACCTCCCGCTCCGATCTCATCGGCAAACTGCTGGCTCACAGGGGCCCCTCCGATCATGGTCTTCACCTGCGGCGCTTTCTCGTTAATCGCCTTCACCGTCTCCTCCATCGCCGCCATCGTCGTTGTGAGCAGGGCGGAGAGGCCGACGAGCTGGGGTTTGTGCTCCTCCAAAGCCTTGGCAAAGTCCTCGGTGGAGACATCGACGCCTAAGTCGATCACCTCAAACCCGGAGCTTTCCAGCAACATGACCACCAGGTTTTTCCCGATATCGTGCAGGTCCCCGGCAACGGTGCCGATGACGACCCTACCGGCGGCGTAGCTGCTTTCATCCCCCAGAAGCGGTTTTACCAGGGAGAGGCCGCCCTTCATCGCTTCGGCGGCGATGAGCACCTCGGGCACATACATCTCGCCCGACTTCATTCTGGAGCCGACTATATCCATCGCTTTGATGAGCCCTTCGCTGATGATCTGGTCAGGCCGGACGCCATCGTCCAACGATTTTTTTACCAGGCTTTTCACTTTTTCCACATCGCCGGCAATGACACTTTCCAGTATCTCTTTCATTTGATCTCAGTCTCCTTTTCGCTGATGAATTCCTGAAACATCTTCTCAAATTCCTCCATCGGCTCGATGACATGATAGACATGATCATCGGAGGGAAAGATCCCTTCCTGCACATCGCGAACGTAAGCCCGGATCGCCTCAGTCTCGATCTCGGCCACGTTGGCATACTGCTTGACAAATTTCGGGGTGAAAGCCTGAAAAAGGCCGAGCATATCGCCGCAGATGACGAGCTGGCCGTCTGCCGGCCCCGCCCCGATACTGTATACCGGGATGGTCAGAAGCTCGCGGATGAAGGCTGTAACCTCGGGAGGAACGGCCTCGACGAGAATGGAATAGGCGCCCGCCTCCTGAACGGCCAGGGCATCCTCGATGAGGGCGCGGGCATTTTTAACATCGCGCCCCTGGGCCTTGAAGCCTCCCAGCTGCCCCGAACTCTGCGGGGTCAATCCGATATGGCCGATCACGGGGATGCCGGCATCGACAATGGCCCTTATCCGCGGCGTTACGCGGACTCCGCCTTCGAGCTTGATACAATCCATATCGGCCTCCTTGATGAACCGGCCGGCGTTGTAGACAGCTTTTTCATCGGAGACCTGGTAAGACATGAAGGGCATATCGCCCACGATCCAGGTGTTGGGGGCACCGCGGCGTACGGCCTTACAGTGAGACAGGCAGTCTTCCATTGTCACAGGATTGGTCTTGTCGTAGCCCAGCACGACCATGCCCAGGGAATCGCCCACCAGGATCATATCGATACCGGCCTGCTCGGCAAAAGAGGCAACGGGGTAATCATAGGCCGTGATCCAGGTAACCTGCTCCATTTTCTCTTTCATCTTGATAAAATCGAGAATCCCTTTTTTCTTCGCCATCAACAGCTCTCTCCTTTAACAGTGTGCTATTACCTAAAGCAGGTACTCTGCCAGGATGCTTTCTTGCGCCGGGGGCAGCGGCGGCGCCTCGTAGCTGCTCAGCCTTTCGTCCACCGCTTCGCGGGCCCGCTCCTCCAGCGTTAACGAGCCGCCCTTCTCCCAGTTCAAATAGCTTTCACGGGATAAGAGAGCGGGGATGAAGAGCTCGCTGCGGTGAAAGCGGGCGGTATGGCCCTCGGCAAGGTACATCCCCTGCGGCCCCACTTTCCTGATCACCCCGGTAGCGAGCCTCTGCTCATCTATCTCTAAACCGGCAGCAAACCTCTCCACCATCGCCACGGTAGTCTCATCGATGACAAATTTTTCGAAACCGACGGTGTTAAAAGAATCGAGGATACCGCAGGCATGAAGGATGAAATCAACCCCCGCCACAGCGGTGCTGAGAGAGACCATCATCGATTCCAGGCCCGCCTGCATATCCGGCGATTTGGCATCGGTG
>DUVX01000131.1 GCA_012840855.1 Bacillota bacterium | reverse complement strand
GGATCTTTTTTGGCAATCATCGCCTTTTCGCTCCCATCGTCCTTACAGATACGCAGGGTATAGCCCTTGCTTCCTGCGAGCCGCTGCTCCAGCGCCGCCTCGAGCCCGTATCTGCCCAGAAGATCGCCCTCGCTGTAGCCTTTTTCTTTCATCTTTTCAAGATCGGCAGCGGTGATTTCACCCAGGTAACCGGTGAGATGTGCGGCGTCGGGACCGGCGGGATAGGAGCGCCTCTCCACCTTGTCGATCATCACCCCCGGGATCTGCAGTAACCGATCGGCCAGCTCCTCCTCGGCAGGGGTGAGCAGGGCTAATGGGACATAGAGCCCTTCTTCCACCCAGGGCTGGTGCAATTTATCGATTATGGCGGCGCTGGAAAGGCCCAGTACCGCTTCTATCGCTGCGGCAAAGCCTTTCTCATCTTCGTAACGGCCGGGCACTGCGCCCAGCTCTTTAAGTTTACCGTGGCCGGCGATAAGCTCGCCGTGGCGATCGCTGAGCTCACCCCGCCGGGGCCTCTCGCAGTCCAGCACCACCCGGGAATGATCATCCAGCTCGGGAAAGATCAACCCCGGATGCCACCGCAACAGCCAGGGATCCCCTCTCTTTTCGCGGCTCAGCACGATCTCATAATTAAGAGGGATTGTTCCCACAGTACCGGTTTTCAGCTTCGTCGGGAGGGAAAAAGTGATCTCAAAGGCGCCTGATTCTTTTTTTTCCGGATCCCCCATCTCCACCTTCTCCAGACCGATCCCTTCGCTGATCCCGCGGTAGCGCTCTTTGAAATACTCTTCAGAGTATTCCCCCCTAGAGGCACTGTCCAGAAGCGCGTACATGGCTCCATAATCGCCTTCGCTCCAGGAAGTATAAAATTGCTCCACCACCGTCTCCGGCGCAAAGCGGCTGCAGCCCGGCGCCAAAAGAAGCAATAGCAACAGTACCATCAACGGCAAGCAGCCCCACCACAGCGACTTTGCAGATGTTTCACCCATCCCGCCCACTCCTTCCCATCCGATCCGGCACGCTGCCCGGCAGCGGTTCTATTCTTTTACCGGCGAGATACCAGGTAAAGGCCCCAGTAATCTCCACCTCCACAAGTTTTCCCCCCAGATCAGCCGACGCCGCAAAATGCACCAGCTTATTTGTTCTGGTGCGGCCGCTCTGCATCGCGGGGTCGCTTTTGCTGCGCCCTTCCACCATCAATTCCACGGTCTGCCCAACGAGAGTGCGGTTGATCTCCAGACTGATCTGATTCTGCCGGCGGACCAGCCTTTGCAACCGCTCCCGTTTATCAGCGGCAGAAAGCGGATCATCAATTCTCGCTGCAGCAGTACCGGGCCGCGGGGAGTAGATGAAGGTATAGGCCTGGTCGAAGCGAGCTTCGTCGAGAAGATCCATTGTTTCCCCAAAATCTGCTTCGCTTTCGCCGGGAAAAGCGACCATGAGATCTGTGGTAAGTGCGATCCGGGGCACCGCTTCTCTTAATGCGCCGATCAGCTCAAGGTACTTTTCTCGGGTGTAGCGCCGGTTCATCATTTTAAGAATCCGGTTACTCCCCGCCTGGGCCGGCAGATGGAGATGCTCGCAGATCTTCTTGCCCCGGCTCATCACCCCGATAAGGCGGGGCGAAAGATCTTTCGGATGTGAGGTTAAAAACCTTATTCGCCATAGCCCCTCAATCCGGTCCAGCTCCGCCAGCAGATCGGCAAAGTCATAGCCCTCTTTTCGATCGTTTCCGTACGAATTTACGTTCTGGCCAAGAAGGGTGATCTCCTTATATCCGGCGGCGGCCAGCGATCGCGCTTCGGCGACAATATTCTTGAAAGGGCGGCTGCGCTCCCGGCCGCGCACATGAGGGACAATGCAGTAGGAGCAGTAGTTGTTGCATCCATAAATCACCGGCAACCAGGCGTGAAAGCTGCTGGAGCGGCGAACCGGCAGGCCCTCCCGGCTGCCGCCATTTTCCGCCACATCGATCAGCGGCCGCCCCGCCCCCCGCGCCTGCGCCAGTATCTGCGGGAAACGGGGCAGGGCATGGGTCCCGAAGATGAGATTGACAAAGGGGAAACGGCGGGCCAGATCGGCAGCCACTGCGGGCTGCTGGGACATGCAGCCGCCCACGGCGATAACTAGCCCATCGTTTTTCTCTTTCAATTTTCTCAGCCGGCCCAACATCCCGGCAACTTTTTCTTCAGGCTTACGGCGGACGGCACAGGTGTTGATCAGGATCAGGTCTGCATCCTCCGGGGCTGAAGCGGTGCAGTAACCCATGCTCTCCAGCATCCCGGCAAGCACCTCGGTATCAAACTCATTGGCCTGGCAGCCGAAGGTAATAATGATATATTTTTTGCCTTCACCGATCAGATCGGCCCTAAAAGACGCCTCCGTCAAATCCTTCTCCACACTTCCGCCTCCTCCTTACTGTATTATACCAAAAGATCCGTCTGATCAAAGGAGCAGGCTTCAGGAGCAACTGAAATTCCTTCCGCTGCCGCAAACCCTGCGTACACAGAGAGAAGCAGGACGCCTTGCCGCCCTGCTTCTCTTTTCTGGCGCCCGCCGCAACCGCCTGCCGCTTTAGCGAGGCCGCATTAGCGGGGCCGCATCGTTTCGCAGTAGGTCTGAACCGAGGTAACGCTGTCTGGCTCCTCTTCCAGGTCGTCGGCAAATTCAAAGCCCGCCTGGTACAGAAGCTCATCCCTTTCAATATCGGGCAGACTATCCTTCACCCAGATTTCAGCAGCGGTGCAGTGATCCCCCCTGCCCCAAAAGACGCAGCTTTCCACCTTACATCTGACCTCAGTCATGCGCAAAAACCTCCTTGACATTTGCTATCTCTATCTTAGGATGACCGGGTTGATCTGCCGCTATCCCTCCCCGTTTACGGGTAGAAGCAGGATTTAAGAGATCTAAACCGAATTATAGAAAAATTGAGAAGGTGTTTCGTCCATTGTAAGAAAAACAAATAAAGGAGTCGACAGTATGCAGCGTTTCAGCAAAGTCCTCTTCTTAGCCCTGGCTATAGCGATCATCACGGGTGTACTCTACCTGCAGGATCAGAAAGATCGGCAGCGCCAGAGATACGAGCGTTTGACCCAGGAGATCGACAGCCTCCAGGAGAAAATCGACAGCCAGAAGGAGATCCATAAAACTACCCTTAAAGAGCTCAGCGAAGCCTACAATGAAAATGATCAACTGCAACGGAGGCTCGATAAAGCTAAAAAAGATATCGATAACGTAAAACACCGCAACGACGAGCTCGAATTGATCCTTTTCAATCAGCGGCAGACCTACCGGCAGGCGATAGCCATGCGCGGCGCCGGCATGCCTGTGTTGACACGCTCCAATTTTACGGCTCACCAGTACGAGCGGGCCTGGAGCCGCCTCGGCGCAGGGGGGCTCAGGGGTACCGGTGATGCCCTGGTGCGGGCGGAAGAGGCCTACGGGGTCAACAGTCTCGTCCTCTCGGCCATCGCCTTCCTGGAAAGCGCCGGCGGTAATTCAAGGCTAGCCCGGGAAAAGAACAATCTTTTCGGCCTTGGAGCCGGCGGTTCCGATCCCTACCGCAACGCTCTCTGTTTCTCCTCCAGGAATGAGTGTATCGATTATACCGCCAGGGTTCTCCGCTACCGTTATCTGAGCCGGGGCGCTCAGCTCCACCGGGGGGAGAATCTGGCCGCCATCGGCCCAAATTACGCCGCCGACCCCCTTTGGGCTGAAAAGGTAAGCCGCCATATGTCCCTCATCGCCCGTGCCGCTATCCCCGGCGGGCGGTGAGCCTGCGGCAGGGAAAAAGAGTAGAACCGGAGCCTATTTTGTCGCATTATGCGCTTGCCCGGGCAATAACGCCAGCCCGGTGAAATTTTCCGGCTCTCCGCCGGCATTGCCGCTCCCTCGACCCCTTCTGTAAACGGCCGCCTTCACATAGGATAGTACTGCCATGAAGCGCAGCACAGCAAGGTCTTCTTTAATACGCGGAACCGTACAGTTAGCGGCGGCGGGTATCTGTACCAGGATTATCGGGCTGGCCAACCGGGTAGCTCTTTCCCGCCTCGTTGGCGCCGGGGGGCTGGGGCTTTACCAGATGATTTTACCGCTTTACGCCCTGCTGGCAGTGGGGGCCGGTTTGGGCCTTTCCGGGGCGGTAGCCAAGATGGTCGCCGATCGCGATGCCGTCGGCGATCATGCCGGCGGGCAGCGTATCCGCCAGATTGCTCTGCGCCTCGTGCTCGCAGCGGCTCTTGTTATCGCCCTCCTGCTCTGGACCACCGCACCATGGTGGCAGCACCTTCTCCCCGACCGGCGCATATATGGTGTCCTGCTGTTGATGCCGGCGGCCTTTCTATTTGCCGCCCTCTCCTCCATCCTGCGCAGCTATACCCAGGGACGAGGCCAGATGCTCCCCACAGCCCTCTCCCAGGTGGCAGAGCAGGTCGTCCGGGTCTCTTTGGGCCTTGCAGCAGCCTACCTCCTCCACCCTTACGGTCTAGAATATGCCCTTCTGGGTCTTTTTGGCGGCATTATCGCCGGTGAGATCGCCTGCCTGGGAACGCTTTTCTTGATGAGAGCGGCATCGCCGGCCCTCCCCCGTAACCCCGAGTCATTATTTCCTCGGCTGACAGGGGAGCTTTTTTCTCTGGCGCTGCCGATCCTGCTCATCCGCCTCAGCACCGCACTCACGCAGAGCATTGAATCACTGATGATCCCTGGGCGTCTTCAAACCGCCGGACTGGGCACCGCCGGGTCAACCGCCCTTTATGGGCATCTCGCCGGGATGGCTCTGCCCCTGCTATTTTTGCCCACCGTGCTGATTATCCCGCTGAACACAACGCTTGTGCCGGCCATCGCCGCTGCCTCGACGCTGCGCCTGAAAAGCCGCCTGGAAAGGCTAATCAACCTCTCCCTTTGGGGCGCTCTGGGGCTGGGAGCGCTCTCCGCGGCGCTGCTCTACTCGGGTGCTCCTCTTCTCACCAGGATGTTTTACGGTACCACCGCGGCGGCGGGGCTGGTAACGAGGCTGGCGCCGCTCGCTCCCTTTGCCTATCTCCAGTTCACCACCGCCGCTGTTCTGCACGGCCTGGGCCGCCCCGGCTACGCCTTCTCCACCGATCTTGCCGGCACTACTGCAGGGCTGGTGATCATCTATCACTTGACTGCGCAGCCGCAGTGGGGAATTAATGGAGCTGTCTGCGGCTATACAGTTGCCTTTATCAGCATAGCCCTGCTCGACTATTTGCTGATCAACCGTTTTTTAAGGAAGATCTAAGCTGCCTATTTTTTTAAACGGGCGAGGAGCGAAGCAAACGGTATTTTCCACCCCTTGCGCCGGTAAAGGTAGACGATGCTGAAAGCGATAACCGGTAAGATAAGCCAGAGCCACGGTGTCAAATCGTGAAACGCTTTCAGCAACTTGAAAAGAAGGCCCGCCGCCCCGGCAAGAAGAAAGCTCCAGCCGATTATCCAGAGGCTGAAAGCGGCGCCACCAAGGGTGGTAAAAAGAATGAAAAGGGGCAGGTTCATCTGCATCGCGCCGGCGGGAAAGGAGATGAAGGTGCGGGTAACTCCCCATAGCTGACCGATGAAGATCGAGTAAGTTCCATACCGCTCCATGAAAGGTAATATTTTGGAAATAAACGCCGGCGCAGAAAAACGGCGGTCGGAGTTTTTAGTGAAATTACGATTAATAAAATGGCCCACAGCGCGGCCCACACTACAGCCAAGATAACCGACAAAGTAGCTGATCAGGCTCCCCGCAATAATCCCCGCTGTGGAAGCACAGAGCAGCGCCCAAAAATCGGCCCGACCGCTCAGGATCATCCCGCCGGCAGTGAGCAAAACGGCCGTAGAGACAAAGGGCACCCCGGCGCTTTCAAGCATCATCGCCACAGCCACGCCCCAGACGCCATACCCGGTAATGAGATCGCCACTGAATTCCCGCAACGCTGTCAATAACTGTGCTGGATCCATCCAGATCACCCACGCATCATCGCATAGATACCCCGGGCTCCCGCTTCCGGCTCGAGCCGGGCTGCTACTATCTCCACCTGGGAGACATTCACCGCCGGGGGCACAGCATAAAGATTTACTTTTTCCCTGATCTGCCCTATAAGAGCGGGCCTGTGGCGGGCAACCCCTCCACCGATAACAATGCAGGAAAGGTTGAGCATCGTCACCATGTTCGCCAGGGTAATACCGATATCCTCCATGGCCCCATCGACAATCGAAGCGGCCAGGGGATCCCCGGCACCAGCCCGATCAAAAACAGCAGCGGTATCAAGAGGGCCGGTGGAGGGCTCGCTCTCGTCCCAGAGCATTGCGGCGCTGCGTGCCATGCCCTTTCCCGAAGCCCAGGCCTCAAGGCAGTCGAGGCCGCCGCAGCCGCAGCGCCTTCCCTTGCCAAAGTGCTTGAGATGGCCAATCTCGCCGGCAAAACCCCCGCTGCCCCGGTAGATCCGGCCGTCGAGATAAAGGCCCGCCCCGATACCCGTGCTGATCGTGACATAGGCGGCATCGCGATGTCCCCGGGCGGCCCCGTAAGTGACCTCACCCAGAACGGCGGCGTTGCAGTCATTTTCCAGAAAAACGGGGCAGCTGTATCTCTCCTGCAGCATCTCGCGGAAGGGAACCGGCTCATGCCAGTCCAGGTTGGGGGCTTCATAGATCACCCCTGTTTCAAAATTAAGCAGCGCTGCGATGCAGAGACCGAGGCCGCAGAGCGCCTGCGAGGGGATCCCTGTTTCGTTTAAAAGGCGGGTAAGCGCATCGTCAACCGCAGCAACTACCGCTTCCGGGGTTGACTTCTCGGGTGTGAAAAGCCTGCGGCGCACAACAAGATCGCCCTCCGCCCCCATCAGCAAAAGCAGGATCTTCGTTCCACCAACGTCAACAGCAGCATAGACTCGATCTTTTATTGTTTCCGCCTCCTCCCGGGATGGGATACTAAGGCTTCGCCGAGCGGATCGTAGCCCAGATCAACACGAGCCCCGTCACAGCGGCAGCGATAAGCACAATCTCCCCCAGCGGTATTTTCTCCAGCCATGTTATATAGCTAAACTTTGTATTTCGCGATAGAGCGATGATCAGGCTCGCCAGGATGATGCTCAAACCCAGGCGGCTGCCCAGGCTCTTCACAGTGGCCATGATCGAGTTGACCTGGGGAAGCTCCAGTCTGATCTTCAGCTCCCCGGCGGCAGAGGCGCGCATCAGCTCCGCCGCTTGCCCGGGAAATTGCTCCATGAGGCGGCGGTAACCGCGTAGCGTGCTCCGCAGCCGTCGCGCAGCCAGTTTTAACTGCCCTTTCTGCAGCGCCGGCGCATATTTCGCCGCTGCTTCAACAAGGTTAAATTGCGGATCGAGGCGGATCACCGTCCCTTCGAGTATTGCCAGTGCCCGCGCCAGGAGCAGAAACTCATGGGGAAAGCTCAGTCGGTGCCTGGCCGATAGGTGCAGAAGATCTTCCATCGCTTCGCCCACATCGATATCCTGTAGCGGCATATTTAGATAGCGCTCCTGCAAGTTTTCCACGTCCTCGATCAGCTCAAGGCGATCGATCCCCGGGGGGACAAAAGCAAAATCGCTCAACTCATCGATCATGGCGGCGGTATCGCCGCTTTGAAAGGCCCGCGCCATCATTACAAACTTGCCGCGTTTGTGTTCATTGATAAAACCGGCGGCGCCAAAGTCCATAAAGAAAAGACGTCCGTCTGGAAGCAGTGCCATATTGCCGGGATGGGGATCGCCGTGAAAAAAACCGTCCACCAGAAACTGTTTGAAAAAAGCATCGGCCAACATGGCGGCTACCTTACGGGGCGGCGGCCCGCCGGCTGGCGGTTTCTCCAGGTAACGGTTGAGAGTGATCCCGGCGCGGTACTCCAGGGTCAGCACATTGCGGGCGGTATACTCCCAGTAGACGCGAGGTATGTAGACATCGGGATCGCCGCTAAAATTGCGGCGCAAACGATCCGCATTGTGCGCCTCATGGTTGTAATCGAGCTCTCGCAAGATGATCTGCTTCAGCTCCCTGGCAATCCGGCCAAACTGATAGAGCGATCCCCAGGCCGTATTGCGATCCACGAAGGCCGCCATCTCCTCTAGGATCTCCAGATCCTGCCTGACCAGCCTGTCCACACCGGGGCGCTTGATCTTTACTACTACCTCTTCGCCGCTGTGCAGAACGGCCCGGTGAACCTGTCCAATAGAGGCCGCCGCTAGCGGCTCCATTTGAAAATCAGCAAACTCTTGGGCCCGATTTGCTTTCAGCTCCGCGGCGAGGAGTTCCTGCGCCTTCGCCGGCGAGAAGGGGGGCACCTGATCCTGCAGTCGGCTGAGCTCCTCGATATAGGAGCGCGGTAGGAGATCGGCCCGCGTGCTCAGAAGCTGGCCCAGCTTGATAAATGCCGGTCCCAGCTCCTCCAGGGCCGCCCGCAGGCCGCTTTCCAGATCTGGGGGTGCCGCTGCGCCTTTTTTTTGCCCCAGGGAAAAGATCCTTTCCCAGAAGCCGTAAAGGCGCAACCGCACCAGAACCTGGGCAAAGCCGTGCTTCGCCAGGACCCTCATGATTTCGCGATAGCGCCGCAGGTAACGCAGCTGCCTCAGGCGGCCCGGTCTGAAATTCATCTCAATTTATCTTTGATCATCTCAGCAAGTTCATCGATCTTTCTTTCAACACGGGCGAACTCTTCCTTGCTGACATACTTTTGCCGCCATGTTTCTTCCAGCTTGCTCCTAACCTCCTGCCACTGTTCAGTGAAGCGCTCCTTCTCCTCTTTACCCTTATTGATCATCTTCTCCACCAATTTCCGGGCATCGTCGCGCTGCATCTCCCCTTTTTCCACCAGCACGTTGATGATCTCTTCCGCTTTCTCTTTGCTGATAACAATCAAACCCAGGACAGCAGAGACGAAATCCTCCAACATCAGACCCACTCCTTTTTTGTTGTTCCCTTCTATTTTACTCTATTTCAGTAAAATATTTAGCCCTGCCGGAGAAGACCTCATATCGTCAGAGTCAGCAGTTATTTTAAAGGGAAAGATCCCGCTTAGCCTAGCTCTCCAGTGGAGTTGTCCTTCCCGGGCCTTTTTATGTCGTAGAGATAGTCTTCGTAGATATACATCAGCTCTTTGTCGAAGAGCGGCCGTTTCATCTCCACGGCAGCGCTGCGCACCAGGGCGAGGATGTCATTGGCCTCTTCGCTGGAAAGGTCGATGCCATACTCAACGAACTTCATCTTCACAGCGTTACTGCCGGAATGCTTGCCAATAATGATCTGGCGCTGCATCCCCACCTCTTCGGGGCTGAAAACTTCGTAGGTCCCGGGATACTTCAGAACGCCGTCGGCATGGATTCCCGATTCGTGGGCAAAGGTATTGGAGCCGACGATGGGTTTGCCGGGGTAGAGAGTGCGGCCGGAGGCCCGGGCCACGTATTCACAAAGATTTAGGAAATCTTTAGTATTTACCCCGAGGTTCATCCCGAAAAGAAATTTCAGGGCCATGGCCACCTCCTCGAGGGCGGCGTTGCCCGCCCTCTCGCCGAGACCGTTCACGGTGACACCGATGAAACGGGCTCCGGCCTTGATCCCGGCCAAGGCATTGGCGGTAGCCATCCCGAAATCGTTGTGAGTATGCATCTCGATATCCATACCGGTGGCATCGATGATCCGGCTGATCACATCGTAGGTCCCGAAAGGCTCCAGGACACCGATGGTGTCGCAGTAACGCAGCCGGTCAGCGCCGGCGGCCTGAGCTTCTTTGGCAAAGCGTATCAGGAAGTCCAGATCGGTCCGCGAGGCGTCCTCCGCGTTGACGGATACATAGGCCCCTTCATTTTTGGCATACTCCGCCGCTTTGGTCATATTTTCGAGAACCCATTCCCGCGAGGTGCGCAGCTTGTGTTTGATATGAATATCTGAACTGGAGATAGAGATAGCAACTGCATCGACGCCGCAATCGAGGGAATGGCGAACATCATTGACGTTGGCACGGTTCCAGGCCATGATGCTCGCCTGGAGCCCCATCGAGGCGATCTGCCGGATCGCTTCTTTTTCATCGCCGCCCATGACCGGAATCCCCGCCTCGATCTGGTGGACGCCCACATTGTCGAGCATCTTGGCGATGCGCAGTTTCTCCCGGTTGGAAAATACCACCCCCGCTGTCTGCTCACCGTCGCGCAAAGTGGTATCTACGAGCATGATTGAGCCCTTTTTAAGCCCTTCTTTGAATCTTTTCATCTAAATACCTCCCTTCCAGCCGGATCGCTCGGTAGCTTATCCTTTAACGAACCTGGCCGGATCCGTAGACAATATACTTCAAACTAGTCAACGCCTTCAATCCCATCGGCCCGCGCACATGCAGCTTCTGAGTGCTGATCCCCATCTCGGCGCCGAGGCCGAACTCGCTGCCGTCGGTGAAACGGGTGGAAGCGTTGACATAGACGGCCGCTGCATCGACCCGGCTCAAAAAGAGGCGGGCGCGCCCGTAATCGGCGGTGACGATAGCTTCTGAATGCATCGTTCCGTAGCGGCTGATATGGGCGATCGCTTCATCGATAGAATCGACTACCCTCACCGCAAGGATCAGATCGAGGTATTCTCTCCCCCAGTCCTCCTCCGATGCTTCCTTCACTGTTTTGTGATAGGAGCGGGTGCGGGGACAACCGCGCAGCTCCACCCCCGCCTGCTCCAGCTTCGTCAGCGCCGCCGGCAGGATCTCCTCCGCCGCGGCCTGGTGGACTAAAAGCGTCTCGATGGCGTTGCAGACCCCGGGGCGCTGCACCTTGGCATTAAGGGCGATCTCCACGGCCATATCTTTCGCGGCGCTTTTATCGATATAGAGATGGCAATTGCCTGCCCCGGTTTCGATGACGGGGACGGTGGCGTTTTCGATTACCGCTTTGATCAGCGAGGGGCCGCCCCGCGGAATCAGCAGATCGACAGAGCCGTTCAGGCGCATCAGGGTGCGAGCCGCGGCGCGGTCGCTGTCCTCAATGAGCTGTACCGACGCCACCGGCAGCTCCGCCCGGCGCAGCTGCTCCTGGATTATCCCCACGAGGCACATATTCGAATTCAACGCCTCGGAGCCGCCGCGCAGGATAACGGCATTCCCCGATTTCAGGGTCAACCCCGCGGCGTCGACAGTGACATTGGGGCGCGCTTCATAGATGATGCCCACCACCCCGATGGGTGTGCGCACCTGCCCCACCTGCAGCCCGCTGGGGCGAAGCGAGGCTCCCGTAACTTCACCGACGGGGTCCTCCAGGGCGGCGATTTCGAGCAAGCCCCCGGCGGCACCGGCGATCCTCTCCTCGTTCAGCATGAGGCGGTCCTCCAGCGCCCTGGTGAAACCGGCACTTTCCCGGTATAGTTTCAGATCCCGGGCGTTGGCCTCCATGATTTTTCCACTCTGCGCTTTCAGCGCTTCCGCGATGAGACGGAGCGCCCTGTTTTTGGCTTCCGTGGGGACAGCTGCGAGGATGGCAGCGGCTTCCCGCGCCTTTTCCGCTTTGGCAACTACTTCGGCATGCATTGTCCTGCCTCCTTATTAAATGATCCCGGGTCAACCTCCCTGATGGCAATGATAAACGATAAGGTTGTCCCGGTGGATAACTTCATCATCGGCTTCTCTCCCGATCAAAGGGATAATGTCACAGCTGCTGCGTCTCCGGATAAGGGACAGCTCCCTGGAAGAAAAGTTGCTCAGCCCCCGGCCGATCTCCCGGCCCTGCCGATCGCAGACAGCGATAAGGGCCCCCTTTTTAAAACTGCCCTTAACCTCGAGCACCCCAACCGGCAGTAGGCTTTTCCCCGCCCCGCAGAGCGCCTTGCGGGCCCCGTCGTCTACGACAACGCTCCCTTTGATTACCCTGCCGTAGGCGATCCAGCGCTTGCGCCGGTTGAGGTGCCTTCGCTGAGGGTGAAAATAGGTACCCAGGGGCTCGCCGTCCAGGATCCGGTGCAGCGTACCCGCCTCTTTCCCCCCGGCGATGATCATTGCCACGCCTGAATTGGTGGCGATTTCGGCGGCCTGCAGCTTGGTGATCATCCCTCCTGTGGCAAGGTGATCGCCCGGTCCGGCGGCGTATCGTTTTATCTCCGGCGTAATCTCGTACACCTCTGAAATCAGCCGTGCCTGTGGCGACGTCTCCGGATCGGCCTCGTAGAGGCCGGCGGCGGTAGTAAGGATGACGAGCAGATCGGCATCGCAGAGGCCGGCCACCAGGGCGGAAAGGCGATCGTTGTCTCCCAGCTTGATCTCCTGCACCGAAACCGTATCGTTTTCGTTGATCACCGGCACCACATCCCAGCGCAGCAGGGTGAGGATGGTATTGCTGGCATTGAGGTACCGGCCGCGACTGGCAAAGTCAGCCCTGGTCAGCAGAAGCTGCGCCACGGTCTGCCCGTATTCCATAAACAGCTTCTCGTAGAGCTGGATCAGCACACCCTGACCTACGGCGGCGGCCGCTTGCAGCTCCGGGATCGCTTCGGGGCGGCGTTTCAGCCCCAGGCGCCCCATTCCCGCTCCGATAGCCCCCGATGAAACGAGGACGATCTGGCGGCCCTGATTTTTTAGATCGGCCAGTTCACGGACCAGCCTTTCAATGAAGATAAGGTTCAGCTGGCCACCCTCATGGGTGAGCAGCCTGGTGCCGACCTTGACCACAATACGCTGCGCCGCCGGCCTGCGGGCTGCCTTATTCACGGTTCAGCTCTCCCGCTCTTTCAGCCGCCGCCGCCACCGCATCGATGAGGCTGCCACGAAAAGATCTTTTCTCCAGTACTGCCAGAGCCGCGGCGGTCGTTCCCGCCGGTGAGGTGACGTCATGGCGCAGCTCCGCCGGGGAACGATCGCACTCCTTGAGCATGCGCGCCGCGCCTAAAATGGTCTGCAGAGCCAAAGCAGAAGCGGTTTCGCGATCGAGACCTGCATTGACACCGCCGTCAATCAGCGCCTCGGCGAAAAGATAGAGATAGGCCGGGCCGCTACCGCTAAGAGCAGTAACCGCATCCATCAGGTTCTCCGGCACCACCATCGTCAAGCCCAGGCCGCCCAGCAGCAGCCTGACACCGGCAAGATCTTCAGCACTTACAGCGCTGCCGGCACTCAAGGCCACAGCGCCCTCCCTGATAAGGCAGGGCGTGTTCGGCATCAGCCGGATGATCTTGCTGCCCCCTGGGAGAAGCCGCTCGTAGAATTTAATAGTCACCCCTGCGGCCAGCGAGATCAGCAGGTGATCGCAGGGCTGAAATGTTTTTCCCCAGGGTTCCACCACTGCCGCCGCATCCTGCGGCTTCACCGCCAGGAAGATATAACGGCACCGCTGCAACATTTCCTCTGTATCTGCTGCCACCCCGGCGCCCACGGGACCGGCGGCGCTTTCCGCTCTTTTTTTGTTAAGATCATAGACTAAGATATCCGCTACGGGAGCGCCGCGGGAAACTGCTATCCCCCGGAGCAGCGCTGACCCCATGGCCCCGCAGCCGATAATGCCGATACCGGATAAAGCCATATTTCCCCTCGCCTCCCGGTTATGTATAACGTGATTACGTCTTATTTTATAATAACGGCACTCTCCGCGCAACATACGCGAGAAGAGCGCCTCATATAAAGCGGCTGAATATGCTGTTAAAAGCGAGGGAAAACGGTTTGACAAAGTCAAAAACGTGGATTAAAATAGCGTTAGCAGGGGAGTAGCTCAAGTGGTAGAGCACTGGTCTCCAAAACCAGGGGCTGCGGGTTCGAGTCCTGTCTCCCCTGCCAAAAAACATAGCAACCGCGGGGGTCTTTGGCTCCTGCGGTTTTTAACGCACAAGACAATAACGCACAAAAAACGCACTGAATCATGGTACGATGATTTGACTCACCCCCCCCCATTTTGAATAGTCAACCAAATCTAAGATATTCAAATTTGCTTACTCATCAAGCCAGAGCCATTAGATGGGCTCACGCTAAACACCATCGGCTGTTTTTTAAAAATAGCCATGGACACTCGATGTTGAGAGTGATTGCTTTCTAGACTCGGCAGATCAAAGAATAGTGCATCTGTCCATTTAAAACAAAAATTATCAGAGCCCAGGCAGGAATTTGTAAAGACATGTCGAATTATTGAGACAGTAACACGAGGATGCCTATATGTAACACCGTGTAGTTTTTTTATGCCCTGCGCGTAGCATCAACTGCAGAATACGTGCTACTTGAGGTGACTATGAAACGCTATCTTTTAAATAGGTTGCTGATCCTCATTCCAGTAATGCTGGGTGTTTGTTTTATCACCTTTCTGATGGTGGAACTCACACCGGGCGACCCGGCGGAGATAATTTTGCTGAAAAGGGATATTGGGGTCACCCCGGAAGCGCTGGCTGTTGCCAGACGACAATTGGGGATGGAAGGACCGGTTTTGCAACGTTTTATTAACTGGTTAGGGCGAGCGGCCCGAGGCGATCTAGGCTATTCTTACACCAGTGGAGAGGCAGTAGCCAAAGAGATATTTAGACGCCTGCCGGCAACGCTGGAACTGGCAGCGGGCGGCCTGTTGGTTATGCTGTTTCTAGCCCTATCTTTGGGAATTTTAGCGGCGCTCTTTCCGCGCACAGCAATAGATCATTTGAGCCGACTGACTGCGCTGTTGGGTGCCTCCTTGCCCTCTTTTTACCTGGGATTGCTGTTGATCTGCTACCTGGCAGTGCCCTCTCCTTATCTGCAGGTGATGGGGCTGGGCGGGCTCTCACACCTGTTGTTGCCGTCTCTTACTCTGGGATTCGGTCTGGCTGCAGTTTACGCCCGTCTGCTCCGCTCGAGCCTACTCGAGGTGCTCCAGCTGGATTTCATCCGCGCAGCCCGTGCCCGCGGTCTGCGCGAGGCGGTGGTAATAGGAAAGCATGCCCTGCGCAATGCCTTGATTCCGCTGGTAACCGTCTTCGGGATTACCGTTGGCGGTTTGCTGGGTGGGACTGTCGTTGTGGAGCAGGTTTTTGCCTGGCCCGGTGTAGGCCGACTGGCAGTCCAGGCCATCTTCGACCGGGATATTCCCGTAATTCAGGGTTATGCCCTCTTCATGGCGCTGATCTATGTCCTTGTCAACCTCGCTGTTGATATTTCATACCGCTATCTAGATCCCCGAATCAAATTGGGCCGGAAGGAGACAGGTTGAGATGGGACATCGTTTTTTGCGTGATCCAGCATCCCTTACGGGTTTTTTGATTGTTGGGTTGCTGCTGCTAACTGCTCTTTTTGCGCCTCTCCTGGCACCGCACGATCCTGAACCGGTTTCCCTAGCGGAACGGTTGCTGGCGCCCGGCGGCGAATATCCCCTGGGAACAGACGGCTTGGGCCGCTGCCTTTTTTCGCGGATGCTCTATGGTGCCCGGGTCACGCTTGGGTATGCTTTCGTTGTTCTAATGGTGACCCTGTTTGTCGGGATTCCGGCGGGGTTGCTGGCCGGTTATTGCGGCGGATTTATTGATGGCGTGATCATGCGCCTTGTGGATATCATTCTTGCCTTTCCCAACCTCGTTTTCGCCCTGGTGGTGCTGGGAATTCTCGGTCCAGGACTTTTAAACGCTATGCTTGCACTGGCGATGCTCTCCTGGGTAAGTTATGCCCGTATCGTCCGGGGGATAGTTCTTTCCATAAAAGAGAAAGAATATATCGCCGCTGCCCGGGTTAGCGGAAGCCGAGGGTTTGTCCTGATCTGGCGTCATGTGCTCCCCAATGTTCTGCCCCCGGTAGCGATCCTGGCGACGCTGGATCTGGGCAAGTTGGTCCTGGCTTTCTCCACGCTCTCTTTCCTGGGGCTGGGGGCGCAGCCGCCCACACCAGAATGGGGGATGATGATAAACGATGCCCGCCCCTTTATGCAAACATTTCCACGCTTGATGATTATTCCCGGCGCTGCTATTGCTCTTACTGTCCTCGGCTTCAATCTGCTTGGGGATGGGCTCAGGGATGCCCTTGACCCGCAAGGTTACGCCGGCCCTGCTGATCGCCGGGAGGAAACGCGGCTCCCTAATGCACCGGCACTGAAGGGGGGGGCCTAAATGCCGCAAAGAACAGTGCTTCACGTTAAAGGATTATCCACCTCCTTTAATACCCCTGAAGGGATTGTCCGTGCCGTTGACGGGATCAGCTTTACCTTACAGCAGAATCGTTGCCTGGCCCTGATCGGTGAAAGCGGTGCTGGGAAAAGCGTGACCGCACTGTCGCTGCTGCGGCTGGTGCCTGTTCCCGGAAAGATCACCGGCGGGCAGGTGTGCCTAGAAGACTGTGACCTGCTGAAGCTACCTACGGCGGCTATGCGCACCATTAGGGGAAAAGAGATGGCGCTCATCTTCCAGGATCCGCTTGCCTCATTCAACCCGGTGATTACTGTAGGATCTCAGTTTGTCGAAACCATTCTGACTCACGAACCGGTCTCAAAGGCAACAGCTCGGAAAATGACCTTTGCAAAATTAACCGGAGTGGGGCTACCCGCAGAGCAGGTTTACCATAGTTATCCCTTCCAGCTAAGTGGAGGGATGCGCCAGAGGGCAGCTATTGCCCTGGCCCTGGCGCTGCAACCCCGGGTGCTTATTGCCGACGAACCGATCAGCTTTTTAGATGTTACCCTGCAGCTGCAGATCCTTGGCGAGCTGAAGCGACAGCTCGAGGAAAACCGTTTTACACTGCTGCTGATTACCCATGACCTTGCCGCTGCATCGACTATTGCTGATGATGTGGCGGTGATCTACGCCGGGCGCATTGTGGAGCAAGGCCCCTTGCAGCAAGTATTTGGCAGACCGAAGCACCCTTATACCAATGCACTGTTGCGTTCACACCCCTCTTTCGGGCGGGGGCGCCGGCTAGAACCGGTGGAGGGTCCCTCTCCCTCCCCCCTGCATCTGCCGGCGGGATGTGCTTTTCATCCGCGCTGCCCCGAGATGCTGCCCTGCTGCTGCAATGCGGCGCCTGAGCTACTCGGTGCCGCCGGTGAACACCGGGTGGCCTGCTACCGGTTCAATACACTGGGAATAAAATCAATAGGTACAGAGGCGGTCAGAGCATGAATCTACTGGAAGGGCATGGTTTAAGAAAATACTATCACCGGAGAGGATATCAGATTCAAGCCGTGGATGGCGTGGATATCAGCATGAAGGAGCATGAAGCCCTGGGGCTTGTTGGTGAAAGCGGCTCCGGTAAAAGCACGCTCATGCGCCTGTTGCTCCTGCTGGAGCGCCCTAGTGCCGGGGACCTCTATTTCCGGGGTGGGAAGCTAAACAGCGGTGGTGCGCAGCGCTGGAGCCATTTTCGCCGGGAAGTCCAGGCGGTATTTCAGGATGCCGCCGCTTCACTGAATCCACGTCTGTCCGTTGGACGCATTGTCGCCGAACCGCTGCTTAATTTTGGGCCAGAGCTTGGTTCCCATCGTATCGATGAACGGGTAGCCGCCGCCTTGGAACGGGTAGGTCTCCAGCGCGACGATCGACGCCGCTACCCCCATGAGTTCAGCGGAGGGCAGCAGCGCCGCATTGCCCTGGCCCGGGCCCTTGTTGCAGACCCACCGCTAATCCTTTGCGATGAGATTACTTCCGGCCTTGACCTCTCGGTGCAGGCCAAGCTGTTGAACCTTTTTCGGGATCTGCAGGAAGAGAGCCGGGCCGGCTTTCTTTTTATCTCGCATGACCTGGGAGCAATGCGCTATCTATGCTCACGCGTTGCCGTGATCTATGCTGGAAAAATCGTGGAGGAGCTGCCGGTAAGCAGTCTTGAGCAGCCGCTTCATCCCTACACACAGGCGCTTTTGGCCGCAGAAGCGCAGTTGTTCGCTCCTTCCGAAATGTATCTGCTTGAAGGGGAGCCGCCCGATCCGGCAGCCTATCCGGCAGGGTGCCGTTTTCATCCGCGCTGCCCGATCAGGATGAAGCGCTGCACCGAAGAGAGCCCCCGGCTGACAACAGTGAGGGTAGGGCACCGGGCAGCCTGTTTTACAGCGCATTGATGAATAAAGAAGAAAGGATGTGATTTATACAGAATTGGCCTGGTGGTATGAAGATCGACGGATCAAGTGATGGAATCGATGTTTTTCAAGGGTGGATCTGTAAAAATAAAAGGAGGCTTGGACAGCATGAAGCGTTTTGCTAGAATCGCCAGTAAGGTGGCGGTTTTATTAATGACAGTGTTGATGCTTCTATCTCTGGGTGCGGGTTGTGGAGAAGGAACGGGAGATCCCGAAGATAAAACAGAACTGATCATCGGTTTGGGGCGTGATTTCTTTTATGGACCCGAGGATCGCTCCTTTCTGCACGGCAGCACCAATGTCTGGGAGAGTCTCACCTACTTAAACGAAAACCTGGTTGCGGAACCCTGGCTAGCCGAAAGCATTACCCCCTCCGCCGATGGGAAGGTCTGGACATTTGCGCTGCGCGAGGGGATCACCTTCCATGACGGCAGCGCTCTTGATGCTGAGGTAGTCCAGAAGAATCTTCTCCGCCTGAGCAGACATCCGGCCACCTCGGAGGCTTACCGGGATCTTGACGAGATCGTGGTGACGGGACCGTTAACCGTTGAGGTGAAGCTGGCGGTGCCGAGCCCCTCTTTCCCGGAGCTCATCAGTTACTTCAATAGCGCTATCTTCAGTGCAAAGGCCCTAGATGATGACGGGACTCGCCTGGAGGCGCCCGTGGGCACAGGTCCCTATATCTTTGATGAGAGGGGCGAAGACACCATTTACCTGAAGGCTTTTGAGGATTACTGGAACGGCACTCCATCTATCGAAAAGGTTGTTTTTCACCACATTCCCGATGAGAACACCAGGATTGCTGCATTGCAGTCGGGAGAGGTCGATGTGCTAGCTGATGTGGGAGTGATCCTGCCCGAACAGGTGCCACTGCTGGAAGCGGATCCAAATATCCAGCTCTTTACTGCTGATGTTCTAACCTCAGTATATCTGATCTTTCAAACAGAGAAAGCTCCCTTTAACAAACCGGAACTGCGGCAAGCTGTATCTCTGCTGATCGAACGAGAAGAGCTGGTGGAAAAATTGCTCGAGGGTTACGGCAAGCCAGCGGTAGGGCTGCTTTCTCCCCTGGCCGAAACATGGAACAACCCTGCAGCAGCGCCTACCTGTGATCCTTCTGCTGCCAAGGAGCTTTTTGAGAAAAACCTGGCCGATGATGAAAATGAGATCGAAATTCTGGTCAATGCCAACTGGGCACGGCGTTGGCCCATGCTTTCCATCGCCCAGTATCTGCAGACCGAACTCGGCAATCTTGGTTTCACTGCAACCTTGAGAAATTTGGAAATGGGTGCTTTCAACGACGCAGCTGAATCAGGCGAATTTCATCTTAGCCTGTCTCCCTGGACAGGCAGCGAACCGGACGATTTTTTCAGCGAATGGATTCATTCCGAGGGCGGATTCAACTCGAGCCGGGGGATCAATTTCAGCAACGCTCAGGCCGATGAACTGATCAGGAAAGCTGCCGGTGAGATGGATCTTGAGAAGCGTCGCGGGCTTTATGCCGATCTGCAGATCCTTGTTGCTGAAAATGCACCCATTGTTCCCCTTTATCACGACGTCACCGTTTATGCCACTAGAAAGAATGTTGAGGACTTTACTATAGATTTTGAATTCCGGCCCGATCTGCATAAGGCCCGGTTGCGCTAAGCATTTGCAATTTCAGGAGGGAGTGGTGAAAATGCCCATGACCGGGCTTTCCATGCTGGCAGAAATAGTGCCGTTGCCAAATCTGCGACCCCTGGGAGAAAACATATTTGGCTGTGAGGCTTTGCTGCTGCTGAAAACGGCCCTGGAAAGCGGTATTTTCGATGTCCTCGGCGAATCAGGCAGGTCATCCGGTGCGCTTGCGACGGTGTTGGGCGATGATTCCAGGAGGAGAACCGCCTTTTTGGACGCCCTTGTCTCCCTGGGCTACCTGGAAAAAGAGGGGGAGAGCTATCGGCTCTCTCCCTCCTCCAGCCTTTATCTGCGCCGTGATTCCAAGCACAGCGTTTACGGGCTGCTGCGATCACGTTTTGCCCGCCTGCAGCGACTGCATAATATTGTTCCAATACTACGTGAACCTTTATCGCCTGGTAGCAAGGAGCCCCGGGACGAAGAAGATCTGCTCCCTTTTACTGGGCTCATGGCTCAGAGTGCGGTCAGCAGCGGCGCAATCGGACCTGTGGTCCGGAAAATTGCTCGTGACCCTGCTTTCAGGGATGCACGGAAGATGATCGATCTGGGCTGTAGCCACGGTCTTTACACGGCCGCCCTTTGCTTGCTGAACAAGACAATGCAAGCGGTCCTTTTCGATCGTCCAGGAGTGCTTCAGCTGACGCGGCGCTACCTGGAGAGCTTCCCCTTTGAAGACCGGCTAGAGTACCGGGGCGGCGACTTTTATACTGATCCTCTTGGAGAAAACTATGATCTGGCTTTTGCCTCCAATGTCTTTTACCGATCTTCGGGAAAGGTTGCCCCACTGCTTCTGAAGATTCACCGCGCCTTGAAACCGGGGGGGTGCTATATTTACAGCACCGCTATTTAAAACGCGATCGAAGTGCACCAGCCCCGGCGGCCCTCTATTACTGCACCCGAGTCCTGCTTTCACCCTCATTCTACGTGTCTACTCTTCCCGAAGCCCTGGCCGATCTACAGCAGGCCGGTTTCGCCATAACTTCTATCCATCGCTCCAAGCGTACCGGCAATACCCTACTGCGCGCCCGTAGCTAAAGAGGGAGGAGGAGAAGTTGAACCGCAAGCATCCGGACATGATGACAATTCCGGCCATGTTTGCTAATTTAACCCTTTTCCACCAGGTCCCTAATATCACGAAAATCCTCGTAATGCATACCGACAGCCTCTCTCAGTTCTCTGGCGATAAACATGCGCGTGGCAATGACCAGATACCTCTTTCCCCGGGCCTTTAACAGGTTCATGGGACGTTCGAAATCCCCATCGCCGCTGACCAGTACAGCCATATCGTAATGCTCTATGGTGTTAAACATATCTAGAACGATCTCTATATCCAGGTTGGCTTTCTGCCTGTAAGTGCCGTCATCCTGCAGCACATTCTTGAGGTCCTTGGTCACCAGTGAGTAGCCCATATAAGTGAGCGCTTTTAAATATTTGTCCTGTCGGGCATCGGGATGACCATCCTTGCCCACATAATAATTTGCATCGATTAAAGTGCCTTTACTGCTAACATAATCCAACAGCTTGCGGGGATCGATCCACCACCCTAAATCTTTCTGCTGCATGTAAAAGAAATTGCCCCCATCAACAAAAAGTGATATCCTCACTTCTCCCCCCCCTTCTTATATATCTATTCGCGAAGAGGTGCTCTTTGCCTTTCTAATTTATTAAACTATTTAAATGATTCAAACCCAAAAAGGGTCAACAACAGCTTTCCAGTAGCATGAAAAGAGGTAAAACACAATAACGGACCTTGGTGAATCATCATTGCGTAATGATAGCTAAAATGCTAACGTTATCACATGT
>DUVX01000130.1 GCA_012840855.1 Bacillota bacterium | reverse complement strand
TCCGATACCTGCAACAGCGGCGGTCTGGAGGTGCCTGTTTTTTCATCGGAGCTTCAAGAAAAGATCCGGCCGCTTATCCCGCAGCAGGGTGCCACGGCTAACCCCGTGGATCTTACCTTTTTTCTCGATGCCGAGGCGATCAGCGTAACCGTCCCCGAGCTGGTCATGCAGAGCGGCGAGGTCGACGGAATCGTCCTTCACGGGGCCATGGGTACCGGTTTTATGGAGGAGATCCATATCCATGCAGGAGATCTTTTTGGTATCTCCCGCGAGGAATTTTTGGATTTCTTCCGTGAGGATCTCAGCCCCGCTGTGTCGCTGCCCAAAAAGTATGGCCTGCCCTTCCTGGTCTCCTCCTTTCTCAGTGAGAACGATGACTACAATATGGCCTACCGGGAGCATGATATCCCTGTCTACGATTCTCCGGAGAAGACAGCCCGGGCTATGGTCGCGCTCTGGCGCTACCGGCAAATCCGGCAACGGCCAGCCGCCGCACCGCCTCTTTTGCCGCAGCCCAGCGAGGCGGCAGCGGCGATTATCACGGCGGCGGTGGAGCAGGGCGCTGTCGCGCTGGATGAATACTCTTCGAAAAGGGTTCTCGCCGCTTACGGCATCCCCGTCAGTGTTGAAGGTCTGGCCAACTCGGTGGAGGAAGCGGTAGCACAGGCCCACCGGATCGGCTACCCTGTCGTCTTGAAGGGATGCTCGACAGAGATCGCTCATAAGACGGGCAAAGGGCTGATCTATCTGAATATTATGGATGAAAACTCCGCAAGCCGTTCTTTTAAGGCGATCCGGGAGGCGGCAGGGGCGGAGATCCCGGTGCTGGTGGCGCAGATGGTCCGCGGCGAGCGCGAACTCGTCGCCGGCGCTCTGCGGGAACCCGGTTTTGGGCCTTGCGTCATGTTCGGCCTGGGCGGTATCTTCACTGAAGTGCTCGGCGACACCGTTTTCCGGATGGCGCCGCTCAGCCGGGTCGACGCCCAGGAGATGCTGGGATCGATCAGGGCGGGGGATCTGCTGGGTGAATACCGGGGGATGGAGGCCGCGGACAGCGCTGCGCTGTCCGAAATACTGCAAAAGACCGGCAATCTGCTGCTGCTGCACCCCGAAATTAAGGAGATCGATCTAAATCCCATCATCCTGAAGGGCTCCCATCCCGTGGTAGTCGATGCTCTGATCACCTTTTAAAGCCCGCTGCTGCACCGGAGGAGGTGCCCGGCAGGAATTGTGCAGCACTAAAACGAAAATATTAAACTGGGGGGGGATGCTTCATGTGCGGCCGCTTTGCCCTGGTTACGGAGAAAAAGATTCTTGAGATGCTCTTCGAGATCGAATTTACGGAGGAGATTGCGGCGCGCTACAATATCGCCCCCTCGGAGATGCTCCCCGCCCTGTACCGCTGCCCCAGGGGGAAAACCGGGCTTTTCCACCTCCGCTGGGGCCTGATCCCTTCATGGGCCGGAGAAAGATTTGGCAGCAGCGGGCTGATCAATGTCCGTGCAGAAACTGTGGCCCACAAATTTAGGGGCGCCTTCCGCGAGCGCCGGGTGCTGATCCCGGCGAGCGGCTTTTACGAGTGGCGCAAAGAGGGGAAGAATAAACAGCCCTATTTTATCCGCCGTCGGGATGGGCAGCCCTTCGCCTTCGGCGGTCTTTACGAGAAGGCCCGTGCGGAGCTGCAGATACCAAAAAGCTGCGCTATCATCACCACCGCCGCGAACAGCCTGATCAGGACTGTACACCACCGTATGCCGCTGATCATCCCCGAAGAACACTATCCGCTCTGGCTTGACGGGGCTGCTCCGCTGGTGACTCTGCGGACAATGCTGCAGCCCTATCCCGCGGGCGCCCTTGAACTCTACCCTGTTTCCGCCCGGGTAAACAACCC
>DUVX01000129.1 GCA_012840855.1 Bacillota bacterium | reverse complement strand
CGGGGACCCGGCTATAATTGAAAGAAAGATAAATAGTTCGGAATTGCGGGGAGGAGATAAGCCTTGAAAATTGTTGTCATCGGCGGGGGCTCCAGTTATACACCCGAGCTGATCTCAGGAATTGTCGAAGGCTATAGCTCCTTTCCCCTTTCTGAAATCTGCCTTGTTGATCTGGAGGCCGGGCGGGAGAAGCTTTCCGCCGTAGCCGGGCTTGGCCGCCGGATGATCCGCCAAGCCGGGCTGGAAGAAAAAATTAAGCTTACCGAAACCTTGGAACGAAGCGCCGCCCTGCCCGGCGCTTCCTTTGTGATCAGCCAATTTCGCACCGGCGGCGGCGCTGCCCGCTTAAAAGACGAGCTGTTGCCGCTGCCCTATGGGGTGGTGGGGCAGGAGACCACCGGGCCCGGCGGTTTTGCGGCGGCGCTACGCCAGATCCCCGTCGCCCTGGAGCTGGCTGCGGATATGGAGCAGCTCTGCCCCAACGCCTTTTTGATCAATTTCACCAACCCCTCCGGCATCATCACTGAGGCTTTGCAGGGGCAAAGCGCGATCAAGAGCGTAGGCCTATGCAATATCCCTCTGACGTTGCAGAGAACGATGGCTGCTTTTTTGCAGGTAGAGCACCAGCGATTGGCGCTCACCTTCACCGGATTGAATCATCTCAGCTGGGTAACTCGGGTCTCCCTCGACGGCGCCGATCTGCTTGAAAAGGTAATCGCCGCTCCCGAAGCGGCCGCTTTTTTGACTCATGATTTCCCGGAGATTGAGCCGGAGCAGGTCCGAGTGCTGCTCCGCAGGCTCGGCGCTTTACCGTCTACCTATCTACTCTATTACTACTTTCCCGAGCAGACGCTGGCGATGGTCAGGCGGCAGGCGCGGGAGGGCAAAAACCGGGCCCGCTGTGTTCTGGCCATAGAAAAAGAGCTATTTTCGCTTTACCGGGATCCGGATCTTATGGAAAAACCGGCCCAGCTATCCCAGCGCGGCGGCGCTTTTTATTCCGAGGCGGCGGTCGCCCTGATGCAGGCTATCCACAGCGGTGCTGCAACGAGCATGGTTCTCAATACCAGAAACAGGGGAGCTATTCCCGATCTGCCCGCCGAAGCGGTGATCGAGACAAACTGCCTGATCAGTGGTCAGGAGATCAGGCCGCTTTCGCCGGGCCCCCTGCCGGTGGAGCTACGCGGATTGGTCCAGCAAGTAAAAGCCTACGAACAGCTCACCGTGGAGGCGGCGATCAAGGGCGAGAGGCGTGCGGCGTACCTGGCCCTGCTCAACCATCCCCTCATTCCGGGAGCGGAAAAAGCAGGGGCCTTGCTCGACAAGATTCTGAAGGAAAATGCGCCCTACCTGCCGCAGTTCCGCAGCCGGTGCGATGAATGAAGGGTATCCTTCCTCTTCCGACATCTTGGGAGGTGGTAGTGACGATGAGTAAAAAAAGGTATTACGCCGGCATTGATGGCGGCGCTACTAAAACCCTCGCTATATGCGGCGATGAGGCGGGCAATATTTTGGGCTATGGCCTGGGCGGGCCCTCCAATTACCAGAACGTGGGGGCGGCATCGGCGATGCATGCTGTTGCCGGGTCTCTTGCGAAAGCGCTACGGCGGGCCTCTCTGAAGAACAGCGATCTCGACTTTACTGTTTTTGCTCTAAGTGGTGCCGACCTGCCCTCCGATTTTCAGCTTCTACAGGAAAAGCTGGCCGAAAAATTTCCCGGGCTTAGCTTTAAACTGGTCAATGACAGCTGGGCTGCTTTCCGGGCGGGAACCGATGCCGTATACGGAGCCGTCTCTATCTGCGGGACGGGGACGAACGCTGCCGCCCGGAACCGGGCCGGCAAAAGCGTGGCGCTGCGCAGCCTTGGTTACGATTGCGGTAACTGGGGCGGTTCCGCAGATCTGGCCCGCGAAGCGCTGCATTACGCTTTTCGCTCTGAAGAGGGGACGGGGCCGAAGAGCGGACTGGAGGAAAGGGTATTGTCCGCTTTTCCGGAGGAATTTGCGAGCTACGATGAGCTGGCCGAAGCGTTGCGCGATGATCTGTCCTTGAAGATTCGCAGTTATTTCCTGCTGCCCATCCTGGTCTTCGAGCTGGCCACTGAAGGTGATGCTGTCGCTCAGGATATTCTGATCCGCCTGGGAACGGCCACCGGCGGCGATTGCGCCGCGGTGATCAGGGCTGTGGGGATGGAGCGGGAGCGCTGCGATGTTGTTCTTGGCGGCGGGATCTATGCCGCCGCCCGGCAGCATAATCCCCTGCTGATCGATTCCTTTACTTTGACTCTGCATCGCACAGTGCCTGGTGCCTGGGTCAGTCTCCCAGATTTTGAGCCTGCCGTAGGCGCTTACCTGCTGGCGGCGGAGCAGGGCGGGGAGAAGATCTGTCGGGAAGGCGATGCTCCCACCGCCCGGCGGCTGGCCCAATCCTACAGCCGGTTGGAAATTCCGGTACACCTGCGCCCGGGTCTGGAGCAGGACGAATAAATAGAATCAGGCCGGTAGGGTTACTGTAAAGCCGGAGGGGTTTCCCGATTTAGAGTCCAATCAGTCTGAAAGAGGTGCTTGCTTTGTATGCAACGGTGCGGCAGATCGCCGGCTATATTGAAGAGCTGGCGCCGCCGGAGCTGGCTCTCCCCGGCGATCCGGTGGGCCTGCAGATAGGCGACCCCCACGCCGGAGTAAAAAAAGTGCTCATCGCCCTGGGGTTTGATGAAAAAGTGCTGAAAGAAGCGCTTGACGAGGAGGCCGCCCTGGTGGTAACTCATCACCCGCTGCTCTTCGAACCTCTCCGGAGGGTGGATGAGAGCGAGCCCCGTGGCGCCCTCATTGCAGAGGCCCTCCGTCACCGGCTGGCCGTATACAGCGCCCACAGCAATCTCGACATCGCCCCTCGCGGCGTCAGCTACATTCTAGCAGAGCGTCTTGGTCTGGCAAAGGAGGGGCGGCGGGTGCTCAAGGTTACCGGCCATGAGCAGCTGCTGAAACTTGTTCTCTATCTCCCTGAGGGCTATGAGGAGAAGATGCTGGAGACACTGGGGGATGCGGGGACAGGCCTGGAAGGGCGCTACAGCCATTGCAGCTTTCAGGTGGCCGGTACCGGCACCTTCAAGCCGCTTGAAGGGAGCACCCCTTTTATCGGTACACCGGGTCGGCTGGAGAGGGTCTCCGAGATCCGGATGGAGATGATCCTGCCGGCCTCGCAGCGTGCCGCTGTGATCCGGGCTCTCCTGGAAGCCCATCCCTATGAGAAGCCTGCTTACGATCTTTATCCCCTTGCTCGCCAGGGGGAACCCCGGGGTTTGGGGCTCATCGGTTCTCTGGAGAACCCGCAGACACTCCCGGAGATCGCCGGGCGCTGCCGCAGGGAGCTGGGAGCAACGATGGTGCGCTGCTGGGCGCCGCCGGGGCAAAAATTTAGCCGGGTCGCTCTTTGCGGCGGCAGCGGAGGCTCGCTGATCGAGGATGCTGTGTCCGGCGGCGCCGGGATATTTATCGCCGGTGATTTTCGTTTTCATGATCTGGAAAAAGCCCAGGCGCACGGCCTAGGGCTCATCGATGCCGGCCATGGCGAAACCGAGGAGCTCGTGATTGGACACCTGGCCGCTCATCTTCGCTCCTCCCTGCACGAAGCGGGTTTGAAGACCGAAGTGGTGGAGGCAACGCCATCGCCGCCGCGGTGGCTATTTATGTAGCCGCGGACAATCTCCGGTGAAAGAGGTGAAATATCTTGTCATTGAAACTTTTATGGGATCTACAGGAACTCGACCTGAGCCTGAAGGCGCTTGCAGAGCAGTTTGAGGGCACCCCTTTACGCCGGGAGGCTGAAGAGGCGGCGGAAAGCCTGGCCCGGATTGAAGAAGAGCGCGGCCGGGTGAAGCAGGAGCTGCAGGAACAGCGCAAAACGCTGCGACGGGGTGAGCTCGATCTGGAGACAGTTACCGCCGAGCACGGGGAGCTGAATAAGAAGCTCTACAGCGGCACGGTAAAAAATATTAAAGAGCTGGAGCAGATGGAGATCAAGCTGGGCTCGGTAAAAGAGAAGCAGCTTGCCCAGGAAGAGAAGCTCCTCAGCCTTATGGAGGCGATCGAAAGCGGGGAAGAGCGGCTTCGGGATCTGGCCGGTGAGGTAGATGCCGCCGTGGCGGAGCATCAGAGACGGCAGCGGCTGTTGGAAGAAGAGCTGGCCCGTATCGATTACGAGCGAGAGGAGCTGCAGCAGCAGCGCGATGAGCTGGCTAAAAAAATTGAACCGGCGCGTCTCCGCCTGTACGGAGATCAGGCACAGAGGCATCAGGGCAGGGGTGTAGCCCGGGTGATCAATGATATCTGCCAGGGCTGCAGCGTCTTCATTTCCTCAGCACAGCGGGGTTTTCTCTACGATCCCCAGGCCCTGGTCTACTGTGAAAACTGCGGTCGCTTGCTGGTCAGGTTTACCGAAGAGGAGGCCCGGGCGGAGCGGGCCAAATACTGTGAGTAAAATGTTGGCGGGGGGAGATGATTGGAAAAACCTGCTTTAAGCAGGAAAAGAGAGACCTCATTCCAGAAGGTAGTGTTGTTGAGAAAAACAACCAACGGAGGAGGCCTCTCAAGAGT
>DUVX01000128.1 GCA_012840855.1 Bacillota bacterium | reverse complement strand
TATGGAGGAAGTACTTTAACAGGCGAATAAATTCGCGATACTCTTTTTCAGCAAAATGAATATCGATAGCGCTGTCCAGTGCCTGCTGCAGCTCGCGCTGAAAACTGCGCATTCGAAAATTATAGAATCCCTCCAGATTAAGGTGAACAGGGGAGCCCCCGGGGCGGGCCCGGAGGTATCTTTCGATGGAACCCCGGTAGAAACCCAGGTGCCGGCCGGTAGCGCAGCGCTCCAGATCACGGTCAGCCCGGGCCAGGATCTCCCGGCGTTCTTCTTTGCCGAAATAGAAATAATGAGAGCGGAGCAGATCGCGCAGCAGGTGGATCCTCAAGTCTTCAGTGATAAAAGGAATCAACACTTTGGCGAGCGCCTTGATCAGCGTTTCCCGGGAAGCGTTGTCGGCGGAAGGGCGGGGCGCCAGCAGGAGCATCTTCCCGCCGACGCACTCGTTCCAATAGCATTCGAAAGGGATCTTTTGGAAAGAGGCGCTTTCCCTTTCCAGCCTTTGCCGCAGCTGATCGGAAGAGCGCCTCACCAAAATCGAGATAGGGTTCACCGGGCCTCCTCCTTTCTGCTTTAGTATATGAGGAGTACCCGTCAACTACTACCCCGCCAGGATATAAGTACTATCCCCGAACCCTTACCTGCAGTGCCCGGGGCAACAGCTCCACCTCCACCGGCCCCCGCCCGGGCTGTTCACCATCCAGATTGAGCAGCGCCTGCTCCGTTTCGATGAGAACCTTGCGGCCGCGCAGATAGATACAGTAGGGATGATCGAGATGAGTCCCCTTATAGACCTTGGGCAGGTTGAGAAGCAGCTCGGCCTTGCCCAGGCTGTGCATGATCACGACATCAAAAAGACCGTCCGACATCTCCGCCCGGGGTGCGATGCACATCCCCCCACCAAAATAGCGTCCGTTGGCCACGGCCACGATGACAACGGGTCCGCTAAAAACCGGTTCCCCATCGACTGTAATCGCCATCTCCACATTGCGATAAAGCATCAAGCTGACCACGGTGCCCCAGAGAAATGAGATGAAGCCGCCCAGGGCCTTGCTGGTCCGGTTGACCCGGTCCACGGTATCGCCATCCAGGCCCAGCCCGGCTATATTGATAAAATAGCGCTCCTCCTTATCCCCGCGGTGGTTAGTAAAGCTGAGCCTGCCCAGATCTACCTCCTGTGGAGAGCCCTTTAAGAGATGCTTCAGAGCCAGCTCCGGATCTTTGGGCACCCCCAGGGTCTTGATCAGGTCGCTTCCCGTCCCCATGGAGATAAAGCTGAGCTGCGCTTCGGTGCGCAGCGGGCCTTCAGGAGTAAAAAAACCGTTAACCACCTCGTTATGGGTCCCGTCCCCTCCTACCGATACTACCAAGTCGCAGCCGCCCCGGAGTGCCTCGCGGGTCAGCTCAGTGGCATGTTCCGGGGCCGTCGTCATAAAAGTCTCAAAGGAAAGCTCTGCCTCTTTCATCAAAGCAGCGATCTCGGGCCACCGCCGAGCGGTAACCCCGTTGGCCGACGCCGGATTCACCACAGCGGCAATTTTCATATTTCTCAATATTTCACCCCCGGTTTGTAATGGTAAAAGACTACCTAGACCTGCAGCTCCACTATATCGCCATCCTCGAGGATATAGTCATGCGCCACCGCCTGTCCGTCAAAACGGGAAGAGCCCCAGACCAGGGCGCTCTTCAATTTTTCGGGGAAATCTTTATGCACCACCTCCGCAAACTCCAGCACCGTGCTTCCTTCCCTGAGGATAAAAGGCTTCTCCTTGTCGGGATCCCTGCCGGCAGCTTTGCCGTAGATCCGGATCACACCGAGGATATCAAAGAGTTTTTGGCGCAGCCCGTCGAGCCCTGCTCCATGGCAGGAGATCGGTTCCAGCACCAGGTCAGGCCTTAACTCCCGCAAAATCTGCAGGTTATCCTCACTTTCCGGGAGATCGATCTTGGTGGCGGCGATGAGGAAAGGCAGCGAAGCGGCGATCTCCCCCTCGGCCGAGAGATCGATTACCTCCCGCTCCTCGAGCAGGCGGATCATCCCTTCAAGCTGCTCCAGACACTCCGGCGAAGAAAGATCGATAACGATGAGCAGAGCATCGGCGCCCTTGAAAGTGCCGGTCAAACCCGGCGGGATGGCCTCTGCGGTTACCGGGGGCGTATCCACCAACTGGATATAAGTGTCCTTGTACGGCATCATCCCCGAAATCGGCAGCGCGGTGGCATAGGGATACTCTGTAATTTTAACCCGAGCCCGCGTCAAAGCACCCACCAGAGCTGATTTACCGCTGTTGGGATATCCCGCCAGGACAATCTGCCCTGCGCCCTCCCTCTCCACAGCAAAGGGATCAAATCCCTTCACCGCCTTCTTCTTTTTGCTCTCGTCTTTCAGGCGGGAAAGCCGTCTTTTTATATCCGCCTGTATTTTTTCGGTGGCCTTATGCTTGGGGATCAGCGCATGCATCTCCAGCAATGCCGCTTCTTTCTCCTCTATCGTCCGGGCACGGCGGTATTTATCCACGGCCGCATGGTACTGCGGGGTAAGATTAGCCGACACAACCCACCCTCCCTCGGCAATTGATTATCCAATCTCTCTTCTTCTATTATAGCAGCGGCAGCCGCTTCCCTCCATCTATTCAATATTTTTTGCCAGCCCTTTACGCAAGGCGGCAGGCTGCCGTCGGCTTCTGTTTTACTGATAAAAAATACAAGGCTTCGCAAAAGCCTTGTATTTAAGCGTTCCTGGTGCGCCCGGCAGGTATCGAACCTGCGGCCTCCTGCGCGTCAAGCAGGCGCTCTCCCCCTGAGCTACAGGCGCATGACCGATCTATTGAGGACAATCTCCTGGCGACCCCTTGGCTAT
>DUVX01000013.1 GCA_012840855.1 Bacillota bacterium | reverse complement strand
CGCCGGGGCGGATCGATCTTCTGCGTCACCAGAGAGACGGCGACGAGGAGAAGGATGGAGATGGCGAAGGCCGGGACAGAGCCGATATAGACGGCATCCCAAAGCGCCCCTTCGCCCGCCTCGCCGGGGCCAATACCGGCCGCAATCCTGTGCATAAAATATGCTATCGCCGCGATCCAGGAGAGCAGGCCGCCGACCAGGGCGGCCACCGCTCCGCTTTCGTTGCATCCTTTCCAGAGATAGCCGGCGGCATAGGGGGCAAAGAGGCCCACCAGGATGAGCGACCAGGTGATCACCGCCAGCATATAGATGGTCTCGGCGTAGCAGGCGATCAGCAGGGAACCCAGAGCGATAGCGGGGATGCAGAGCCGGGTTACCCTCAGCTCAAGGGCGGCGCCGGCACCGGGTTTAAAATAGGGCAGGATATTGTGCCCGATGACCGAAGCGGCCGCCAACAAGGCGCTATCGGCGCTGGACATCAGGGTCGCCACCAGGGCCACGGCGAAGACGGCGGTTAAGACGGGAGGGAGGTACTCGATAGCCAGGTAAGGCAGGATCATCTCCGTCTCAGCGGTGCTCAGGGCGGGATTGAGCCCGTACATGATTGAACCGAGCGCCACCGGGATCATCCCCACCACCAGGTAAAGAAAAGCAGTGATCACTGCGCTCCGGGAGGCCGTCCTTTCGTCTTTAGCCGCCAACAGGCGCTGGGCCAGGTCCTGGGAAGGGATATCACCCAGGCCCGTTGAAAGCCAGGCCCCGAGGTAGTAGAGCCAGCCCGGCAGGCCGAAATAGCCCAGGTATCCATGCTCTTTCGTTGGAAGCAGGGCTCCCGCCGGTATCCCTGCCCGGTTGCCAGCGAAGGCAAACAGCTGCCCCCAACCCCCGATCTGCGGGACAATGGCGAAGAGTAGCGCCGATACGCCGGCTACAATGAATCCCGCCTGCAACAGGTCGGTCACGGTCACCGACCACATTCCTCCAAGGGCGGTATAAAAGACGAGGACAGCGCAGGAGAGCGCCACCCCCCAAAAGAAAGGGATCCCGGCGAAGAGCTGCAGGATCACCCCGAAGGCGACGAGCTGCCCGCCGATCCAGCCGATCTCCGCCACCACCTGGACCAGCGCCGCCAGCGCCCCCATCCCCTTGCCGTAGCGCAGCTCGAAGTAGTCGATCACGGTGAGGTAGCCTCCCCGCCGCATCAGGCGGCCAAATATGAGACCCGTAAGGAGGAGGGAAAGCGTGGAGCCCCAGGGATCAAAGATGACGCCCTGGTTGCCATAAAGATAGGATTGGGCCGCCGTCCCCATAAGAGTACCGCCGCAAAACCAGGTGGCAAAGAGGGTGCCCGTAGAGAGGTGGAGCGGCAGGCGCCGGCCGGCAACGATAAAGTCCGCCGTGCTCTTGATCTTTTTTTGGCTCCACCACCCCACCGCAAGCATGAGTAAAAGATAGATCAACAGCCCGCCCAGGACCAGATGGGCGTAGGAATAAGCTCCTCCCTCCATGGCACAACAACTCCTTTGCGATAGTAGCGCTCCGCCCTGTGGGACAGCAAGGACCGTCCCTGCTGTCCCAGGCAAAAAAATAGAGTAACTTACTGACCAAGTTACTCTATTCTCAAGAGGCTTAAGAATCCTTTATTTGGGAAAGGGTTTTGATTTTCTGGCCAGGTGCTCGAGCAGGTAGGGGTTGAGCACCTTGATATAGGTCCCCTTCATCCCCAGCGAACGCGATTCGATCACCCCGGCACTTTCGAACTTGCGCAGTGCGTTGACAATTACCGAGCGGGTGATGCCCAGCTGATCGGCAATCTTGCTGGCCACCAGGAGGCCCTCATCGCCGCCGAGCTCTTCAAAGATATGCTCCACCGCTTCCAACTCGGAGTAGGAAAGGGTGGCGATGGCCAGCTGGACAACAGCCTTGTTGCGCGCCTCCTCCTCAATGATCTCCGCCTTTTCCCGCAGGATCTCCATGCCGACGACGGTGGCGCCGGTTTCGGCGAGGACCAGATCCTCAGCGTTGAAAAGATCATCGAAGCGGGCCAGCAAAACTGTGCCCAGCCTTTTACCCCCACCGACAATGGGGATTACCGAGATGATCTTATCGGTGAAGAGGCAGCGCTCTTCTTTGAGGAAGACGCAGTCGTTCGACTTCTGACGGACGTTGACCCGGGACTCCTCGCTACGAAGCAAAAAGTCATTGTAATAAGCGGGGAACTTTCCCGATTCCAGGACATTGTTTACCATGAGCTCACATTCGAATTCATCGACAAGCGCATAGCCCAGGATCTCTCCCTGGCGGTCCACAAGGTAGACGTTGGCCTGAATTACGTTTTTCAGTACTTCGGCTACATCAGCAAAGTCCACATGCTGACCGGCTGTTTTCTGTAAAATCTTGTTGATGCGACGAGTCTTCTCAAGCAACGGAGAAGTAATCACATCATTCACCTACCTTCTTTTTGCTGTTTTTTAGAGGATATATTTACTTAAATCTCTATTTTTAACAATTTTCATTATTTTATTCTCCACATACCCCCGATCGATGATTATTTCTTTGGTGTCCGGATCTGGCAGCTCATAGGAGAGATCCTCTAGAACCTTCTCCATGATGGTGTGTAAACGGCGAGCGCCGATATTTTCCATCTCCTGATTGAGTTCACAAGCCACCCGGGCGACCTCTTCAACTGCCTCCGAAGTGAAGGTCAAGCTGATCCCTTCTGTCTCCAGGAGAGCGGTATACTGTTTGATCAGGGCGTTGCTCGGCTCGGTGAGGATGAGCCGAAAATCTTCAGCTGTGAGGCTGTGCAGCTCCACCCTGATCGGGAACCTCCCCTGTAACTCCGGAATCAGATCGGAAGGTTTGCTCGTGTGAAAGGCTCCGGCGGCGATAAAAAGAATGTGATCACTTTTTACCGGGCCGTACTTGGTCACTACCGTCGAGCCCTCGACAATGGGCAAAATGTCCCTTTGGACACCTTCACGGGAAACATCAGGTCCGGAAGAGTAACCGTCTTTACCTGCGATTTTGTCAATTTCATCAATAAAGATAATCCCCAGTTGTTCTGCCCTGACAATAGCTTCGGAAATTACTGCATCCATATCTATAAGTCGCTGGGCCTCCTCCTGCTTCAATATTTTCCGGGCTTCAGCAACGGTTACCTTTCGCTTGACCTTCCGGGAGGGGACTATGTTTCCCAGTATATCCTGCAGATTGACACCCATCTCTTCCATCCCCTGCCCGGTGAATATCTCGAGCATGGGTGGGCGTCGATCTTCAATCTCGATCTCTACGTATTCATCTTCCAGCTCACCTTTCTTTAGCTTTGCTGAGAGCAAGGCCTGCTTTTCCCGGGCCTCGCGCAGCCGTTCTGCGTACTTGCTTTCCTCAGCTGTGCTCTCCTCGGGTGTGGTGGATGGGGTGAACAGAAATCCGAGGGGGTTCACCTGGCGACGTCTCTTCCGGGGCAGCGGCGCCAGCAGCTCCAGCAGCCTCTCCTCGGCCTCCTGCACCGCCCGTTGCTCCACGGTCTCCATCCGCTCGTTCCGCACAATGCGGATAGCGGTCTCTACGAGATCGCGGATCATCGACTCCACATCCCGCCCCACATAGCCCACCTCGGTAAATTTAGTGGCCTCCACCTTGACAAAGGGGGCGTTTACCAGACGCGCCAGCCGGCGGGCGATCTCGGTCTTGCCGATCCCCGTCGGCCCGATCATCAGTATATTTTTCGGGATAATCTCCTCTTGCAACTCCCCCGTCAGCTGTTTGCGGCGATAGCGGTTGCGCAGCGCCACAGCCACGGATCGCTTCGCTTCGTCCTGGCCGATAATGTAACGATCCAGTTCTTTCACAATCTGGCGGGGAGTAAAATTATCCTCGAGCATCACTTCAACCCCTCTACAGCTCTTCTATGACGATCCGATCATTGGTGAAGATACAGATCTCCGAGGCGATCATTAACGCCTGTTCCACAATCTCGCGCGGCTCCAACCCGCTGTTACGAGAAAGCGCCTTGGCTGCGGCGAGGGCATAGGGCGCCCCCGACCCTACAGCAGCGATCGCATCATCGGGCTCGATCACTTCACCGGTGCCGGAGATGAGCAGCAGCACTTCGCTGCTGGCGGCTAGCAGCATCGCTTCCAGACGCCGCAGCACCCGATCAGTTCGCCATTCCTTGGCCAGCTCCACTGCAGCCCTGGCAAGATTCCCCTGGTAGTTTTCCAGATTTGTCTCCAGTTTATCGCAAAGCGTAAGTGCATCAGCGACGGAGCCGGCATAACCGGCGATGATCTTACCCTCGGAGAGCCGCCGCACCTTGCGGGCGCCGTGTTTTAAAATGGTGCTATTACCGAAAGTGACCTGCCCGTCCCCGGCGATGGCAACTCTGTTTCCCTTTTTTACCGCTACGATTGTTGTTCCTCGAAACATTGTTCCACCTCTTCTATTCACCCTCCGGCAGGCTGCGCGGATGGGCCCGCTGATAGATCTTCCGGAGATGCTCCTTGCTTACATGCGTATAGATCTGCGTCGTGGAGACGTTAGCATGTCCGAGCAGCTCCTGAACCGCCCTCAGATCCGCCCCCCGCTCCAGAAGATGAGTGGCAAATGAATGCCGCAGCGAATGGGGACTGAGCCCTCCCTTGAGCGAAACCCGGCGAATATATTTTTCAAAAATATAGCGTACCCCCCGGTCGGTCAGGGGGCCGCCGCGGTGGTTCAAAAACATCTTTTTCGTCCCTGGAGCCTCCTCCCCAGCGGCAGCCCGCAACTGTGGACGGATCCGGGCAAGGTACTCCTTCAAGAAAGCGGCGGCAACTCTGCCCATGGGCACGATCCGCTCTTTGCTGCCTTTACCGGTAACCCTGACCAGGCGCTCCTCGAGGTCGCAGGAGCCGCGCTCCAGGCCGGTAAGTTCGCTAACCCGCAGGCCGCTGGCATAGAGCAGCTCAAATATAGTGCGATCTCTGTAGCCAAGCAGGGTGCCGCAATCGGGGGCTTCCAGCAGGTCGACAACCTCGTGGTAATAGAAGAACTGCGGTAGGTTTTTTTCCTGTAGCGGCCTGGAGACGTTGCTCCAAGTTCCCCGCTCCAGTTCGCCCTCCCTCTGCAAAAAACCCAAAAAAGAACGCACTGCCGACAGTTTGCGCGCTACAGAGCTGCGGGTGTAGCCCTTATCATTTAACCAGGCCAGGTAACCGCGGAGCAGATGATGATCCGCTTCCTCAACCGGGCCCTCCCTGCCGCCGGTAGCCATCATGAATTGAATGATATCATGCCGGTATCCCTGCAAGGTCAGCGGCGATGCGTTCATTTCAATTTCAAGGTATTCTAGGTAACTGACCAGCTGATTATCCAATATCCGCACCCTCAGTAGATATTAGCATAAGATTTTTGCTTATGCAAGCAAAGCTCTCATTTAATTGATTTGGCCTTTTTTTAATAATTTAATATATAATGTGACTTGTGTCCGCACCCCTTCTTTCCGCGGAGGACACGGAATAGGGAAACGGCTTTCCTTTATCGGGCGCTCTTTTTGTTGGGAGCACCGGCCTTGTAGCCGCACTCCTTGTTGGAGCAGCGGGCCGCACTTTTGCCGCGTCCAGGCTGAACCATGAGTGAGCCGCAATGGGGGCACTTTTGGGGTAACGGCCTGTCCCAGAGTGAAAACCGACATTCCGGGTAATTGCTGCAGCCGTAAAATATACGGCCTTTCTTGCTGCGCCGCTCCACCAGCATGCCGCCGTCAAGGGGACAGAGGACCCCCGTCTTCTTCACGATATTTTGCGTATGCCTGCATTCCGGGTAACCAGGGCAGGCCAAAAATTGCCCGAAACGGCCGTGCTTGTAGACGAGGTTCTGGCCGCACTGGGGGCATTTCTCTTCACTGACCTCTTCTTTAAGCTCCACCTTCTCCATCTCCTGCTCCGCCTTCAGAAGCTGCGCCTGAAAAGGCCCGTAAAATCCCTGCAGGATCTCATCGCGCTCCAGCTTTCCCGTCTCCACCTGATCAAGCCTCTCCTCCATGCGAGCCGTGAAATCGAGATCGACGACCTCGGGAAAATGCCGTTTCATCAAGCCGGTGACGATAAAACCCAGCTCCGTGGGGACAAAGGCTCTCTTCTCACGGAGGACATAACCGCGGCTGATGATCGTTTCAATTATGGGGACATAGGTGCTCGGCCGGCCGATCCCTTTCTCTTCGAGGATCTTGATCAGCGAAGCGTCGTTGTAGCGGGGCGGCGGCTGGGTAAAATGCTGCTTCGGCAAGAGCTCCACCAGGGTCAGCTCCTGCCCCTTCTCCAGCGGGGGCAACACCGCCTCCTCTTCCTGCTCTTTTTCCGTGACAGGATATACCTTTAGAAAGCCGGGGAAGACCAGTTTCGAGCCCACCGCTTTGAACCCGTACCCGGCGGCGCTCAGATCCGCCCTGACCCGGTCATAGATCGCGGGAGCCATTTGGCTGGCGACAAATCTTTCCCAGATCAGACGGTAGAGCCGGGCCTGATCGCGGCTCAGGTAGGCCTGCAGCGACTGGGGCGTGCGGTATACCGAGGTGGGGCGGATCGCCTCATGAGCCTCCTGGGCGCTTTTGCGGGAGCGGTAAAGCGGCGGCCTCGACGGCAGATAATCCGCCCCGAAGCGTTCGGAAACAAGCCCACGCGCCTCCTGCTGTGCCTGGGCAGCTACACGGGTAGAGTCAGTGCGCATATAGGTGATCAACCCGGCGGTCTGATTGCCGATATTGATCCCCTCGTAGAGCTGCTGGGCCAGGGCCATGGTTTTGCGCCCGGTAAAACCGAGCTTCGAGGAGGCCTCCTGCTGCAGGCTGCTGGTGATAAAAGGCGCAGCCGGGCGGCGTCTCCGCTTGCTTTTCTTCACTTCATCTACGATAAAGGAAGCGCCGGTCAGGGCTTCGATGATCGCATCTACGGTGGGGCGATCGGGCAGCTCTATCTTTTCTCCACGGTAGCGCTCCAGCGTCGCTTCGAAGAGGCTCTCTTCGCCGTTGGCGCGCAACAGCGCTTTCAGCGTCCAGTACTCCTCTTCCACAAAGCTGTCGATCTCCTCCTGGCGCTCGCAGATTAAGCGTAGGGCCACCGACTGGACCCGCCCCGCGCTGAGCCCGCCGCGAACATTACGCCAGAGCAGGGGGCTGATCTGGTATCCCACCAGGCGATCGAGGATCCGGCGTGCCTGCTGCGCATCGACCCGATCCATATCGATCTGACGGGGCTTTTTGAACGCCTCCTGCACCGCGGTTTTCGTAATCTCGTTGAACTCGACGCGGCAGGGATCGGTGGCGGGGATATTCAAAGCCCGGCCGAGGTGCCAGCAGATCGCCTCACCCTCTCGATCAGGGTCGGCGGCGAGGTAGATCCCTTCCGCTTTTTTTCCCGCCTCTTTCAGCTGCTGCAGCACCTTTCCTTTACCGCGGATAGTGATATAGCGCGGCTCAAAATTATTGTCCAGGTCGATCCCCAGCTTGCTTTTCGGTAGATCGATCAGATGACCCTGGGAGGCCATAATCCGGTATTTATTCCCTAAAAATTTTTTTAATGTACGCGCCTTGGTCGGTGACTCCACGATCACCAGAAAACCGCTCATCTGTCTTCCTCCTTCAAAAACAGGGCTGGTCGACTCTGCTGTATCTTATCATAAACTACGTTCTTGTAAAATATTTGCCCGGCAATTGGCGGATCAGCCCTTTAAGTTCTAGGCTCAAAAGGCCGGCGCCGGCCCGGGCGGCCTCTTCACCGCTGCTGCGCACGATCTCATCGATATGCCGCGGCTGATAAGGGACCAACTCGAGCAGAGCCCTCTCCAGATCGTCGAGTTCCGCCAGCTCCGGTTGCTGTGCTGCCGCTGTCTCCGTCGCCGCAGTCCCAGCGGCGGGGGCAAGCCGCAGCTCCTCCAAAATATCATCCACGCTCTCCACCAGCCTGGCCCCTTCCTTGAGCAGCCTGTGACAGCCGCGGCTGTAAGGGCTGCCGATATTTCCGGGCACGGCAAGGACTTCCCGGTTCTGCTCCAGTGCATAGTAGGCGGTGATGAGCGCGCCGCTCTTCTCCGGCGCCTCCACTACAACGGTGCCCAGGGATGCACCGCTGATGATGCGGTTACGCCGGGGGAAATGCTGAGGTAGCGGCTTCGTATCCAGCGGGAATTCGCTGATCACGGCGCCTTCCCTGATCAGGCGATCCCGGAGCCGGCGATTGCCCGGCGGGTAGCAGCGCTCCACACCGCAGCCGAGCACAGCCACGGAGCGCCCCGACCTCTCGAGAGCACCCTCATGCGCCGCCGTATCGATTCCCAGGGCCATCCCGCTGACTATGGTAATCCCGGCATCGGCCAGCTCGCCGGCAAGGCGGCGGGCCACCTCCCTGCCATAAAAGGTACAGCGCCGGCTGCCGACAATGGCGACGGCCCTATTGTCGCTTTCCAGCCATGCGCCGCGGCAGTAAAGCAGCGGCGGCGGCTGGGATATCTGTTTTAACAGGGAGGGGTAGCCGGATGAGCCCGGCGAGATACAGGCGATCTTCAGCTCCTGCAGCCGCTGCCATTCCGCCGGGGGATCGATCCGGCGGCGCTCTTCGGCAAGCCGATCCGCGTAGCCCTTCAACAGGGGAATTTCGCCCAGTACTCCCCGGGGGGCGCGCCAGGCCTCCTGCGATGAGCCGAAGCGCTTCAACAGAGCGGCGATACGCACAGGTCCTAAAAAAGAGATCCTGTTCAGGGCGTTAAGAAAGATTAGTTCCTCTTCCATACTGTTTTCATGAGATATCCTGGCAGGGATAGCGTTGCCTGTGAACTCCGGACAGTATCCCGATCAGTGCAGCTTTTGATCAATCCTCCGTTTCATTTTCCACGTTGATGATCCTGTTTTCCCAGGTCCTGATAACCGCTTTATCGGGACCGAGCCAGAGCAGGGTCTGCGGCGTCAGGGGCACTTTGCCGTAGCCCAACGGCGCATTGATAATATAGCTGGGGATCGCCAGGCCAGAGGTGTAGCCCCTGAGGTGCTCCATGATCTCCAACCCCTGCTGGATCTTCACCCAGAAGTGGGCCGTCCCCTTCACCCGCTTGGGGTGAAAGATATAGTACGGCCGGACCATAATTTTTAAAAGCTCCTGGTTGAGCTTGCGCATGACAAAGGGATCATTGTTCACCCCGTTCAGCAACACCGCCTGGTTTCCCAGGGAAACACCCGCCCGGGCCAACTTAAAGCAGGCTTCCTGGGCGGCGGGGGTGACCTCGAGGGGGTGATTGAACTGCGCGTTGACATAAAGAGGCATATGGCGGGAAAGAATCTCGCAGAGCTCATCGTCGATCCGGCAGGGCAGGGTCACCGGTGTGCGCGTCCCAAAGCGCTTGATCTCCACATGGTCAATCCCGTCCAGCTGCTCCAACAGCCAGGCGATGGTCTTGTTGCTCAACATAAAGGCATCGCCGCCGGTGAGCAGCACATCGCGGATCTCTTCATTCCGGCGGACATAATCGATCGCCTTCTCGAGTTCGCGGCGCGGTGTCGACAGATCGCTTTCCCCGATATTGCGCCGCCTCTGGCAATGGCGGCAGTACATCGCACACTGATTGGTCACGTTGATGATCAGGCGATCAGGATAACGGCGCGTCACCGCCGGCGCGGGCGAGGTATGCTCCTCGTCCATGGGGTCGCTGGTTCCGCCGTGATCGGCGCATTCCCGGAGCGAGGGGATCGACTGGCGGCGGATGGGATCGTCAGGATCATCGGGATCGAGCAGGCTGAGATAATAGGGTGAAACAGCCCAGCGGTAGGATGCGCCGACTCTATCGATCT
>DUVX01000127.1 GCA_012840855.1 Bacillota bacterium | reverse complement strand
GCTGGGCGCGCTGATCTTATTTGCCAATACGCTCTTCGGCAGGCTCCTATTTCTGCTCATACCGGCTATTTTGCTATTCTATCACCGCCCACTCACTGATAGACTGTTCAAAAGAGCTGCGCTGGGGATGACCGGCGCAACCAGCTGGGCTCAGCGATCCGCCCTTTACTAAAAGATCAGCAAGTATTCGTGTACCTTGTTCACACAGGAAACAGGGAAAGCCCAGGGGCCGGAGACAGCTGTACTCCTCCCGCGATCCCAGATAATGATGTCGTCAAGCGTATAGCACACCATGAACAGCCTGAAAAGTACAGATGAGTTCTTTTTAATCAGCGGTGATGTTTTGCCGTCCAGTTCTCGCCTGGTTTTGCCCCGGTCCATGAAACCCCATCCCGCTTGACTATGGCATTCGACCTGTTACCGTCAGCGGTATAAAAAATAGAGGCCTGCCGGCAGAAACTCGTACCATCCCTTCGTGTTCGCCCTGGCTATTCTAGAAAATCCTCTAGGGGGATGTCCAGGTAGGGGGTGGGTGTCCCTTGGGCATCATTGAAATGCCACCACTCTGTGGAGATCGGGGCGAAGCCTGCGCTCTCCATAACCCTCTGAAGATACTGTACATACCGGCGCGCCTCGTCAGACATCCCCGGGTAATCCGGCGCTGCTTTTTCGCTGAAATCATCAAAGGCGGTAGGCATCTGCAGCTCACAACCGGTAGCGTCAACCAGGGTCAGATCTACCGACATACCGTTGTAATGCCTTGCCTTCCAGCCTCCAGCAGGCGGCAGGGGATCGGGGTTGCTCACAAAACGGCTATCGGGGCAGGCCTGCCAAAAAACACGTTGCACCGAAAGAGGGCGGTAGGCATCCCAGATCTTTATGGAATAGCCGTCAGAGCGGAAGATGGCGTTGGCCTGGAGCAGCCTCTCCGCTGTCTCTTTTTTCAGGACGGCCACTGCTGCCGGGTAGAATATTCTCCCCATAAAATTGTCCTCCGTGGCATATTTTAAATCAAAAATAAAGCCGGCATCGAAATCGGCCAGGCGAACCAGGCCTTCGATTTCTTTAACCCTTTTTTGGGGAGGCACCTTTTTTACTTCAGGATAAACATCCCTATCCTGCGCAGGTTGTTCCTGGGAAGGTCCCTCTAGCGCGGGATCGCCTGCCGGCTCTGTTTGGGCGGGAAGACACCCCGCAGCGCCGAGCAGGAAAAGCAATGGAAGAAACAGCTTAAATATTCTCATGGTCTTGCCCCCTTGCGTTCCACTTTATGGATAGGTGAACCCGGGGAAGGGAAGAGCACCCCCACCCCGCTCCTCCTCAAAAGCCATCAAGGGGAAAATGGGGGTAACGCGTTTCCTGCTGCTGGAGAAACCCTGTAACAAGAAACCCCAGGGATATGCCCCAGGGTTTCTTCTGGTCGGAGCGACAGGATTTGAACCTGCGACCTCTTGACCCCCAGTCAAGCGCGCTACCAAACTGCGCCACGCCCCGCTGTTTCATAAGGTTTTTTAACTGTTACTCACTTGCCCAAGGCTATTATATATTAATATAGTAAAAAGAGCAAAGTAAAAAACCGGTCGTTCCAAAAAGGTGTAGATTGCAAGTTTAATTGCCCACCATTCTTTACCAGTTGTGTTTGCTGCTATCCTATGAGGATTCCCCCTTATGTAGAGTGGGAAGGCTTCACGCTTCTCTAGGCGGTTGCCATTTCGTTAGCTGTTTTATATCCAAGTATTTTACGTGGGTAGTTGTTCACCCAGTCCTCTATCCGCTGTAATTCTTCAACAGTCAGTTTCCCTATATCCGTGCCCTTTGGAACAAACCGTCGCAGTATCCGATTGCCGTTTTCATTGCTTCCGCGCTCCCAGCTGCTGTATGGGTGGGCATAATATACTTCATCACATCCCGAGGCCTTCTTTATCGCCTCGCTGTCCAGGAACTCGCTACCGT
>DUVX01000126.1 GCA_012840855.1 Bacillota bacterium | reverse complement strand
TTTTTCCTACCTGGCGGCGGCCCTGGCCCTGGTGGGGTTCATCATTCTCTTCACCATAGCCTATACTTTTTACCGGCCCGTGCTCGGTTTTGGAATCATGATGATCTTTTTAATTGCCAGTGTGACGATAGAGCTTTACCTGATCAATACGGTGCGCACTTTTGCCGGGGACCATGAAATCATCGCTGACAACGAGGAAATCCTTGCCCCTCTGCAGAAGACAATGGGCAGGTACTCATTTGTCCTGTTCATAATCAATGCTGCCGTATTTGTTCTCTCGCTGCCCTTTATCCTTATTCGGGACAGCTATTACGTGGATAGTGTGATCAGCCTGGATACGTATCTATCCTGGCTGCCGCTGCTGCTGATCATCATCGGGCTTCTCGGCATGCTCTGCTTAAATATTTTTCAGGAGAAACTGGGCTTTGAAAAAAAATCCTGGCCCGGAGGGTACCCCGCGAAGAGAATGCGCCTGCTGAATCTGATCCAGGGCGGCACCCTGCTCCTGGCCGCTATCCCCGTCATCGCCGGCGCTGTTTTTCTTGCTCCCGTGAGCTATCCTTTCCTCGGCGTCTTTTCCATCATGCTTCTATTTGCCGTTGTCAGCATGATCGTTATGGTTGCAAAAAGCAGGCCCGGCGCCGGGAGACTCCTGCTGCTGGCGGCGGGGATCAGAAACATTCTCTACTTCTTTGCTCTCACCTACCTCACCACATGGGTGGGCATCGTGACCACGGCTGAAGGGGAGAGCTATCATTTCTTCAGCTTTACGCCGGGCCCCCCGTTGCTTTTCTTGGGCGCAACCGCCGGCTATCTAATGATCTGCCGCCTGTTATGGAAAAAGCTGCAGCCTTGATCCCGGAGAACAAAAAGACAACAAAAAGCCCCTGGAAAGAAAGCTCAAATACATCGATGAGAAAATCGATAAATACTTGCAGAAACTCGATGAATCGGATGCGATAGAGGGCAGCGTCCATGAGCCTGATGCAGATGAGATAAAGGAAGGGCTTAAGGTTTATTTGACCCGTGTCTCCATGAGTCAGTTGGCTTAACGGTAGAATTTGATCGTGAATTCCGAGCCGCAGCCCCCTTCGCTATGAACGGTAAGATCGCCGCCCTGCTTCTCGATGATCGCCCGGGCCATGGCCAGGCCGATACCGACCTGATCGGGAGCGGCACCTTTACCCTTGTAGAAACGGCTGAAGATATGGGGGAGATCCTCCGGGGCGATTCCGCTACCGCTGTCACTGATTTTGATGACGGTATAGAGCGGGTTCTGCTCATACCTGATCTGTAGCTGTCCATTTTCGGGGGTGTGCTCGATACAATTTTTGATGATATTGATCAGCGCCTCAGCGCTCCACCGGGGATCGCCGGCAAAGCTGACCGCAGCATCGCCTTCCACGGTAAGACGCAACGCTTTGATCTCCAGGGGGATGCTCAGCTGGTCCAGGGCTTTCTCCACCAGGGCGCCCACGAAGACCGGTTCACACTTCATCGTCACCGCACCCGCGTCGAGCCGGGAGAGTTTCAAAAGGGAGCTCACCAGCCATTCGATCCGGTCGAGCTGGGCCCTCATCCGCCCGAGAAAGAGCGCTCTCTCCTCTTCTGCCGGGTCCTCGGAGAGGAGATCATTCAACACGGAGAGCGAGGTCAGCGGGGTCTTCAGCTGGTGCGAAATATCGGCCAGCGCATCGGCCAGCAGGATCTTCTCCTGCTGCAGCGCCCCAGCCTGCTCTCTGAGCAGCGTGGTGAGCTTGTAGATCTCATTTTTGAGGATGCTCAGATCGCCTTCGCGGTTATCGCGGATGTCGAGAGAGTAATCGCCCCGGCCGATCTTTTCCGCATAGCGGGCAA
>DUVX01000125.1 GCA_012840855.1 Bacillota bacterium | reverse complement strand
GGGCTTTTTTTCTGCTCTGGCGATAGAATTTCTTCACTTCTTTCAACCGGCGCCCTTCAACAAAGTAGGCTGCAGCAGCCTGCCCCATCGCCCAGGTGGCCCCGGCGGCGACAGTGCCGGAGATGATATTTCCCCCCGCGGGGAATAATTTTACCAGCGCCCGGGCGATCTCGCGCAGGACGAAGGCCGCTCCCACATTGAGACCGAGGGCGCTCATGAACTCTTTTACACTTTTCTGATCCAGCTGCCGCCCCGAGATATAGCCGATCCCGATAATCATCCCCGTCTGGATCCCGGTGATCACTGGGAGGTCTGCAACGGGGATGGGCTGAGCCCCAGTAGCTCCGGCCAGGGCCACCGCAGCGGCGGTGATCGCCCGGGCCAGTTTGAGCTGCACACTTTTTATCTGGGAGATCCTAGCCAGCTCCAGCTGGGCGCTACGGGGCAATTTTTCGGTAAGATACTCCACAAGGCCGTCAATATTCCAGCGGCGGTCTGCGAGAATACGCCCCTCCCCGAAGCGCATATAAGCGCTGGTGGGGATTACGGTAACCGGTTCTTCGTCCAGGGAGACCAACTTTCCCTGCAGATGCTCCACCGCCTCCCCGATATGGCTCAGTTTGGTCTTCTCCTCGTAAGGGGGCAGCACCTCCACGGGATCGAGTTCATCAACCTGGGTTACCACTCCAAGCACCGGCACACGGTAACCGTGCTCCTTCTCGATGAGCCCCAGTATCTCGCTAAGGCCCTGCAGATCTTCGTCGATCCGTGCATCTACCTCTTTGGCCTTACACAGAAAAAGGATCGCATCGGGGCTCTGTTCAGCAAGGGCGGCAGTGATTCCGGCAGGAACGCCCCCTTCCCCGGCCGCTCTGGAGCCTTCGCCCAGTCCCTTCGTATCAAGGATATCGAGTTTTCCTCGTTCACCGGCGTACTGATACCACCGACCCCGCTCCGTCGTGCTCTTCACTGCCCCCACAGCGGCAACCTCCGCACTGAAGATGGCATTGATCAAGCTTGATTTACCCGACCCCCTTCTTCCCACTACGGCGATCCGCGGTGCCCGCGCCTCCATGATCAGCTCCTCCAGCTCTTTTAGCTCCTCCCCCACCCTGGCCCTTAAAGGCCCGGGGAGCAGGGACCATATTTTTTCCCGGTAAGGCTCGAATAGATCTTGTATCTGTTTCTTATATTCCAGCATCTTTTATTCTCCTCGAACTGGGCTTTGCTCTCCGCCCTTTTAAGGGTCTAGTTCAACAGCCGGGCTTTTTTCTCCTTCAGTTAAAGTCAACAGCAAGCTTTAACTCCGTCGTCAGCCTGAACGCTCCGTAAAGATCTTTCATCCAGGAGAGCCCCGCCGCATACTTAATAGAACAGGGAGAGGAAAGGGGGGATGGCATGAAGAAGAGCAGGATCGGAGTGATCGGCTATGGTAACGTGGGCCGTGAAGCGGTAGCCGCCATCGAGAGGGCCCCCGATATGGAGCTGGCCGGCGTGATCAGGCGTAGCCGCGGCGGCCCTGCCGATCTGCCTGTAGCCACCGGGGCGGAAGAGCTGGGGCAGCTCGACGCAGTGCTCCTCACCATCCCTTCCCCCCTGATCCCGGAGACGGCGCCGCTCTACCTGCAAAAAGGGATCAACACGGTGGACGGATATGATATTCACGGCGCAGCGATGCTCCGCCTGAGAGAGACGCTGGGCGCCCATGCACGCGAATGCGGGCAGGTAGCGATCACCGGCGCCGGGTGGGACCCGGGCACCGACTCGATCTTCAGAATCCTTTTCGCCGCTATCGCCCCTGTAGGGATTACCTACACGGATTTCGGCCCAGGCATGAGCATGGGTCACAGTGCGGCGGCAGGGGCAATCCCCGGAGTGCGCAGGGCACTTTCGCTAACTCTGCCCCTAGGCTATGGAGAGCACCGCCGCCATGTCTATGTGGAGCTTGAAAAAGGGATCGGTTTCGCCGCCATCGCCGAAAGAATCAGGGAAGACCCTTACTTCAAAAACGATCCCACTATGGTGATCGAGGTGGAGGACCTGGCCCAGCTCAAGGTTACATCCCACGGGGTGCGCATATCGCGCACCGGCTCTTCAGGCACAGCGCAGAATCAGCTCCTAGAGCTGAAGATGAAGCTCACCAATCCGGCGGCCACCGCCCAGATCATGGTGGCAGCTGCACGCGCCTCGCTGCGGCTCAAGCCAGGCTGCTATGTACTGAGCGAGGTTCCCCCCATCGACCTGCTTCCTTCCAGCCGCGAGGCGGTCATCAAAGAGATGATTTGAGCGGTATGAAGAAACAATCTACTGTCTTTCGGCCATCCGAGCATATTTCGTCAGGTAGACAAAGCGCATCAGGCAGGCCTCAAGGGGATTGATCGGCCGGGCGCCGCCAAATAGGGCGGTGCCGATGACAGCCCGGCAGCCCTTGTCGAGGATCTGGGCTGCCGCCGCAGCGTCACCCACCGTGCGTCCGCAGCAGAGAGCGCCGCTACCTTTAATCATCACCGCATGGCGACCCCGCAGGCGCCGGGCAATCAATTCGGCGGCTGCCGGTAGGGGGCCGCGCCCGGCCGTCCTGATATTTATCCCGATGATCTGCGCAAAATCATCGAGCAGCGGATAGACGGTGCAGCCCGTCTTGGAGACGGTGATGATATCGGGCGAGGCGGCATGGATGATCGCCCCTATCTTTTTGTAACGGCGATAGATGAGGCGATGGACTTCGGCTTCCGGGGGGAGCTCCTTTCTCGGGGATGGCTCATCGAGGCCCACCTCGACGGCGGCCCGCCCCGGCGCCTTCAGGTGAAGCTTGAAGCGGCGGTCGCCCACCCTTTCGCTGCTGTAAAAGGATCGCACCGCAATGTCCTCCTGGAGTGCAGCGCCGGGAGAAAGTTCGGCCAGGTAATAGGCCCGCAGTTCATCCCAGTCCGCCTCCTCCCTCCCGCTCAGCTGCAGATAGCGCTGCATGACGAAATCGGCACAGATCCGCTCCAGCCCGGCCGCCACCGCGAAGGCTTCGTCGCGGGTCTCACCGAGGCAAAGGGCGCCGTGATTGGCCATAAGAAAGGCTTTCCCCCTGGAACGGGAGAGCGCCTCAATGACCCCTTTGCGCAATTTTTTCGAACCGGGCAGGCCGTAGGCGGCGCAGGGAACGATGTCGCCGCCGATTATCGCAGCATCGTCGGGATCGCTCAGCTCCAGATCGCGGTGCAGCGCGCTGACCACGGAAGCGCAAGTCTGGTGGGTATGGATAATGAAATTTATCTCCCTGCGCTGCCGGTAGACGGCGGCGTGAATGCCTTTTTCCGAAGAGGGTTTGATCGGGCCCCGGTAACTGCCGTCATCAATGTTTACGGTAACGATCTCCTCCGGGGTCAGGGTCTCATAGGCCCTGCCGCTGGGGGTGATCACAAATTGTTCACCACTGATCCGGGCCCCCACATTTCCCCAGGTGCGGGCGATAAGCCCCGCCTCTACGAGCTGCTTTCCTGCCAGGACTACATCTTCCCTGGCCTGCTGCAATTTCATTGCTCCCACCTCCCGGTATAACTAGCTCTCTTTCAGCCCCACATTGGCAAAGACCCGATCAAAACGGGCCAATGCGTCGTCGATCATCGCTTCATCGTAAGCCGCACTTACATAGAGACGGCTGCCAGCCAGCGTGACCAACCCCTCGGCCATGTAGGCTGCCCCCATATGCTCCATCTCCCTCTTCCGCTCCGAGGTGGCCCTGATCACCGCAGGGATACGCCAGGGCCTGCTCCAGTCGATGGCGAAATGCATCGTTCCCACCGTCTCCAGGTGGACGATAGAGCCCTGGTTAAAGGCGACAAAGGGCAGCTTGTATTTTTTGATCAGCTCCTGCAGCCCTCCGGTGAGGCGATCACCCAGCCGCCCGGCGCGCTGCGCTGCACCGGTCCTCTCCATCTCGCAGATGGTGTAGTATCCGGCTACACAGCTCAGCGGGTTCGCCGCCATCGTGCCGCCCACAAGGGCTTTTTTATGCTTCCCTCCGCCCTTAATCCCCGCAGCGAGGTATTTCATATATTTCTTTTTGCCGCCGATTCCGCCGGCGCCCGGGTAACCGCCGGCTACAACTTTGCCAAAAATGGTAAGGTCCGGGGAGACGCCGAAGTAGCCCTGAGCCCCCGAGGGGCCCATCCGGAAAGCGGTCACCACCTCGTCGAAGATCAGGAGAGCACCGTATTTGCGGCAAAGCCGCTCTACGCCGCGATTGAACTCAAAATCCAGCGGGCGGGTGCCGCTCTCCGGGCCCACCGGCTCGATGAGAACAGCAGCGGTACCGCCGCGCAACCGGTTCCACCAGAGCTTCCTTTCCAGATCATCCAGATCGTTGGGGAAAAATTCCTGGGTGTACCTGAAGATCGGCAGCGGTATACCGGGAGCCTGGGTCCATTTCGAACCAGGTACGCGGATCCCGTATGCCAGCTGATCGCTCCAGCCGTGGTAAGCGCCCCCCATTTTCAGGATACGCTTCTTCCCCGTAGCCAGACGTGCCACCCGCAAAGCCGCCATACAGCTCTCTGTGCCCGAGTTGAGCATGCGGAACATCTCCACCGCAGGCATCAGTTCGCTGATCTTCTTGGCCAGCTTATATTCATATTCGTGAAACAACCCCGTGGAAGGGCCGCAATCGTTGAGCAGCTCCAGGACCTTCTCCCGGACGGCGGGGGGATTCGAACCGAGCACCGTCGGCCCTCCCGCCTGCAGGAAGTCGTAGTACCTATTGCCGTCGATATCATAGAGGTAGGCCCCCTCGGCCCTGGTAAATACCAGCGGGAAGGGATGATTGAAAGCGAGGTTGTGCTGTACACCGCCGGGAATAACCCCGACGGCCTTATCGATGATCTCTTTCGATTTTTTGCACTTTTTCCCGTAGTACTCCTCCTCGTACTTTTTTAGAGCTGCGGTTGTAATCGTATAGATCGGCTTGCTGATCAATTCGTCAAGCTGCCGGGTAACCGCGGCGGCATCATGATATTCAGCTATGGCAAATTTTCTTTCCATGAGATCGCCTCCCTGATTAATTGTGCCCGACGAGCATGAGTGAGCAGTCACTCACCAACTTGAGTTTACCCTTTTACCTCTTTTCTGTCAAACAATTAAGCGAAGCGGGAACTATTTCGCAACCGGGCCGGGATATGTTAGAATGATGGGTGAGTGAGCAGTCACTTACTACGGTTTTCCGATCAAACAAGCAGATCAGGACGGAGGTCTTTATGAAAAATAGTTATCACAAGGAGATGTTCGATCGCATCCCCGAAGAGAGACGAAAAAAAATTATCGATGTGGCGGTGCATGAGTTCGCAAATAAAGGCTTTGATAATGCCAATATTAACAAGATCGCCGCAGATGCGGGTATCAGCGTGGGCTCAATCTATAAATATTTCAACACCAAGGAGGATCTTTTTTTGACCTGCGTCCTGTTCGGGGTAAATACACTGGAGCAGGTTCTCGACGAGGTGGTGGCTGCACCGGGAGATCTACTCTCGAAGATAGAGAAGATCATACGGGTAATTCAGTCTCATTCGCGGGAGCAAAAAAACCTGATCATCCTCTACAATGAGATGACCACCGAGAGCAATGCCGGCCTCACCTGGCAGCTGGCCGCCGAGATGGAGGCGCTTTCCGCCAGGGTCTATACTGCCCTGATCGGGCAGGCCCGGGAAAGCGGCAAGATCAGAAAAGATATTTCACCCGAACTCTTCGCCTTCTTTTTGGATAACCTTTTCATGATGCTTCAGTTTTCCTACGCCTGCGGTTACTATCGCGACCGTTTCAGGATCTACGCCGGTAAAGATATCTTCGGGCAGGATGATCTTGTCGTGGAGCAGTTCGTTAAATTTTTCAAAGGTGCGCTGGAACCCGGAAGTGAAAAATGCTAAACGGGAGGTCTTATCTTGTCAGATACTATCCTGGTGATCACTTACGATGTGGGAACAACAGGTCTCAAAAGCTGCCTTTTTGCCATTAATCGAGAGATCGAGCTCATCGATTCGGAGATGGCCACATACGGTCTTTATATCCTGGAAAACGGCGGCGCCGAGCAGGATCCCCTGGAGTGGTGGACGGCGATGTGCTCCACTACCCGGAAGCTGCTCGCCCGAACCGGTACCGACCCCCACAATGTTGAAGGGATCTCCTTCTGCTCGCAGATGCAGGGCTTGGTTCTCGTGGATCAGGAGGGCCGCCCGCTGCGCAGAGCGATGAGCTACATGGATCAGCGGGCCGTGGCGGAGCTGCGGGAGGGGATGGCCCATGGCCTGCAGGTAGCCGGGGTGAACATATTCAAGCTGCTCCAGTCGATCCGGGAAACGGGAGCGGTGGCGGCAAGCGTGAAGGACCCGGTCTGGAAATACCGCTGGGTTCAAAACAACGAGCCCGCTCTTTTCAGCCGTATTTACAGATGGCTCGATGTAAAAGAATTTCTCATTCACCGCTGCACCGATCGCTTCATCATGACCAGGGACTCCGCCTTCGCCACACTGCTCTACAATATCCGCGAAGGCCGGCAGGGCTGGAGTAAAAAGATCTGCCGGATGACCGGCGTGAACATGGCCCATCTGCCGGAGATCGTCGAGTCAACAGATCGTGTGGGCCAGATCACTGCCAACGCGGCTCGGGAGCTGGGGCTGGCGCCGGGGACCGCCGTCTTCGGCGGAGGCGGTGACGCCTCGCTTATCGGCGTCGGTGCCGGCGCCGTTGATCCCGGGGATACCCATATCTACATGGGGACCTCCGGTTGGGTCTCTACCGTTGTCGACAGATCCATCGTTGACGCCACAGCGATGATCGCCGCCATTGTGGGTGCTCAACCCGGCAGGTTCAATTACTTCGCCGAGATGGAGACCGCCGGCAAATGTTTCGAATGGGTCAAAGATCACCTTGCTCTGGACGAGATCGGGATCTACCTGCAAAAGGAAGCGATCCATGAAACGAAGGAAGCGATCTACAAGAGCCTCTATGATTATATGACCGAGGTGATCAAAACAGCTGCTCCGGGTAGCGGCGGAGTCATCTTTACCCCCTGGTTGCATGGCAACCGCTGTCCCTTTGAGGATCCCCGGGCCCGCGGCATCTTCTACAATATCAGCCTGGAGACGGGCAAGACGGAGCTAATCCGCGCCGTGCTCGAGGGGGTCTGCTTTCACCTGCGCTGGATGCTGAAGGCCCAGGAAAAAAAGGTGAAATGCTCGCCCATCGTCCGTTTCGTCGGCGGGGGAGCTCTCTCGGAAACCACCTGCCAGATCCTAGCCGATGTGCTCGGAAGGGGCGTGGAAACGGTAGAGAGCCCGCAAAATGTGGGCGCTGTAGGGGCGGCGGCGGTAATCGCAGTGGGATTGGGGTTGATCCCCTCTTTCGCCGAAGCGAAACGGCTGATCCCGGTAGGGAGATCTTTTTCACCCAATCCGAAGAACAAGCCGATCTACGACCGCCATTTCGAAGTCTTTAAAGGGCTCTATCGCAGCAACCGAAGGGGGTTTGCCCTGCTCAACAGCAGCCCCTAGGGGCGAGTATATCCCCGGGAGTATCTACTCACCCGGTAAATGCAGGATAATTAAGACAAATGAAGAATTTATGGAGCATAGAATGGGCGGCCCGACAGGGTGCTTGCCGGATCAGCTGAAGGGGTGAGTTCTATGACCAACCGTGAGTACCGGCTTTACCGGTTCTCATTTGGTGCGACAATCTTTGTCAGTCTGCTTTTTGTGGTGCTGACCGTGCTGGCCATGTTTCTGTATACAGGAGGGACTCAGGATGACGGTACGCTGCCGGGTTACTCGTTCTGGGAGAACTTTTTTAGCGATCTGGGGCGAACCGAAGCCCTGTCCTACGCGCCCAACACCGCTTCGCATATCCTGTTCACCGGCGCCCTGCTGACGGTGGGGCTGATCATGTTGACCTGGTTTCTCACCACACCTGTTCTCTTTGCCCGCTCCCGGATCACGCGATGGCTGGGCTCCCTTGCAGCGCTGTCGGGCGCACTAGCGGGTGTCGCCTTCGTTCATGTGGCCCTGACCCCCTCGAATCTGGATATGGATCGCCATATGGACCACGTCTATGCTGGATTTCTTCTTTTCTCCCTTGCCGTCCTTCTCCTGACCCTGGCCATGTTCCTGGAAAAAGGATACCCCCGGGTATATCCGGCGGTATCAGCATTTTTCCTGATTTTACTGGTAACCTACAACTGGATGGGTACGGCGAGACCCGTCTTCGGCGGTTTCTCCAGCCTGGCCATCCAGGCCACCAGCCAGAAGATCATCGTTTACGCCATGGTCCTATGCACCGGCGTCCTCGCCTACGGCGCCATTACCGTGCTGGAGCGCCGGCGATAACCCCGTTTCCCCCTCTCCCTGTCCCTCTCCCTCCAGGGGAGAGGGGACGTACACCTGACCCCAACAATATAGGGGGATGTACACGCTTCTGAGCTCCTGCTTCAGGCGTGATGGAGATTTGCGTTGAGCGGCTTGAAAGGGTCGGCGAAGCAAAACCTGGAGCCGGACCGGCCTGCCGAGAGCAGGACGC
>DUVX01000012.1 GCA_012840855.1 Bacillota bacterium | reverse complement strand
CTCATTTTCGGTTCGCGCAGCGTCACTATCGAGGAAGGCAACAAGTGGGGCGCCACCGCTCTGGGCGCCCTGGAGGCGACCGCTCTTGCATATGGGGGCATCGAATATAGTTTCGGATACCTTGTCAATTCCATTGACGGAAAAACAGCGGAGGGTACGGCCGGATGGATGTACACCTTGAATGATCTCTCTCCGAGTGTAGGAGCGGACAGCTGCGAGGTGGCAGAAGGGGACATCGTAATCTGGTACTACAGCGCCACCTTTGGAACACCGGCACCGAAATGGGCCGAACTGAATGAACAGATTTCCCTCGAGCCGGTGGATCTGCAGGAAGCGCTGAGCGCCATCGTTTCCTACTACCGGGAGCACCGCCCGGCGCTCGGCGGCTGGGAGGAGGTCCTGGCGCTATGGGGCGCCGGTGTGGATCTGGGGAAAGACCCCTGGCAGCTGCCCTCATGGGAGATAGACCAACTCGACAAGGAAAGCTCTGTCAACGGCTATGCCTCCACCATCCTGGGGATGATCGCCGGCGGCATCGATCCGGCTAAAAGCGGCGGGAGAAACCTTCCGGCCGAGCTGGCCGCCCGGCAGAATGCCGATGGGAGTTTTGGGGAGGGCTGGCTAAACGAGCATTTCTGGTCCGTCATCGCCCTCGATACGGTGGGGGAGCAGTATGATGCGGCCGGGGCGGTGGAATATCTCATGGATCAACAGAAGGGCGACGGCGGATTTACTCTCTTTGGCGATATGGGCGACCCCGATATGACCGCCATGGCGCTCATCGCCCTGGTGAATCATCGTCACCGGCCCGGCGTGGAGGAAGCCATCGCGGCGGCGCTGGGCTGCCTGAAGGGGCTGCAGCTTCCGAACGGTGGTTTTTCCTCCTGGGGTGAAAACGCCGAATCATCGGCGGTGGTGATCCGGGCGCTCGTCGCCTGCGGTGAAGATCCCGCTGCCGCTCCCTGGAGCGAGGGAAGCCGGAGCGTCATTCACGCGCTCTTTGCCTATCAGCTGGGGGATGGCTCCTTCAGCCATCACATAGGTGAAGGCAGCGATGCGATGGCCACCTCCCAGGCGCTCATCGCCGTGGGAGATCTGCTTACGGGAAGCCTTTTTGAACGGCTGGCAGCATCTTACCAGGCGGGCTTCCCCGAATCGGAATCTGAATCCGGTGAGGAGGAGGGCGCCCCCCAACCTGTTGATGGTGAGGAGCAGCAGGGAAAGGGCGATCTTCCGGCTACCACGGGCGGAGGGGCGCTCGCCGCCAGCCTGGGGTTGGTGCTGCTCTCGCTGGGAGTACTTTTTACCTGCAGGACACGCTGTAGTTTGCATTGATCGGAAAGTAGGCAGGGGGCGGGGCAAGCGTTTCCTGCATCCGCCCTCTTGGTACATAAACAGCCGCGAGGAAAGTATGCCCTGCGGGGTATACCACACCGACCGGCGGCTGGGGAGGGACAGCGATGAAACGGGCCTATATGATACCGCTGGTACTGCTGTTGCTGGTGGGGCTGGCGGTTCCAGTGTGGTATACGGTACAGGGGAAGGGGGCGCAGGGTGAGGGAGAGGCTTCCGGAGAGCCCCTCGCAGTGGAGAAGCCGGGACAGCCCGGCAGTGCCGTCGAAGAACAGTCCTCGCCCGATGGGGAAAAAGCGGGGAACGATCCTGCTGAAAAGGAGCAGAGCACCGAAGAGAAGGCCTTTTCAGGGGGAAGCGAGCCGGCGCCGGAGAAAGAGTCCGGCTCCGCTAGCGCTCCTTCAGCGGGCAAATCCGTCGGTCAATCTTCCCCGGAAGGCAAATCAACAAGGCCCTCCGGGAAGGGAACCTCCATCAAGGACTCTTCCGCGAAGAGCTCCCCAGGGGAGGAGCCCCCTCTTACCATCCCGGTCAACCTTGCCATCGTCGGCAGCGGGGGAGAGATCGTTTTCAAGGGGGACAGGGTGGCTGTGGGCGGCAGGGGAACGGTCATCGATACGCTCGATGCGGCTGGGATCGCCTACGAGACGTCGCACCAGGGGAAATTTGTCACCTCCATCGGGGGGATGCAGAACAAGGGGATGTCCGGCTGGATGTATCAGTTGAACGACGAGCAGATCATGAAGTCGGCGGCTGATGTAGTCGTTAAGGAGGGTGATTGCGTGATCTGGTGGTACAGTGAAAATGTTGGTGCAGACCCGCCCCGGTGGCGCGATCTATAGGCGCAGGCGAAGACGGGGCCAAAATGGGCTGGTGAGAGAGAGTGCAAGATAGAAAGGAACCGCTATGCTTAAACATCTGTATTACCGGGATCGGGGTACTTTTTTGCAGAGCCTTCACCCGGCGGCGATACTGAGCTATCTGGCCGCCCTTCTACTGCTGCCCCTTTTCCTGACCCACCCTTTATACCTGGTGAGCATACTGCTGGCGGGTCTACTTGCTGCTTTTACCGCCGAAGCGGCGGCGGGGTGGTGCGCCTACTTGACGGTGGGGCTCTGGCCCGCCTTGCTGCTGCTCCTGATGAATCCGCTGCTTTCGTCAAACGGTCACACGGTCCTTTTTTTACTGCCTCCATTACCGTTTATCGGCGGCCGCACCATCACTTTGGAGGCGCTCTGTTACGGCGCGGTTATGGGGATGCGCTTTCTGGCGATCATCACCGCCTTTGCGCTCTACAATACGCAGGTTCATCCGGACCGGGTGACGGGACTGCTCTCGCGCTTTGCCTGGAAATCGGCGCTCCTCGTCTCCCTGGCCACGCGGATGATCCCCACACTGACCCGGGAGCTGTCCGCCGCGCGGGAGGTGCAGCAGCTACGGGGCGTTGATTTCGGCACCGGCAATCTGCGGCAGCGGCTGCAGAAATATGGCTGGCTGCTGGAGCTGCTGCTCGTCTCCTCCCTCGAGGGCTCCCTGCAGACCGCGGAGGCGATGCAGGCCCGCGCCTTCGGCAGCGGCCCCCGCAGCAGTTATCTTCGCAACCCCGTCCGCCTTCGCGATTATCTCTGTTCTTGCAGCGCCCTGGCGGCCCTCTTTCTCTCCATCTATGCCCGGGTGCGGGGATATGCGGATTTTACATTTTATCCGCAGCTCGGCCGCCTGGTCGATGGGGTTTCGGGGTGGTTCTTCTACAGCGCAGTCATGTTAAGCATACTATTACCGCTAATCATCGGGTGGGGGTGGCAACGTTGGCCTTACTTGAGATCGAAGATCTAACCTACTACTATCCGGAGCGCAGCGAGCCTTCCCTGGAGCAAATTAATATACAGGTCTCCGAGGGTGAGTTGCTCCTGGTTACCGGGGGCTCCGGCTCGGGAAAATCTACCCTGGCCCGCCTTCTTGCCGGGCTGATCCCCGAGTTTTATGGGGGCAAGATTTGGGGAAGTTACCGGTTGGCGGGAGCGGAACTGAAGGGCTGGCGGCGCCGGGCCCGGCACAGCGCGGTGGGGATTGTCTTCCAGGATCCGGAGCGCCAGCTGGTGATGACCTCCGTGGAGGGAGAGATCGCTTTCGGGCTGGAAAATCTGGGGCTTCCCCGGCGTGAGATGTTCCGGCGAGCAGCCGAAGTGATGACCTTTTTGAACCTGCTGCCGTTGCGTGATCAATTTACCACCCACCTTTCGGGCGGGGAGAAGCAAAAGCTGGCCCTGGCCTCCGTTATCGCTATGCACCCGCGGATTCTCATCCTCGATGAGCCCACCTCCCAGCTCGATCCCGTCGCCGCGGCAGATATCTTCAACCTCGTGGAATCACTGAACCGCGAGATGGGCTACACCATCATCCTCATCGAGCAGCGTCTGGAGCGCTGTTACCATCTGGCCGACCGCCTCATCATCATGGAGGGAGGTAGGATTATCTGCGATGCCGCCCCCGGTGAGGCGGCGCGCTGGCAGCTCCGGAAAGGGCTCCCCTTTATTCCGCCGGTGGCTCGTTTCTTTGCGTCACTCTCATCCGGAGCGGACTCCCCCGTACCCCTGACGGTACGGGAGGGGCGGCGCGAACTGCAGAGAACAGCGCCCGCTTCTCCCGCTCCTCCAGATCATTTGCCGCTTTCCACGGTTTCGCGGAGTTCTACCCAAAAAAAAGAGCCGCTTATCCGGGCGAGCGGGCTCTGGTATACCTACCCCGAGGGAACGGAAGCGATGAAGGGACTCTCTTTAGAGCTGCCGCCGGGAGAGCTGATCACCATTCTTGGCCCCAATGCTTCCGGAAAGAGCACCCTGCTAAAGCTGTTGGCAGGGATCATCAAGCCTCAACGGGGGAAAATCCTGCTGCAGGGCCAGGATACCAGGGGACTGGCCCCCTCGCAGATGGGCCGTTATCTCGGCTATCTCTCCCAGAACCCCAACGACTACCTCACTCGGGATACGGTGGAGGAGGAACTCAAATTTACCCTGGACAACTTCGGCCTTTCCGATAATGGGGTCTGCGCGGAGATGATGAAGCGGCTGGCGCTTGAGCCCCTGCGGGGGCTCAACCCCCGTGATCTGAGCAGCGGTGAGCGCCAGCGGGTGGCCCTGGCCTCCGTGCTGGTGACGGAACCGCCGCTGCTACTGCTCGACGAGCCCACCCGGGGCCTTGATTATCGCCTGAAGAGGGAGCTGGGACGCTTTCTCGGCGAGATCGTCGCCGCCGGGGGGACGGTGGTCCTGGTGACCCATGACCTGGAATTTGCCGTGGATTACGGCGAGCGGGTGGTGCTGCTCTTTGACGGGACGGTGGTCAGCGAGGGTCCGCGGGAAATTCTAAGGGAATCAATTTTCTATGCTCCCCAGATGGCCAGGCTCTTCCGGGGCCGGGCCGGCAACGTGCTCACTGTTGAAGAAGGGCTTAGTACAATTAACGGGGGGAGAGCTTATGGCGGACGGAGCGGCTGATCGCTGGATCAAGATGGGCGCTGCTGTTCTTTGCACCGCCGGGCTCCTCGCAGCGGCGCACTGGCAGCTGCCCTTTTTACTGCAGCACTGGGCAGTCTTTACGGCGTCGCTGCTGCTGGCGGCGCTGGTGCTCTTCTTTATCCGTTTCGAGAGAAGCGCCATCTCTGCCCGGGAGGTGGGGGTGATCGCTATCCTGGCGGCCCTGGCGGCAGTGAGCCGAATTCCCTTCGCTGCCCTACCCGGCTTCCAGCCCACCACATTTATCGCCATCGTATCCGGCTATGTTTTCGGAGGGCAGGCCGGCTTCATGGTCGGTGCGGTGGGGGCGTTGGGATCAAATTTTTTCCTGGGGCAGGGCCCCTGGACCCCCTTCCAGATGCTTTTCTGGGGGTTGGCCGGAGCCAGCGCCGGAGCGCTGGGCCGCTATTTCCCCGGTATGAGCCGCGCGGCGATGGCAGTTTTCAATACCCTTTGGGGTTTTCTCTTCGGCTGGCTGATGAATCTTTTTTTTGTGGTTTTCTTTATCAAGCCGCTGAACTGGTCTTCTTTTCTCCTGGCCTATGGCGCCAGTTTTCCTTTCGATTGCTTTCATGCTTTCGGTAACCTGCTACTCTACCTTTTGCTGGGGTGTCGCATCATCAAGGTGCTGCGGCGCTTCAGGCTGAAGATGAACTATACCGGGGGATAGGTGGACAGGGTTCTGATGATCTCCCCGGCGAGGGCGCCGATGAGGCGGGCTGCCTCGCCCTGTGCAGGGGGCTGCTCCACTGCGATAGTGAGGGCCAGCGGCGGCCGCCGGGGAAAGTAGATTAGAGCCATATCGCCGACGATGCTGCCGACGGTGCCGACCTTGTTGGCGACTATCGCCTCGCTCCCGATATGGCGGCCGATCCGGTTCTTGTCCACGGTGGCTGTCATCATCGCGATGGCGCGGCGGGTGAGCGTTTCTCCAGCCGCTTCCCGCTTATGCAGGGCCAGCAACATCCGGGTCAGATCACCGGCCGTGGACCGATTCGAGGAGCTTTCCGATTCCAGATCGTAAAACCTCCTGGTGAAGGCGCTCTCCCTGAGCCCGAGCCTCTTTGCCGTGGCGGCACACCCCGCCGCGCCGATCCGCTCGAAGATAATATTTGTAGCCACATTGTCGCTGAGAGCGATCATCAGGTAAAGCAGCTCACCGGTGCTGTAGGTATTTCCCGCAGCTGCATACCGCAAAATCCCCGTTCCGACCACGGGGTTTTTGCCGGCATACTTATCGCTTTCCCGAAGGCGGTAGGGCTCTTCCAGCGCCAGCCTCCCCTGCTCCGCCTGCTCCAGCGCTGCCAGCAGTAGCAGCACCTTGATCATGCTGGCCGGGTAAAATTTACGATGGGCCTCTACCTCCAGGCCCGACCCTGCGGCAAAATCGTAAAGGGCGAGCCTTACCTGCACTCCGCTTTCTCCGATCTCGCGGCGCAGCCTTTTCTCAAGGGCGATGAGCGCAGCGCTAGCGCTATCTGTCCTGTGGGGCGTCTTCTGCTGCGGCCACCGCCTGAAGACCCAGTGGGGCAAAGAGGCGCGCTGCGAGCCCCGGTTCTCTTTCTTCTCCACTTTACGGGTTTTCCCCCCCATGATGTTCCGCCCCAACCCTGTTGCGGCGGGACAGCTTCCCATCGCTGTAGCCGAAACAAGAAACGGCGCTGCTCTTAATATATGCCCTCCTCCCGCCCTTGTTTATGTTTTGGGGGCTCACGGTCTTTCTAACTTTGTTTGCCAAGAACTCTTCTTTCTTGCTATAATCTCATCAGCAATCAAGTTTAAGGGAGGTGGTGGCCCGTGTCAGATCGAGAGTCTCTTTTGCGTGAGTTGCCGGCGGTGGATCGACTGCTGCAGGAGCCGGCCCTTGCTGAGCTGCTCGGGCGGATGCCGCGCCGGCTCGTATTGGCTGCGGTCCAGGAGACGCTGCAGGGCTGCCGTGAGAAGATCATCCACGGGGCCGGCGGAACCGGTGATGGTTTGTCGGACCTCTCTGTTACCTCCCTGGCCCGCGAGGCCGTTGAGAGGGCTCAAAAAAGGGCCCGCCCGGGCTTGCGCCCGGTGATCAACGCCACCGGGGTCATCCTGCATACAAACCTGGGACGGGCCCCCCTGGCCGCCGCCGCTTCGGAGGCGGTGGCGGGGATCATGGAGCAATATTGCAACCTGGAGATCGACCTTGAAGACGGCCGCCGCGGCTCGCGGCAGGCTCACCTGGAGGGTCTTCTCTGTGAACTTACAGGAGCAGAGGCGGCGGTGGTGGTAAACAACAATGCCGCCGCCGTATTTTTGATCTTGAACAGCTGCGCCGCCGGTAAAGAAGTGATCGTTTCGCGGGGGGAGCTGGTAGAGATCGGCGGTTCCTTCAGACTTCCCGAGGTAATGGCGGCCAGCGGCGCCCGCCTCGTCGAGGTGGGAACGACGAACAAGACTTACCGGCGCGACTACGAGGGCGCCGTGAGTGATGAGACCGCCGCGCTGATGAAGGTCCATACGAGCAATTATCATATGATCGGTTTTACCGCTTCCGTCGACGCCGCCGCCCTGGCCTCTTTGGCCCATGACCGCAATCTCCTCGCCCTGGAGGATCTCGGCAGCGGGCTGCTTTTCGATCCAACCCGCTACGGGCTGCCTCCGGAGCCGAGGGTCCAGGACAGCATCGCTGCGGGGATGGACCTGGTCACCTTCAGCGGTGACAAGCTCCTCGGGGGGCCGCAGGCGGGTATCATCGTGGGCCGCGAGGAGCTGATCCGCAGAGTGCGCACCAATCAGCTGGCGCGGGTGATGCGAGTCGATAAACTGGCGGTGGCGGCTCTGGAAAGCACCCTGCGCCTCTGCCTTGATGAGGAAAGAGCGGTTCGCTCCATCCCGGCCTGGCGGGCGCTGACGTTCTCCCTCGCCGGCCTGCAGGAGCGGGCCGAAGCGCTGGCAGCGACGCTGAAGGAGCGCTTCGGTGAAGGGGCCGTCGGCCTCTGGGAGGGCACGTCCCGGGTTGGCGGTGGCGCCCTCCCCACGGCGGAGCTGCCGACGGTGCTTCTCTCCCTGCAGCCCCCGCGCTTGGAGGCGGCGGTAGTGGCCGGCCGGCTGCGCTGCGGCGATCCGCCGGTGCTGGTGCGGCTGCAGCAAGAAAAACTGCTCTTTGATCTGCGCACCGTCTTCCCGGAGCAGGATCCCTTGCTGCTACGGGCCCTTTTTGCCGCAGCAGGGGGGGGGACCCCACAGTAAATCTACCGGGCTTGCCCGGTCTGTTCCGGGCCTGCCGCAAATAAGAGGAAGGGTTGGTCCAGGTGAAGGATCTGATCATCGGTACTGCCGGACATGTCGATCATGGTAAGACGGTATTGATCAAAGCGCTCACCGGCGTTGATACCGATCGGCTGCGTGAGGAAAAAAAACGCGGTATCTCCATCGATCTGGGTTTCGCCCCCCTGGAGCTACCCGGAGGCCGCCTGGCCGGTATCGTAGATGTCCCCGGCCATGAGCGCTTTATACACAATATGCTCGCCGGTGCTGCCGGGATGGATCTGGTGTTGCTGGTAGTCGACTCCACTGAGGGGATCATGCCGCAGACGAAAGAGCATCTGCAGATCCTGCAGCTTTTAGGGCTGCAGAAAGGGATCGTCGTGATCACCAAGATCGAGCTTGTTGATGAGGAATGGATGGAGCTCATCGAGGAGGAGATCACCGCTGCGCTGGAGGGGACCTTTCTGGAAGGATCACCGTTACAGCGGGTCTCCGCTTTTACCGGCAAGGGGATCGCCGCGTTGAAAGAACTGATCGTCTCGGTCTCCGGGGATCTTCCTCCCCGCAATTCTGCGGGACCGCTGCGGCTGCCGGTGGACCGCTCTTTCAGCATCGCCGGTTTCGGCACCGTGATCACGGGAACACTTTTTCGCGGGAGCGTGGGGGTGGGCGACAAAGTGGAGATCGTTCCCCCCGGCCTGGAGACGCGCGTGCGCAATATTCAGGTGCACGAGCACGACCGGCAGAGAGCCCGGGCGGGGCAGCGGGTCGCTTTGAACATAGCCGCCGTGGATAAGAAAGATATCCGGCGCGGCTCTGTTGTCGCCACGCCCGGCTACTACCGGACGACAACAGCCTTCGATGCCTCCTTCGAGCTGCTGCCGGGGGCGCCGCGGCCCATCAAAAATCTCGATCCCCTTCATATTTTCCTGGGGACCGCCCGGGCGGTGGGGAGGCTGCTGCTGCTCGACTGCGAGGAGATCAGGCCGGGCGAGAAGCGCCTGGTGCAGTGCCGGCTGGAGCAGCCGCTCGTCGCCGACAGGTCTGATCTGTTCATCGCCCGCTCCTACTCGCCCATGACCACAATTGGGGGAGGGCGGGTTCTCGATCCTGCACCTGCGCGGCATCGCCGTTTTCGCCGGGCCTCTTTTGCCCATCTGGGGGCGCTGGAGCAGGACCCCGGGGCGGGGGGTGATGAGGCCTACGTCTACCGGAAACTGTCAGATATGCTCATCGCCGCCCCCGATCGCCTGGGCCCGGTGACCCGCCTCGATGAGAAGCGACTGCAAGGGGTTCTGGAAGGGCTCGTGGAGAAAGGCACTGTGGGGAAATTGGGCCGGTGCTACCTCACCCGCGACAACCTGGAAGAATGGGAGCGCCGGGCGCTACAGGAAATAGAAGAGTACCATCGCCGCCATCATCTGCTCCCGGGTGTCTCCCGGGCACAGCTTAAAGGAGCGCTACCCCGCGTTCTGGGGCTGCGGGAATACGATCTATTCCTGGAGCGGCTAAAGGAAAAAGATCTGGTTGAACTCAAAGAGGAGCGAGTCAGCCGGATGGGTTTTCTGCCCAGGCCCACGCCTGAAGAGCAGGCGCAACTGGATAAACTCCTGGAGCTCTATTCCCGAGGCCGTTTTCAGCCCCCCACAGCAAAAGAAGCGTTGGAACGGGTGGGGATCAGGGGCCCTGGGGGCGAGGATTACTACAGCTATCTGCTGTCCATCAAAGGGCTGGTCAAGATAAACGATGAGCTTTACTTTCACCAGGAGGCATACGGGGCGGCGGTGGAGCTGCTGCGCCGTCACTTTGCCTCTGCTGAGACGATTACCCTGGCTCAATTCCGGGATCTAACGGGCAGCTCAAGAAAGATCGTACAGCCCCTGCTCGAGCATTTTGATCAGCTAAAGTTGACCCGCCGTGTGGGCGATCATCGCATCCCCGTAAGGCTGCTCAAGGCCGGCGATTAGCTTCGGATCAGCCTGGTCTATTGCCATCCTGGGTTTTCATCGCTTCAAGGATTAACTGGTCCAGCTCGGCGCTTATTTTCAAGGCATCGTGCCTGGTAAAATCAGTTTGCCGGTGCAGTTCCTCTCTTAAAGTCTCGATCTTTTGCAGGAGATGATACCTGCCGTTACCCTTTGTCATTGTGTTCACCTCAAAAAAAGGAAGTAAGATTGTCTATTCGACATAAATAAGGAAATACCTTTTTTTCACAAGGAATAAATTCATAAAATTACAAACTTCATCCTATAAAATTGGTTATACCGGAGCTGTGGCGCGGCTAATTAATTGAATTGTCTACAATATTCGCTACTTTTGGGCTCACTAGCCGAACCGCTGTTTTTCTAGTTGAATTTCTTTGCCACTTCTGTATATTATAGATCGTGAGTGGCGGTTTTATTCAGCTTCATGCTTCATTATTAACAGCTTTAAAACATTTTAGAATTGCTAGAAGGATTTATGGAACAACGCGTCGAAACAAAACAAGAAAGATTATCGGTTTTTATTGACACATTAAAGGATTATTTCTTAAAGTTCAAAAGGAGGTTGGTGATAGCGGTATCAAGATTTATCCATTTCCCCGGCCCGTGCCGCGGCCTGGAGGAAAAATATTTTATTGATGCGGGGTATGAAGATGACTACCGAAAACCAAACTTTTGCTGAAAAGTTTGACCTGCTGGGTTGTATTCAGTGCGGGCGGTGTACCGGCGGTTGCCCGGTGACGGTGCGGACAAATTTGAATGTGCGCCGTTTTGTCTACGATGCCTACGATGAAGGCCTGCTCGAGGAACTGGCCCGGGTAACCGATATCTGGGACTGCACCGCCTGCCACACCTGCGCAGTCCGCTGTCCGAAAGGGCTTAAACCCCTGGAAGTACTTATCGGGCTGCGTTCGCTTGTCGTGGAGAGCGGCAAGACCCAGCCGACGGTGCGGGATGCCCTGGAGAGCACCTTCATGGAAGGTAATCCCTGGGATAAGCCGAGAGCTACCCGCAATGATTGGATGGAAGGCTTGGATGTAAGGATCGCCGAACCCGATCAGAAAGTGGAGAATCTCTTCTTTGTCTGCTGTACCATCGCTTACGATCCGCGGGTCCAGGTTACCGCCCGGAATATGGTCCGTCTGCTGAAGAAAGCGGGGGTGGATTATGCTTTTCTGGGCACCGACGAGACCTGCTGCGGCAGCGAGATCTTTACCCTGGGCGAGGATGGTCTCTTCGAGATGCTGATCGAAGATAACACGGAGCTACTTAATGAGTACCGGGCCGATCGGATCGTGGCCCTTTCGCCGCATTGCTTTACCACTTTTAACACTCACTACCCCGATCTGAATAAACCGGTGATCCATTACACGCAGCTGCTGGCAGAGCTGCTGGAGCAGGGGAAGCTGGTTTTTGAAAAGGGGCTCCACAAAAAGATTGTCTACCATGATCCCTGCTACCTGGGCAAGCAGAGCGGTGTGTTTGAGGAACCGCGTCGCGTGCTGCAGGCCATCGAGGGAGTGGAGCTGGTGGAGTTTAACCGGAATCGTGAGCGCAGCCTCTGCTGCGAGGGCGGCGGTGGAAAAATGTGGGTGGAATCGGAGTCCAAGATTGAGCGTCTGGCAGAAACAAGGATAAAGGATGCCCACGCTCTGGGCGCCGATATCGTGGCGGCAGCCTGCCCCTTCTGTGTCCTCACCCTCGACGATGCTTTGAAGGCGGAAGGTTTCGAGGAGGAGATGCAGGTTGCCGAGATTATGGAGATTCTGGGAGAGTTGGAGGAAATGCAGGATAATTCAAGTTCCGCTCAGGAGGTGGAGGATTAAATGAAAATATTTACCTGCATCAAGTATGTGCCCGATACTTCGGAGGCGGAGGTCAAGCTTGATTCCGAGGGCACCGGAGTTGACAGCAGCCGCTTTTCTTTTGATATCAACGATGCCGATAACTATGCGGTAGAAGAATCCGTCCTGATCAAGGAAAAACATGACGGCGATGTCACCGTGGTCTCCATCGGTCCGAAGAATTCGGATGTGATGATCCGTATGGCCATGGCCAAGGGTTGTGACCGGGCTATCCGGATCGAGGACGAAAGGATCGCCGCTCATGACCCGCTGATGGTGGCAAAGGTTCTGGCGGGGGCGATCAAGGATCAGGAGTTCGATCTTGTTTTTACCGGATGTATGGCCGAAGATTACGGCCAGGCGGCAACCGGGGTGGCTCTGGCCGAGCTGCTCGGGGTATCCCATGCCGCCTACGTCAAAAAAGTGGAGATTGAAGACGGCAAAGTGAAGGCTCACCGTGAGCTCGAGGGAGGGCTGCGTGAAGTCGTCGAGATCAGCCTGCCGGCGGTCTTGACCATCCAGACCGGGATCAACGAACCCCGCTATGCCCCCATCCGCGGCATCCGCCAGGCTCAGAAAAAAGAGCTGAAAGTGATGAACTTAGATGACCTGGGCATCCCTGAGGGAGAGGTCAATGCGGAAGCCTCCCGGATCGTCCTGGAGAAACTCTATATCCCGGTAGTGGAATCGAAAGCTGAGATAATCGAAGGCGAGCCCGAAGAGAAGGCTGAAAAACTGGCTTCGATTCTGGTTAAAGGAGGTCTGGTCTAGATGGGTAATGTTCTGGTTTTGGCGGAACACCGTCAGGGAGAGCTGCGCGATATCAGCATAGAGATGCTGGCCCTGGCTCCTTCCGTTGCGGAGGCCCTGGGCGGCGAGGTGATGGTGCTGCTGCTGGGCAGCGAGGTGGGGCCGATGGCCGAGAAGATTGCCGGCCATGGGGTAAAGGTTCTTGTGGTGGATGATCCCCTGTTTGCCGATTACAATTCCGACAAGTATCAGAAAGTGCTTTCGGCTCTCATCGATGATTACAAGCCCAAACTGGTCATGATGGGGCAGACCGCCCAGGGGGTCGATCTGGCCCCGGCACTGGCCGTGGAGAAAGGGTTGCCCTTCGTCCCCGATATTATCGGGCTGGAGGTAGAGGGAGGCGTTATCAAAGCCACCAGGCAGCTTTATTCCGGCAAGGTCAACGCGCAGGTGGCTCTGAAAGAGGCCGACACCGGTCTGGTGACGGTCCGCGAGGCGGCCTTCGAGGCCCCCGATCCTTCCACCGCCGGCGCGGTAGAGAAGATCGACTCTCCGCTGAAGGAAGATCTTGATTATCGCAAGTTCGTGGAGTATATCGAGGCTGAGATCGGTGATGTCGATATCACCCAGTCGGAGATCCTTGTGGGGATCGGGAGGGGCCTAAAAGAGGATAAGAATCTGCCCGTGGCCGAAGCGCTGGCCGAGGTGATCAAGGCCGATCTCTGCGGCTCACGCGCCGCCTGCGACGCCGGCTGGCTGCCGGACGATCGCCAGGTGGGCACCTCGGGCAAGACCGTTCAGCCCAAGCTCTATATCTGCATGGGCATCTCCGGCGCCTTCCAGCATATTGCCGGGATCAAGGGCGCCAAAACAATTGTGGCGATCAACAAGGATCCCAATGCGCCCATATTTGCCGAAGCCGACTATGCGATCATCGATGATCTGCACAAGATTGTGCCTCAACTGACCGAAAAATTGAAAGAGCTGAAGGGATAGCGCTGCTGCCTGAGCTGAATCTCTGTGGGAGGATGAGTAAGCAGATGACGGAAAAACCTAAACTGGGCGTCTACGTCTGCCACTGCGGGATCAATATCTCCGCCACCGTTGATGTGGAGGCGGTGTCAGATTATGCGCAGGGTTTACCAAACGTTGTAGTTGCACGCAACTATTCGTATATGTGTTCCGACCCCGGGCAGCTCCTGATCAAAGACGATATCAAGGAATATGGGCTCAACCGCATCGTCGTGGCATCATGCTCGCCGCGCATGCATGAGCCCACCTTTCGCAAGGCTCTCCAGGAAGTGGGGCTGAATCCCTACTTCCTGGAGATGGCCAATATCAGGGAGCAGTGCTCCTGGGTGCATCAGGATCGGGAAGAGGCTACCGCCAAGGCGAAGAATCTCGTCGCCGCTGCTGTAGCCAAAGTGCGTCTGCTCGAACCGCTGGCTCCCCGGGAGGTGGATGCCGAACCGGCGGCCCTCGTTATCGGGGCCGGTATCGCCGGCATCCAGGCATCGCTCGATATCGCTGATGCCGGGTTCAAGGTTTACCTGGTGGAGCAGAGCCCTTCTGTGGGCGGAAGGATGGCCCAGCTCGATAAGACCTTCCCCACGCTGGATTGCTCCGCCTGTATCCTCACCCCGAAGATGGTCGATGTGGCCAACCACCCCAATATAGAGCTGCTGGCCTATTCAGAGGTGGAGGAAGTGAGCGGTTTCGTCGGCAACTTCGAGGTGAAGGTGCGCCGGAAGGCGCGCTATGTGGATGTGAGCAAGTGCACCGGCTGCGGTGATTGCGCCGAGGCCTGCCGGCTGGCCAACCGTTTCCCCAGTGAATTCGACGAGGGGATGGGCAAGCGCAGCGCCATCTACCTGCCTTTTCCGCAGGCGGTGCCGGCAAAATATACGATCGATCCGGAAAAATGCCTCTTCCTGACCCGGGGCCGTTGCGGAAAGAGCCCGAAATGCGTCGATGCCTGCAAGCCCGGGGCGATCGATTTTGAGCAGAAAGACGAGATCGTCTCCTTCAAGGTGGGCGCCATCATTGTGGCCACCGGATTTGATGTCTTCGATGCCAACAAAAAGCCCGAATACGGCTACAGCGATTATCCCAATGTGATCACCGGCCTGGAGATGGAGCGCCTCGTCTCCGCCTCCGGTCCCACCGGCGGCGAGATCCTCGTCGACAATGGAGAGGAGAAGATCGTCCCCAAAGAGATCGCCTTTATCCAGTGTGTGGGTTCGCGCGATCAGAGCGTGGGCAACGAATACTGCTCGCGGGTCTGCTGCATGTATACCGCCAAGCAGGCCCACCTGATCAAGGATAAGATTCCTGATGCCACGGTCAAGGTCTACTATATCGATGTGCGGGCTTTCGGGAAGGGCTTTGAAGAATTTTACGATCGTGTCCGCCGCGAAGGGATCCGCTACGTGCGGGGTAATCCTTCGGAGATCTTCAAGGAGGGTAACAAGCTGGTGGTCAAGGTGGAAGATACGCTGACGGCCACGCCCCGCGAGGATAAGTTCGACCTTGTTGTTCTGGCGGTGGGCCTGACGCCCCGCAGCGACGATCGCAAGATCATCGATCTGCTGCGGCTTTCCCAGTCACCCGATCGCTTTCTAATGGAAGCGCATCCGAAGCTGCGGCCTGTGGATACCGCCAGCGACGGCATTTTCCTGGCCGGATGCTGCCAGGGGCCGAAGGATATTCCCGACACCGTCGCCCAGGCCAAGGGTGCGGCCGCCTCGGCGATGATCCCGCTGGCCCGCGGAAAGGTGGCCATCGACGCCCAGGTAGCCGAGGTGATCGAAGATACCTGCCGGGGCTGCGGTTTCTGTGTATCGATCTGCCCTTACAGCGCCATCGAGCTGGTGACGATCAACCGGATGGGCAATATGGTGGAGGTGGCCCGGGTCAACGAGGCTCTTTGCAAGGGCTGCGGTTCCTGTTCGGCGGGCTGTCTCTCCAATTCGATTCAGCCGCGCTCCTTCCGGGATCGGCAGATTCTACCACAAATTGCGGCACTGGGGGGAATTGAATGAGCGAGCAATTCAAGCCGAACATTGTTGCTTTCCTGTGTAACTGGTGCACCTACGCCGGTGCAGACCTGGCCGGAACGAGCCGGATCCAGTACCCGGCAAATGTGAAGATCATCCGGGTGATGTGCTCGGGCCGGGTCAATCCCCTTTACGTGGTCAACGCCCTGCAGCAGGGCGCCGACGGGGTGCTCATCTCGGGATGCCATCCTGGGGATTGTCATTATATGGAGGGGAACTACTACGCCCGGCGCCGCCTGAAGCTGCTTAAAGAGCTTCTCGAATTCACCGGCGTCGATCCACGCCGTTTCAATATGAGCTGGGTCTCCGCTTCGGAGGGGCATAAATGGAAAGAGGTTGTTGAAAAAGCAGTGGAAGATGCCATCGCTGCCGGACCGTTCGATCAATTCAGGCGCCGGCAGATCGGCTGGTGAGGAGGGGAAATAATGGATCTGGACAAATTACGCAAAACTGCGGCCGAGGTTGTTTCCCGGGACGACGTTAAATACCTGATCGGCTGGCGCCGGGGCACCTTCGGCTACCGCGTGGCACCTCATTTTATCGAAGACGCCGCCGGAGTCGATGAGCTGATTTTCTCACCCCTCTGCATCGCCAATCTGGCCAATTATCTGACACTTACGGAAAAACTGCCTGTTCCCCGGGGGCAGGAGGCCGATACGCGCAAGGTGGCCCTGCTGGTCAAAGGTTGCGACAGCCGGGCCGTAGCTCAGCTGATCGTGGAGAAGGGGATCAAGCGTGAAGATGTGGTCGTTATCGGGATGCCCTGCCCGGGGATGATCGACTGGAAGCTGCTGGCAGAGAGATACCCGGAGACGGATGTAGCAGCTGAGATCGGCTGGAAGGGGGAAGATTTTCTGCTGATCCGTGGGGAGGAAGAAATCACGATTCCCCGTGCCGAGGTGCTCGCTGAAAAATGCCGCCTCTGCCGCCATCCCAATCCGGTGCTCAGCGATATCACCATCGGTGAGGCGGTGGAGCCCTGGGCCGTTGCCGAAGACAGCGGCGTGGCTGAAATAGAAGCAAAAGAGGCGGCGGAGCGGTGGGATTACTGGGAGGAGCAATTTTCCAAGTGCATCCGCTGCTACTCCTGCCGGAATGCCTGCCCCCTGTGTTACTGCGAAGATTGCATCCTCGATCGCCTCGACCCGATCTGGGTCAACCGTGCCGTCAACTTTTCGGAAAATACCGCCTTTCACCTGGCCCGGGCTTTTCATCTCGCCGGGCGCTGCGTTGAATGCGGCGAATGCGAACGGGTCTGCCCGGTAGGGATCCCCCTGGGCAAATTGAACCGGAAGCTCGCCCGGACGGTGCGAGAAGAGTACGGGTTTGAACCGGGGCTTGATCCCGAGGCTGAACCGTTCCAGGCCAGCTTTAAGCCTGATGACCCAGAGGAATTTATCTTGTAGAGGTGGGTGAGAGCGATATGTCAGCGATGCTGTTGAACAAGGAGAAATGGTCTGAATTTATCGGGAAGCTTTCCGGCAAGAACCTCTGGGCGCCGGCGGTGCAGGGAGAAGTAAAGAAGTACGCTCCCGTAGCGGAGGGCGAGACAGTGGAGCTCGATGAGGGTAATACCACGGTCCCCCCCAAGGCGCTGCTCTTTCCCCAGACGGAGACCCTTTACCGTTTTTCTACGGGGAAGGAAGAGCTGGAATTTCCCGGATTGGACGAGGAGATGGTCTTGCTGGGGGTGCGCCCCTGCGATGCCCGGGCGATGGCGCTGGTGGAGAACCTTTTCCGCTGGGACTTCGATGATCCCTATTATCTGAAGCGGCGGGAGCTGACCACCCTCATCGGCCTGGCCTGCAATGAGCCGGAGCTAAACTGCTTCTGCCCCTCGGTGGGCGGCAGCCCGGACTCCACGGAGGGGCTGGATATCCTGATGACCGATCTAGGGGAGAGCTATCTCCTGGAAACGGTAACGGAGAAGGGCAAAGCAATTGTCGAGGAGATGAAAGATCTTCTCGAGGAGGCTCCCGCCGATGCGCTCGAGCAGAAGGAGCAGCTAGCGAAGGGGGCCCGGGAGAAGATCAGGCGGGGCATAGATCCCGAGGGGATTCCGGAAGCGCTACCGCAGCTGTGGGAAGATCCGCTCTGGCAGAGGATCTCGGCGCCCTGCCTGGGCTGCGGGATCTGTACCTATCTTTGCCCCACCTGTTACTGTTTCGACATTCAGGATGAAATAGAGGGTTCTGCGGGACGGCGCTGCCGGATGTGGGATTCGTGCATGTTTGCCGAATACACGAAGCATACATCGGGGCACAACCCCCGTCCCACCCGTCGCGAGCGCACGCGGAACCGGATCAATCACAAATATTCGTATTTTGTCGATAAGTTCGGGGTGATCGCCTGCGTCGGTTGCGGGCGCTGCTCCACCCTTTGCCCGGTCAATATCGACCTTATCGACATTCTAAGGCAGGTGAAGGCGGCGCAATGAAAGATTACGTGAATCCTTATATCCCCTTTACTGCTACGGTAGAGGAGGTTTGGAATGAAACCTACGGGGATCGTTGCATCAAAACCTTCAAGGTAGTGCTCGATGATGCGGCGGTACGGGAGAGCTGGAGCCACCGGCCGGGCCAGTGCGCCATGATCGGTCTGCTCGGCGTGGGCGAAAGCATGATCTCCATCTCTTCATCGCCCACAGAAAAGGGTTACCTGCGCTTCTCGGTGATGCGCGCGGGTAAGGTAACCTCGGCGCTGCATCAGCTCGAGGCAGGAGACAAGATGACCGTGCGCGGCCCCTACGGGAACAGCTTCCCTGTGGATGACTGGAAGGGAAAGGAGATCCTCACTATCGGCGGCGGAATCGGTCAGGCGCCCCTGCGCCCCATCGTAGAGTATGTTAAGGCCAATTTAAGCGATTATGCCGGTCTGACCACGATCTACGGCGCCCGCACCTCGGGGGATCTCTGTTTCAAGCAGGAATTTGCCGAGACGGCGAAGGTTGATGGGGTCTGCTGTCATCTCTCCGTTGATATCGAAGAAGAGGGATGGCCTCACTATGTCGGTTTCGTGCCCTCGCTGCTGATGGAGGTCAACCCCTCGCCCGAGAACACCATCGCCATTACCTGCGGCCCGCCGATCATGATCCGCTTCGTTTTGGAGAACTTAAAGAAGCTGAACTTTGCCGACGAACAGATCTACACCACCCTGGAAAACCGGATGAAGTGCGGCATCGGCAAATGCGGCCGCTGCAACGCGGGGAACCTTTACGTCTGCAAAGACGGCCCCGTCTTTAGCTACGCCGTCCTCAAAGACGTTCCCGAAGCATTCGCCTGAGTAACGGTGAATAACGTGAGTAACGGGGACGGTTCCCATTACTCACCGGCAGAAAACAATGAGCCCCCTCTCCAGAACAGGGAGAGGGGGCTTCTTTTAGTAAGTAATGGAGACGAGTAACGGGGACGATGCCTTTTCTTTACCAACGGTTGCTTTTTAGATGGGGGTGTTGCGTTTGGTTCCCTCTCCCCTCGAGGGAGAGGGACAGGGTGAGGGGGTACCGGGGTCTCGATTTACGGTAAAGTTCAGCTTTTACTGGTAGGGTTTCACCCCCACCCCAGCCCTCCCCCATCAAGGGGGAGGGGGAATATTGAGCAGGGTGAGGGGGGGACCGGGGTCTCGATTTGCGGTGAAGTCCGGGTTTTGCTGATGGGGGGTTTGCGTTTGGTTCCCTCTCCCCTCGAGGGAGAGGGACAGGGTGAGGGGGTACCGGGGTCTCGATTTACGGTAAAGTTCAGCTTTTACTGGTAGGG